>NZ_NEUE01000153.1 GCF_002910905.1 Streptomyces sp. SM11 | reverse complement strand
CCGGTGTACTGGCGCTGCACGCCCACCGTGCCGGTGCCCTTCTTCAGGTCGCCGGTCTCGTCCACGACCAGCACCGCGTCCTCGTGGTGCAGGTGCTCAACGACGAAGCCCCGGATGTCATCGCGTACCGCGTCGGCGTCCCATCTGGCCCTCGACAGCAGGTGCTGCAGACCATGCGGATTCGCGTCCCCGGCATGCTCGGCGAGCGTCCAGCAGTTCTTGCGCGGCAGGCCCGACAGCAACCCGAGGACGAACGCCCTCGCCCGGCGACGGGGTTCCACCCGGACGAACCGTCCCGCGATACGGCCCATCAAGGCCTCGAACGCCTCCTGCCAGCGAGCAGGATCTATGCTGTGACCCGCGGCCACCGTCTGATCTTCTGTCTTCACACACCGATGATCACCGGTGGCCGCACCCGTTCCCGGACCAGCCCCGCCCAGCAAGATCGCGATCTACAGCTGGAGTATTAGAAGCGTGGCCGTGGAGGGCCACCCGGTCCACAGACGCCGTGGGGGCCAGCCGTATGTACTCATAGCCGTAGGAGGGCTTGGCCTTCACCCGGCCAGCCTGCCGAGCCTTGATGGTCGCTTCACGATTGCGGCGCTGAATGGCCCGCAGCTCCATCTGCGCACCCCATGCCTCCATCGTGAAGCGGTTCTCGTCGTTGGGGTCGTCCAGGTCCCAAGGACCGTCGTGACCGTAGGTCAGGAGGAGCTTCCCGGTATCCCGCATCATGTAGCCGGTGTTCAGGCAATCGACGAGATTGCGGCCAAGGCGGTCGACTGCCGCACCCACGATGCCGTCGTACGGTCCCCGCTCCCCCCGGAGCCACGGACCGAGTTTGGGACGTGTCATCGGATCGGTGGCGCCGGACACCTCCCAGTCGTCAGCCCAGGCTATGACGTGCCCACCGACGGATTCGACCACGGCGAGCACGTTGTCGCGCTGACGCTCCGGTGAGCTGGTGGCTGCAGACATCTGGGACAGGCGGCGGACACCGACAAGGCATCGACCACAACCGTCATAAGGACGTTCGATCATGTTTCGATCCCTACCATGCATCCGCGTCTCCACCGTTTGTACTTAACGGCGGTACGTCTCCAGCAGCCGCAGCCACACCTCGCTGATCGTCGGGTACGCCGGAACCGCGTGCCACAAGCGGTCGATGGGGACCTCCCCCACGACCGCGACCGTCGCCGAGTGCAGGAGTTCGCCGATGCCCGGGCCGACGAAGGTAACGCCGAGGAGCACCTCTCGGTCCAGGTCCACGATCATCCGGGCGCGGCCCCGGTAGCCGTCGGCGTAGAGGCCGGAGCCGGCGACCGAGGCGAGGTCGTGGTCGACGGCGCGTACGCGGTGGCCCGCGCGTTCGGCCTCGGCGAGGGTGAGGCCGACGGACGCGGCCTCGGGGTCGGTGAAGACGACCTGGGGAACGGCCGCGTGGTCGGCGGTGGCCGCGTGTGCGCCCCAGGGGGTGGTCTCCACAGGGCCGTGCCCGGTGCGGGCGGCGATCGCGGCGCCCGCGATGCGGGCCTGGTACTTGCCCTGGTGGGTCAGGAGGGCACGGTGGTTGACGTCTCCGACCGCGTACAGCCAGTCCGTGCCCTCGACGCGGCAGCTGTCGTCCACGGTGAGCCAGGAGCCGGGTTCCAGGCCGATCTTCTCCAGGCCCAGGTCGTCCGTGCGCGGCGCCCGGCCGGTGGCGAAGAGGATCTCGTCGGCCTCGACGCGGTCGCCGTCGTCCAGGACGACGGTGACCGGGCCGTCCGGTGCGGGGCGCTGGACCGCGGTGACGGAGACGCCGGTACGGATCCGGGCCCCGGCCTCCGTGAGGGCGTCGGCGATCAGCTCGCCCGCGAAGGGCTCCATCTTCGGGAGCAGGCCGCTGCCCCGGATCAGCAGGGTCACCTCGGAGCCGAGCGCCTGCCAGACGGTCGCCATCTCCACGCCCACGACTCCCCCGCCGACGATCACGAGCCGGCCGGGAGCCTCCTTGGCGCTGGTGGCCTCGCGGCTGGTCCAGGGGTGGGCTTCCTCGATGCCGGGGAGGGCGGGGACGACGGCCCTGCTTCCGGTGCAGACGGCGACGGCGTGCCGGGCGGCGAGCCGGTGCTCCGTGCCGTCGGGGGCGGTGACGGTGACCGCGCGGGGGCCGGTGAGACGGCCCGTACCCCGGTAGACGTCCGCTCCGACGCTCTCCAGCCAGGCGACCTGGCCGTCGTCCTTCCAGTGGCTCGTCTCCTCGTCCCGGTGGGCGAGGACGGCCTCGACGTCGAGAGGGCCCTGTACGGCGGCGCTCAGGCCCGGTACCCGGCGGGCGTCGGCGCGGGCGACGACAGGTCGCAGCAGCGCCTTGCTCGGCATACATGCCCAGTAGGAACACTCGCCGCCGACCAGTTCGGACTCCACCACCGCTGCGGAGAGCCCGGCGGCGCGGGCCCGGTCCGCCACGTTCTCCCCCACCGGGCCTGCCCCGATGACCACGACGTCGTACGGCGAGCACTCGGAGATCTTCGCTGCATCAGTCATGGAAACAGTGTCGTCGTGGGTGTGCGCCCCGGCCACATGGGCAGGCGGAATAGCGCAAGTGCAGTCACCGTTGTGCCGGACAGAACCGGACAGGACCCCCACGGGCAGAGGAAGAGGTACCCCGAGCATGAGCACCGTCGAGCTCACCAAGGAAAACTTCGATCAGGTCGTCAGTGACAACGAATTCGTGCTGATCGACTTCTGGGCTTCGTGGTGCGGCCCCTGCCGACAGTTCGCACCCGTCTACGACTCGGCGTCCGAGCGCCACCCCGACCTGGTCTTCGCCAAGGTCGACACGGAGGCGCAGCAGGAGCTGGCGGCGGCCTTCGAGATCCGGTCCATCCCGACGCTGATGATCGTCCGGGACAACGTCGCGGTCTTCTCGCAGCCCGGCGCGCTGCCCGAGGCGGCTCTGGAGGACGTCATCGGACAGGCCCGGAAGCTGGACATGGACGAGGTCCGCAAGTCCGTGGAGGAGCAGAAGCGGGCGGCCGAGGCCGGGGAGGGGCAGCCGGAGGCCCAGTAGCCGTCCGACCGGCGCACGGCACCGAGTGAGGGCCCTGACCGACACCGTGGACGCGGTGTGCTCGGTCGGGGCCTTCGGTCTGCCCGTGCCCGCGGCGGCGAGCACGTGTTCTCAGGACGCCGGGCGTTCGCCCTCGGCCCCCGACACGCGGACCGACATGCCGTAGTCGAGCTCCTCGCCGTCGATGAGAACGGCCTCCACCGTCCGGGTCTCCGGGTCGACGTCCGCTTCCATGCCCTCGCCCGCGTACCGGGGGTAGCCGGAGGCCCCCGTCTCGCCGGTGGCGGCGACGACCGCGGACCGGATCGGCCGGCCGGGGGCTCCGGTGCGCGTTCTGCTGTGGTCGGGGATCAGGAGCAGTTCGTAACTCTGCGGATGGCTCATGCCTCCGACGCTAGACATCCGCCGCGCGCCGCGCATGTCGTCGCGCCGGAGGCGGTCAGCTGGATTCCCGGTGTACGGCGCTGGTGCGGAGCAGGTCGTGATGGACCGGAGGCCTGCCCGGGTGCTGGACCATCCGGTCGATCGTCTCGGCCAGCGGCTGGGCCGTCGCCAGTTCCAGGCGAACGGTGCTCAGCCTCGGGCGCAGCAGTCTGCCGATGAGCAGGTCGTCCGCCCCGATCACCGCCGTGTCGGCGGGCACGGCGACCCCCGCGTCCTGGAGGGCCCGCATCAGCAGCATGGCGTACTCGTCGTTGTACGCGAACACCGCGTCCAGTCCCAGTTCCGGCCAGCGGGCGGCCAGCTGGTGCGCGGACTCCTCCTCGTACCGCAGCGGGAGCGGGCGTACGCGGGCCCCCGCCTGTTCGGCGGCACGTCGTGCCCCGGTCAGACGGGGTTCGGAGAAGGGCGCCCGGCCCGGTTCCTGGGGCATGACGACGCCGATGTGGCGACGGCCGCGGGACAGCAGGTGTTCCACCGCGCCGGCTCCGACCTGGCGTTGGTCCATGACCAGGCCGTGCGCCCCGGCCACCGGGTCGGGTCCCAGGGTGATCACCGCCTTGGCGCCGGAGCGGGTCAGGATGCCCGTGCCGTGCGGGGTTAGGGCGATCCCCGGCGGTACGACGACGGCCACGGGCCGCAGTTCGGCCCAGGCGGTGGCCGCCTCGTCGGCGGTGAGACCGACGCTGCCGTACTGGACGACGGTGTAGTCCAGCCGGCGCAGCCCCGACTGGAGTTCCTCGAAGAAGTACTGGTGCAGCGGTCCCGCCGGTATGTGTCCTGAGGGCAGCAGGACCATGCGGCTGTGTCCGGCGCGCAGGCTGCGGGCTGCCGCGTGTGGAACGTAACCGAGCTGAAGGGCGGCCTCCCTGACCCGGCGTCGGGTGGGTTCACTGATCCGGACGGTGGCGTTGTTGTTCAGTACGTACGACACGGTGGCCCGGGACACTCCGGCGAGGCGCGCGACATCGGCGCTGGTCGGAACGGAGACTTCGGCGGGCTGCTTGGGTAACTGGCTCATGGCGTCGGGCAGTCTTCCAGACCGGGGGAACGGGTTTCGGCCCGGGGCCCGCAGCTCCGGTCACCGTGGCCGGAAGGCCGCCCCGCGGCCCCGGCCCGACGCCCCCTCCCGGGACCGGGCGGTGGAGGTTCTACGGTGTTGCGATGACGTTCCACGACAGCGCGTACCGATCCGACAACCCCTTTGACGTGCCCGGCAGCAGCGGGCCGACCGCCACCGCGCAGGCCGATCCCGACGACGTGGGTCCCGTGCGCACCAGCTACGCCCCCGATCGCGACGGCGATCCCGACCCCGGCGAGATCGTCTGGACCTGGGTGCCTTTCGAGGAGAACGACGGGCGGGGGAAGGACCGGCCGGTGCTCGTCGTGGCCCGCGAGGAGGCGGGCACGCTGCTCGCCGTCCAGCTCTCCAGCAAGCAGCACGACCGGGACCACGAGTGGGTGGCGTTGGGCGCGGGCCCGTGGGACAGCTCGGGGCGGCCGTCCTGGGTCGATCTGGACCGGGTGCTGCGGGTCCACGAGGACGGGATGCGGCGGGAGGCCTGCGCCCTGGACCGGGACCGTTTCGACCGGGTCACCGGGCGGCTGCGCGAGCGGTACGGCTGGAGCTGAGCGGCGACAGGGCGGGGAACGGCAGGCCGGACCTCGCGGCCCCTGCGCCGGCGGTACGCACGGCCGACGCCGAGCGGGCCCGGTGCAGCGCGGGCCCGGTGCAGCGCGGGCCCGGTGCAGCGCGGGCCCGGTGCGATCGCGGCGACAGGCCCCCGGTCAGGCGAAGGTCCGGGCGAAGGCGGCCCGGACCGGGGAGTCGGGGTCCCGGTCCAGGATCCCGAAGACGATCTGCTCGAAGTGGCCGCCGAACCGGCCTCCCTCGCCGAGCAGTGCCCGGAACGCCTCCGCCACCTGCGCCGGGTCGTTCCGGAAGACTCCGCAGCCCCAGGCCCCCAGGACGAGCCTGCGGTAGCCCCGTACGGCCGCGACCTCCAGCACCCGTTCGGCGCGGGAGGCCAGAGCGGCCGGGATACGGTGGGCCTCCTCGGGGGTCCGGCGCCGGATGATCCCGGCGTTGGGGGCGGGCGAGGTGAGGAATCCGACGGTGTGTGGGGTGTCCAGGAAACGGCCCCGGTCGTCGCGGAAGACCGGCACCTCGGGCGAGTGGATCACCCGGTCGGTGTAGAAGGCGCTTCGTTCGGCGCGGTGGTGCGCGTAGTGCTCGGGGGCGCGCAGGAGGGTCGCGTGGAGGGCCGATCCGCGGCACAGGGCCTCCTCCTGGGCCTGGGCGCCGTTGAGGTATCCACCGCCGGGGTTGCGGGCCGAGGCGTAGCTGAGGACGGCGACCTTGCCGGGGGCCTCACCGGTCATCCGACGGGCCGCGGCGAGGCTGCTCTCGCCGGTGACCTCGAAGCGCGGGACGCGGTCGGTGTCCAGGGCGGCGACGGGCACCGGGTCCGGTCCGTAGAGCCTGGTGCCGGACAGTGCGGCGGTCACGGCCCGTTCGATGGACACGTCCTGACCCGCTGCGTTGCGATATCGCCCGGCCTCGACGACCGCTTCCGTATCGCGCGCGATGCCGCGCAACCGCGCGCTCACCGGCGCTCCCCCGTGTGGTGCATACGGGGCATGCTGATGGGGAACCCGGCCTGGACGCAACCGGATTTTCCTGGACCGGGTGCACCCTTGTGCGATCTCCGGGTACGGGTTTGGCTGGTAGGTACGCAGCTGCGAAGGAGGCCCTCATGGGCTTGGACATTCCCGGCGCGACCGGCTCGCGCCCGGACGCGGACCCCCTCGACGAGAGTGGGGCAGAGGATTTGCTGCACGGCATATGTTTCAAGACGGGGCCTCCCCGAACCGTCGGGGTGGAACTCGAATGGCTCATCCACGACCGGGAACGTCCTCATCTCCCGGTGGGCCAGGAGCGGCTGGACAGCGCCGTCGAGGCGGTCCGTGCGCTGCCGCTCAGCGCGGCGCTGACGTTCGAGCCGGGCGGACAGCTGGAGCTCAGCTCGCAGCCGGCCGGCTCCCTCATGGAGTGCGTCGAGACCACCGCGGCCGATCTGGCGGCGGTCCGTCGCTCGCTCGGCGCGGCGGGGCTCGCGCCGGTCGGGCTCGGCGTCGACCCGTGGCAGACGCCGCGCCGCAGGCTTCGGGAGCCGCGCTACGAGGCGATGGAAGCCGCGCTGGACCGCGCGGGACCGGCCGGGCGGGCGATGATGTGCACCTCCGCGTCGGTCCAGGTCTGCCTGGACGCGGGCGAGGAGGAACCGGGGCCGCTCGGTTACGGACGGCGCTGGCAGCTCGCGCACCTGCTGGGCGCGGTGCTGGTGGCGGCGTTCGCGAATTCACCGTTCCAGCAGGGCCGCCGGACCGGCTGGCGCTCCACCCGGCAGGCGTTGTGGACCGACCTCGACCCGGTCCGGACCCTCGCGCCGGGCTCCGGGAGCCCTCCGCGCGAGGCCTGGGCCGCGCATGTGCTGGACACGTCCGTGCTGTGCATCCGGTGCGAGGCGGGCCCGTGGGACGTGCCGGAGGGGCTCACTTTCCGCGAGTGGATCCGCACCGGGTCGCCCCGCCCGCCGGTGCGGGCCGATCTCGACTACCACCTCACCACGCTGTTCCCGCCGGTCCGGCCGCGCGGTCACCTCGAACTGCGCATGATCGACGCGCAGATCGGGCCCGACGGGTGGCTGGTGCCGCTTGCCGTCGCCACGGCCCTGTTCGACGACCCGGAGGCCGCCGAGACCGTGTACCGCGCCGTGAAGCCGCTGGCCGAGACGGCGGGCGCACCGGCGGCACCACGCAATCCGCTCTGGACGGCGGCCGCCCGCGAAGGCCTCGCCGACCCGGAGCTGCGGGCCGCGGCCACCGTCTGCTTCGGGGCGGCGCTCCCGGCGCTGGAACGGATGGGTGCGAGCGAGGCGGTGCGCGACACCGTGGCCGCCTTCACCGACCGCTATGTCGCCCGGGGCCGATGTCCGGCCGACGACCTGCCGGAGCCCGGCGACCTGACCGGGCCGAGCCTGTTGACCGAGCTGAGCCCGCTCTCCGGCCCCGGTGTGCCGACCGGACCACCCGAGCGGCCCATGAGCACCGACAAGGTCCTTCGCCCCGGCCGGCCGACGATCCCGCCTCGTCCCGGAAAGGCGGCCTCCGCATGACCGGGCACCGTGAAGACGCCCAGCGCCGAGAAGACCGCGAGCACTCCGACGCCTTCGACCCGGCCCGCTCCGGAGCCTCGGACGGCTTCCCCGTCGCACCCGGCATCGATCCGGAGACCCTGCGCCGACGTGCCCTCGACGCGCTGCTGACCGCGCGCGAGCGCACCGCCCTGCTCACCGACAGTGTGGACGACGGCGAACTGACGGCCCAGCACTCCCCGTTGATGTCACCCCTGGTCTGGGACCTGGCACACATCGGCAACCAGGAGGAGCAGTGGCTGCTGCGCGCGGTCGGCGGGCGGGAGGCCCTGCGCCCGGAGATCGACGGGCTGTACAACGCCTTCGAGCACGCGCGCGCGGCACGCCCCTCGCTGCCGCTGCTGGCCCCCGCCGAGGCACGGACGTACGCCTCCGACGTGCGGGGGCGGGCGCTGGACCTGCTGGAGGACGCACCACTGCACGAGGGCGGACGCCCGCTGGAGCGGGCCGGGTTCGCCTTCGGGATGATCGCCCAGCACGAACAGCAGCACGACGAGACGATGCTGATCACCCATCAGCTGCGTGCGGGTCCTGCGGCGCTCACCGCTGCCGCCCCGCCGGCGCCCGACGGCTCCGAGGCACTCCCGGAGGAAGTCCTGCTCCCCGGGGGCCCGTTCACGATGGGGACCTCCGCCGAGCCGTGGGCCCTTGACAACGAGCGGCCCGCGCACCGGTGCGACGTGGCGGCGTTCCACCTGGACACCTCGCCGGTCACCTGTGGCGCCTACCTCCGCTTCATCGAGGACGGGGGATACGGGGACGCCCGCTGGTGGGCCCCCGAGGGCTGGGCCATGGTCCGTGAACACGACCTGGCCGCACCGCTGTTCTGGCGGCGGGAGGCGGGGCAGTGGCTGCGCCGCCGGTTCGGGGTGACCGAGCCGGTGCCCGACGACGAGCCGGTGCTGCACGTCAGCTGGTACGAGGCGGACGCGTACGCCCGCTGGGCGGGGCGGCGGCTGCCCACGGAGGGCGAATGGGAGAAGGCCGCCCGGCACGATCCGGCCTCCGGCCGCTCCCGACGCTATCCGTGGGGCGACGAGGACCCGACGCCGGAGCGGGCCAACCTGGGGCAGCGCCATCTGCGTCCCGCACGGTCGGGAGCGTATCCGGGAGGCCGTTCGCCGTCCGGGGCGGGGCAGTTGATCGGCGACGTGTGGGAGTGGACCTCCAGCGACTTCCTGCCCTATCCGGGGTTCGTGGCGTTTCCCTACCGCGCGTACTCGGAGGTGTTCTTCGGCCCCGGGCACAAGGTGCTGCGCGGCGGCTCGTTCGCCGTGGACCAGGTCGCCTGCCGGGGCACGTTCCGTAATTGGGACCTTCCGGTGCGGCGGCAGATCTTCTCCGGTTTCCGTACGGCGAGGGATGCCTGATGTGCCGTCATATCGCCTATGTGGGCGAACCGGTGACGCTCGGCGAGCTTCTTCTGCGGCCCCCGCACGCATTGGTTCGGCAGTCCTGGGAGCCGCGTCGCCAGCGCTACGGCACGGTCAACGCGGACGGTTTCGGCGTCGGCTGGTACGCGGACGGCGACCCGGTGCCCGGACGCTACCGCCGTCGGGGCCCCGTATGGGGTGACGAGACCTTCACCGATCTGGCCCGGGTGGTCACCAGCACCGCGCTGCTCGCGGCCGTACGGGATGCCACCGAGGCGGGTGCGGACGGGGAGGCCGCAGCCGCGCCGTACGCCGCCGGGCGGCTGCTCTTCAGCCACAACGGGGCGGTGAGGGGCTGGCCCGGTTCGCTCGCCGACGCGGCCACCGCCCTGCCCGCCGAGAAGCTCCTGTCGCTGGCCGCCCGTAACGACTCGGCGCTGGTCTGGGCGCTGATCCGGCACCGGGCCGACGCCGGGGACGATGTGCCGCGCGCCGTCGCGGAGACCGTCCGCGAGGTCGCGGCCGCCGCGCCCGGCTCCCGGCTGAATCTGCTCCTCACCGACGGGGAGACGATCACGGCGACCGCCTGGGGCGACACCCTCTGGTACCTCACGACGCCGGGCCGCCGCACCGCGGTCGCCTCGGAGCCATACGACGACGACCCGCTCTGGCGCGAGGTCCCCGACCGCACCCTGCTGGTCGCGACCGCCTCGGACGTCCTGCTCACCCCGATCGAGGAGCCCACCGCGTGAGTCCTTTCCTGCTGACCCGCACCCTGCCGGCGGACGCGACGGACGCGGCGCTGCGCGCCGACGTCCTCAGCGGCCTGACCCGGCATCCCAAGACGCTGCCGCCGAAGTGGTTCTACGACGCCCGCGGCAGCGAGCTGTTCGAGGAGATCACCCGGCTGCCGGAGTACTACCCGACCCGCGCGGAGCGGGAGATCCTGGAGGCGCGTGCCGAGGAGATCGCCGCGGCGTCGGGGGCCCGGACCGTGATCGAGCTGGGCTCGGGGTCGTCCGAGAAGACCCGCCATCTGCTAGATGCCCTCCCCGCGTTGCACAGTTACGTTCCGGTGGACGTGAGCGAGAGCGCGCTGACGGGGGCGGCCGAGTCGCTGCTCGCCGGGCGCCCCGAGCTTTCCGTCCACGCGCTGATCGCGGACTTCACCGGCGGCCTGGCCCTGCCGGGGACACCCGGGCCCCGGCTGGTGGTGTTCCTCGGCGGAACGATCGGCAATCTGCTGCCGGAGGAGCGGGCGGCGTTCCTGCGGTCGGTGCGCTCACTGCTCTCGCCCGGGGACGCGCTGCTCCTCGGCACGGATCTGGTGAAGGAGGAAAGAACGCTGGTGGCCGCGTACGACGACGCGGCCGGGGTGACGGCGGCCTTCAACAAGAACGTCCTGAACGTCGTCAACCGCGAGTTGGGGGCCGATTTCCCGCTCGGCGACTTCGAGCACCGCGCGGTGTGGAATCCGGCGGACCGGTGGATCGAGATGCGGCTGCGGGCCCGCCGGGCGCTGAGCGTCAAGATCCGGGAGCTGGACCTCGTGGTGCCGTTCGAGGCCGGTGAGGAGCTGCGTACGGAGGTGTCGGCGAAGTTCCGTCAGGAGGACGTCCGCGAGGAGCTGGCGGCCGCCGGCATGCGGCTGGCTCAGTGGTGGACGGACTCGGCGGGGCGGTTCGCCCTGTCGCTGGCCACGGCGGTCTGACGGGGCCGGAGAGGGTCTCCGGGGCCGAGGACGGCCGCTCGCGCCCTGCGGGCCAGGGTGCGGCGGCCGTCCCCGCTGTTGACGGGGATCGGCGCGAGGACGTCGACCCGGGCGGTGAGCCCGGCCGCCCGCACCACGCGCCAGAGCGAGGCGGCGAGCGGGTCGGGCCCGACGAAGGCCACGGCTCCCGCGGCCGGTCCCGACGGGTGCGCGGCGGTGCGGTAGGCGATACGGACCGGCCGGACCGTCGCGTCGGCGTCGATCGCCGCCTGGAACACGGCGGGCCGGAACGTGCCGCCGCCCCGTCCGCACCAGGTGCTGCCTTCGGGGAAGACCACGACCCGGGAGCCGGACCACAGGGCCGTCGCGATGGTCCGTACGGCGGCGGGCAGGGCGCGCAGCCGGTCCCGGTCGATGAACAGGGTGCCGCCGAGCGCGGCGAGGGGGCCGAGCAGGGGCCAGCGCCGGATCTCGCTCTTGGCGAGCATCCGGCCGGGCAGTACGGAGGCGATCAGCGGGATGTCGAGCCAGGAGATGTGGTTGGCGACGACGAGTTCGCCGCCGGTGGCGGGTTCGGGCGGGTGCCGCCGGACCGTGACGCGTACGCCGAAGGCCCGGGGAACGGCGCGCGCCCAGGACCGGACCAGCTGTTCCCGGTGGGCGGCCCCGAGCAGCCGGACCAACGGTACGCAGGCCACCCCCAGCAGGACCAGTGTGCAGCCGGCCAGCAGCAGGAGTGCGGCGGGCAGCGGGGCGCGTACGGCTCCGGTGTGCCGGGCGCAGCCGTCCGGGGTGCACGGGGCGACGGGCAGCCAGGTGCTCATCGCAGCGGGGCCAGGGAGAGGAAGTGGCGCAGGTAGCGCGGGTCGGTGCGGCGCAGCGAGAGCAGGACGTACAGGTCGGCGACGTTGAAGTCGGGGTCGTACGCGGGGGCTCCGCAGACCTGGGCGCCGAGCCGGAGGTAGCCGCGCAGCAGGGGCGGTAGGTCCGCCCGGGAGCCGGTCTCCGTGCCGTGCGCGGAGGAGTCCCAGAGGCGGTGCGGGGTGACCCAGTACTTCTCCGGCGCGAGGTGTCCCGCGCGTACGGTGTTCCAGCTCCGGGCGGCCAGGGCGCCGCCGTCGGCCAGTGGCATGGAGCAGCAGCCTGCGATCCAGGTGTGGCCGGTGCGCTCCATGTAGCGGGCGAGTCCGGCCCAGACGAGGGCGATGACCGCGCCGTCGCGGTGTGCGGGGTGGACGCAGGAGCGGCCGACCTCGACGAGGTCGTCACGGATCGGGGCGAGCCGGGTGAGGTCGAACTCGCTCTCCGCGTAGAGGCGTCCGGCGATCCGGGCCCGGTCCGGCGGCAGCAGCCGGTAGGTGGCGACGACCTCCCCGGTGGCGGTCTCACGGACCAGCAGGTGGTCGCAGTACGCGTCGAAGGCGTCGCTGTCCAGGCCGGGCTCGGGCCCCTCCAGCCGGGCTCCGAGCTCCCCGGCGAACACCTGGTGGCGCAGGCGCTGGGCCACGCGTATGTCCTCCTGGCAGGTCGCGAGGGAGACCCGGTAGGCCGGTTCGGGGGCCGCCGAGCGGGCGGGGACGGTGGCAGGGACCGGGGCCGGGAGGGCGGCGGCGAGCGGGGCGTGCGGGGCGGTGGGCAGTACGGTCATGGCGGTCTCCGGGGACGGAAGCGGCAGGGGCGCTGCCGGGTCGTCGCGGGAGTGCGACGGCCCGGCCCCTTACTTCTTCCGTCACGGGCTGGATTCGACGTGACCGCTGTGGGGAGCGGGGATGTGCGACGGCTGAATCCCCAGGGACGCCGTATCCCGGGAATGCCGTCCCGGGGGGATCAGCCGCTGCCGGTGAGCATGGCGGTGATGCGTTCGGAGGCGGTCCTGGCCTCCCGGGCCGGGTCGCCGCCTTCCAGCACGGCCGTCATGTAGGGCTTGATCGGGTTCTCCGCCTCGACCCTGGCCCACTGGGACGAGTTGGGGGTGGCGCGGCCGCGGGTGGCGCCTTCCGCCATCGCCGCGGTGCCCTCGTCGCCCTCGATGACATGGGCGAGGCTCGGCTTGTTGGGGACGTAGCTCATGCCCCGGGCGAGCTCCGTCTGCCACTTCTCGCTCGCCAGCGCCTTGACGACGGCGATGCCGGCGCTGCGCTCTTCGGCGTTCTTCGGGACGATGAGGTCGGAGCCGCCGGTGAATACCGAGCCGGGGGCTTTCGCGGTCTTGCCGGGAATGGGGAAGTAGCCCAGCTTTCCCTTGAGTTCGGGATTCTTCTGCTCGATGAGCGCGGCGCTGCCCGGTGTCGAGATGATCTGCGCGACGTCGCCCTTGGCGAATACGTCGGTCTGCGGGGGCTTCTCCTCGTCGGCGTCCGTCGGTCCGTCGCCGAGCGCCTGGAGTTTCTGGTAGAACTCCATGCCCGCCAGGGCCTCCGGGGTGTCCAGGGCGCCCTGCCAGTCGCCGCCGTTCTCGTCGGCGAGCTCGCCTCCCTCGTCCCAGATGAATCCGGCGAGCACGTACCAGTTCTGACCGGCCAGATAGATGCCTTGGTCGCCCGCCTTGTTGAGCTTCTCGGTGTCGGCGATCCACTCGGCGCGCGTCTTGGGGACGGAGTCGAGGCCGGCCTCCTGGAACATCTCCTTGTGGTAGATCACCACCCGGTTGGCCGCGTACCAGGGGATCCCGTACTGCACACCGTTGATGCTGCCGGGCTGGGCGAGGCCCGGCAGCCAGTCCTCGCTGCCCAGGTCACGCATCGATTCGAGGGTCAGATCGCGCAGGCCGCCGCTCTCCGCGTACTGCGCGACCTGCGTGTTTCCGACCTCGATCACGTCAGGGGCGTCGTCGCCCTCCAGTACGGAGAGGACCTTGGGGCCGATGCCGCTCCACTCCTGGATCTTGAAGTCCAGCTCGATCGAGGGGTTCTCCTCCTCGTACGAGCGGGTGAACTTGTCCAGGAAACCTGGCGAGACACTGTCCTTCATCAGCCAGACCGTCACCGTGCGGTCGCCGCTGCCCGAGCCCGATATGTAGCCGCATCCACCGAGGGCGACGGACGAGACAAGCGCGATGGCTCCGGCCAGAATGCGGTTCTTCACGTGGTCACCTTCTGCGAAACGGCACAACGAAATCGGGACCCGGTGTGGGGGATTGCGGGCAGCGCTCGCACGGGTGGTTGGCTGAATTTTGGTATGGACCAAAGGGTAGGTCAAGGCGGGCACCCCTCCCGATTCGCCCCACTCTCCCCCTCGCGGGACACCACGGATTAAGGCAACGTGACCTCAGGAGAGGAGACAAACCATGGCGAACCACACTTATCGGGTCACCGAGATCGTAGGAACCTCCGAGGAGGGCATCGACGCGGCGATCCGGAACGGCGTCGCAAGAGCGGCGGAAACGTTGCACAATCTCGATTGGTTCGAGATTAATCAAGTTCGCGGCCATATCGAAGATGGCCGAATCGCGCACTATCAGGTCGGCCTGAAGGTGGGCTTCAGGCTCGACGAAAGCACCTGATCAGGTCCGCCCCTCGCGCTCCTGCGCATCCTTCAGCGCCGCCGACGGGTCGGCCCAGCGGGCCCGCACCACGGCGAAACCGGCCACCTCGGCCGCATCGCAGACCAACGCGTCGTCGTCCACGAGCATGCGCACCTGCCCCGTCCGCCCCAACCGCCGGAGGACGTCCAGCTTCGTCCGGCGTGCGGGGCGCCGGTCGTCGTCGCGCCGCATGAACAGTGTTCCCTCGGGCAGTCCCTGACGGTTCAGCCAGCGCACGGTGTCACGACGGCACCGCTCGGGCCGGCCCGTCAGATAGACGATCGCGCACTCCTCGGCGCTCGCGAGAACCATCCGCACCCCCTCCGGGAGCGGCGGGTCGGCCGCCGCCGCGGCGAAGAACCCTGCCCAGTCGCGCTTCGCACCCTCCAGGAAGTGCTGCCGGTGGGCGGTGTCCGCGAGCGTGCCGTCCAGATCGAAAACGGCCAGCGGCCGTGGGTCGTCGTTCACTCCCCCAGCTTAGGAAGCTCCGCGGGAATCCCCACGGAGCGAGCGCGTTGAAGAGAGCGTGAGCTCTGTGATCGCCTCGACCCGCTTCTCCGTCCTGGACCGTTCCCGCACCCGTGAGGGGCACGACGCCCCCCGGGCACTGCGCGACACCGTCGACCTGGCCCGGGAGGCGGAGGCACTCGGCTTCCACCGCTTCTGGGTCTCCGAGCACCACGGCGTGCCGGGGGTCGCGGGGTCCGCGCCGACGGTGCTGGCCGCCGCCGTCGCCGCCGCGACCTCCACCATCCGGGTCGGCACCGGCGGAGTGATGCTGCCCAACCACCGGCCGCTGGTCGTCGCCGAGCAGTTCGGGGTGCTCGCCTCGCTCTTCCCCGGCCGGATCGACATGGGGCTCGGCCGCTCCGTGGGGTTCACCGACGGCGTCCGCCGGGCGCTCGGCCACGGCAAGGAGGACGCCGAGGACTTCCCCGGCAGCCTCACCGAGCTGCTCGGCTGGATCGACGGCACCCAACGGGCCCACCCCCGGGTGCACGCCCATCCGGCGGAGGGTCTGCACATCCCCGCGTACGTCCTGGCGATCGGGGAAGGCGCATCGGTCGCCGCGGACGCCGGGCTCCCCCTCGTCATCGGCGATCTGCGCGGCCGGGAGAAGGTGCTGCGCGCCATCGAGGTCTACCGCCGCGACTTCCGCCCCTCCGCCCGCGCCGAGCGGCCCGAGGTGATCGTCGCCGGCACGGTGGCCGTCGCCGGCACCGAGGAGGCCGCCCGCCGGCTGCTCGTACCGGAGGCCTGGGCCATGGCGTACTCCCGTACGCACGGGGAGTTTCCGCCGCTGGCACCCGCCGAGCGCATCGAGGGGCTGGCCATGACGGCCAAGGAGCGGACCCTGTACGAGCGGGGGCTCGACGGCCATATCCACGGCACCGAGGAGCAGGTGACCGGCCGGCTGGAGCGGGCCATCGAGGAGACCGGGGCGGACGAGGTGCTCGTCACCACCAGCACGTACGACCGGGAAGGACTGGTGGAATCGCTGCGGCGGCTCGCCCGGATCGCCCGCCCGCGGGGCCGGTTCGACGAGCGGATCCCGCGGCGGAGCCTCGACGTCCGATAACCGCCGGACCCGACCGCGAGGAGCGGCGACGCTGGACGGCATGACCCACACTCCGACGGCGGACTCCCGGGCGGTCCTCACCGCCATGTACACAGCCGAAGCGCGCTATCTGGCGGCAGGCGGGCCGGCAGGGCCTCCTTCGGCCTCCTGGCTCCCTGCCTCGCACCCGATGTGGTCCTGCATCAGGCCGCGGCGCTCCCGTACGGCGGAGTGTGGCGCGGACACCAGGGCCTGGAGCGGTTCTTCCGGGCGATGAGCGGCACCTGGGCCGAGTTCGATCCGGTGGAGCAGGATTTCCTGGCCACCGGGGAGACCTCGGTGGTGCGCACGACCGTCCGCGCCAGGTCCCGGGCGACCGCGCGGGAGCTGACGTTCCCCATCCTGCAGACCCTCACCGTCCTGGACGGGCGGATCACCGAGGTCCGGCCGTTCCACTGGGACACCGAGGCGGTCGTCCGCGCCTGCACCCCGTGAAGCCCACCGGCGGATCCCGGACGCCCGCCGTCGGAGCCGACGCCTAGAATCGGACTGTTTGTCCCTTCCGGTGTCAGCACCCCACGCGTACGGAGCCGAGCCCCATGCACTCCCCCCACGATCCGTACGTCCGCGTGCGCGGCGCCCGCGAGCACAACCTGAAGGACGTACGGGTCGACATCCCGCGCGACACCCTGACCGTCTTCACGGGTGTGTCGGGGTCGGGGAAGTCCTCGCTGGCCTTCGGGACCATCTACGCGGAGGCCCAGCGCCGCTACTTCGAGTCCGTCGCCCCGTACGCCCGGCGGCTGATCCATCAGGTGGGCGCGCCCGCCGTCGGGGAGATCACCGGGCTGCCGCCCGCCGTCTCGCTGGAGCAGCGGCGCTCCGCCCCGGGGGCCCGGTCGTCCGTCGGGACGGTGACCACGCTCTCCAACTCGCTGCGCATGCTCTTCTCCCGTGCGGGGGACTATCCGCCGGGGGCCGAGCGGCTGGACTCCGACTCCTTCTCCCCCAACACCGCCGCCGGGGCGTGCCCGGAGTGCCACGGGCTGGGGCGGATCCACCGGACGGACGAGGTGCTGCTCGTCCCGGACCCCTCGCTGTCGATCCGGGACGGGGCGATCGCCGCGTGGCCGGGTGCCTGGCAGGGCAAGAACCTCCGCGACGTGCTCGACGCGCTGGGGTACGACGTCGACCGGCCGTGGCGCGAGCTGGATCCGAAGGACCGGGAGTGGATCCTGTTCACCGACGAGCAACCGGTGGTGACGGTGCATCCGGTGCGGGACGCTGACCGTATCCAACGCCCGTACCAGGGTACGTACATGAGCGCACGGCGCTATGTGCTGCACACGTTCGCCGACACCAGGAGCCGGACGCTGCGGGCGAAGGCGGAGCGCTTTTTGACCAGTGCTCCGTGTCCGGTGTGCGGTGGGAGCCGGCTGCGGCCCGAGGCGATGGCGGTGACGTTCGCCGGGCGGACCATCGCGGAGCTGGCCGGGCTGCCGCTGTCCGCACTGGCCGAGGCGCTGTCCGGGACGGGGGCGGGCGGTGAGGAGACGGCCCGGGTGCTGACGGACGATCTGCTGGCGCGGATCGGGACGGTGACGGAACTGGGGCTCGGCTATCTGAGCCTGGACCGGACGGCTCCGACCCTGTCCTCCGGTGAGCTGCAACGGCTGCGGCTGGCCACGCAGTTGCGGTCGGGGCTCTTCGGTGTCGTCTACGTCCTGGACGAGCCGTCGGCCGGACTGCACCCGGCGGACACCGAGGCCCTGCTCGGGGTGCTGGGGAGGCTCAAGGAGGCCGGGAACTCGGTCTTCGTGGTGGAGCACCAGATGGACGTGGTGCGGCGGGCGGACTGGCTGGTGGACGTGGGCCCGCTGGCCGGAGAGCACGGCGGGCGGGTGCTGCACAGCGGTCCGCCGGAGGGACTCGCCCAGGTCCCGGAGTCGGCGACGCGCCGCTTCCTGTTCCCCGGGGACGGCCAGGACACCCGGCCGGCACGCGAGGCGCGCACCCCGTCCGGGTGGATCCGGCTCACCGGCGTGGAGCGGCACAACGTGCGGGGCGTCGACGCGGCGTTCCCGCTCGGGGTGTTCACGGCGGTGACCGGGGTGTCCGGCTCGGGCAAGTCGACCCTGGTGGGCCAGGTACTCGCCGGGGTGCTGGCGGACCGGCAGGCGGGCGAGGTGGCCGGGGCGGGTGAGCTGTACTGCGCGGCGGCCACCGGCCTGGAGGCGGTGGACCGGCTCGTCCAGGTCGACCAGAAGCCCATCGGCCGTACACCCCGGTCCAATCTGGCCACGTACACCGGCCTGTTCGACGCCGTACGGAAGCTCTTCGCAAGGACGGACGCGGCGCGGGAGCGGGGGTACACGGCGGGGCGGTTCTCGTTCAATGTGCCGGGCGGGCGGTGCGAGACCTGCCAGGGCGAGGGGTTCGTCTCGGTGGAGCTGCTGTTCCTGCCGAGCACGTATACGCCCTGCCCGGACTGTCACGGCGCGCGCTACAACCCGGAGACCCTGGACGTCACCCTGGACGGCCTGACGATCGCTCAGGTCCTCGATCTGACCGTGGAGTCGGCAGCGGACCTCTTCGCCGGGACGCCGGCCGCCGAGCGCGCGCTGGCCACGCTGCTGGACGTGGGGCTCGGCTATCTGCGGCTCGGCCAGCCCGCCACGGAGCTCTCCGGCGGTGAGGCGCAGCGCATCAAGCTGGCGGCCGAGCTCCAGCGCGCCCGGCGCGGGCACACCCTGTACCTGCTGGACGAGCCGACGACGGGACTGCATCCGGCCGATGTGGAGGTGCTCATGCGGCAGTTGCACTCCCTTGTCGACGGCGGGAGCACGGTGGTGGTCGTGGAGCACGACATGGCCGTGGTGGCGGGCGCGGACCATGTGATCGACCTGGGCCCCGAAGGTGGGGACCGGGGTGGCCGGATCGTGGCGACCGGCACCCCGGCGGAGGTGGCGCGTGGAGCCGGAAGCCGTACGGCGCCGTATCTGGCGAAGGCGCTGCGGCGCTGAGCCGATGACGGACACCGCGCCGATCCCGTACGGCTCCAAAACCGTACGGGATCAACTCCGCTGTCAGCGGCGGACCTTACGGGTCGCCCGCAGCCACTCCTTGTTCATCGCGGCGATCGAGGGCAGCGGGATGCCCTTGGGACAGGCCGTGGCGCACTCGCCGGTCAGGGTGCAGCCGCCGAAGCCCTCGTCGTCCATCCGGGCCACCATGTCCAGGACACGGGTCTCGCGTTCGGGGGCGCCCTGCGGCAGGACGTTGAGGTGATTGACCTTCGCCGAGGTGAACAGCATCGCCGAGCCGTTGGGGCAGGCGGCGACGCAGGCTCCGCAGCCGATGCACTCGGCGTGCTCGAAGGCGAAGTCGGCGTCCGGCTTGGGCACCGGGGTGGCGTGGGCGTCCGGGGCGGTGCCGGTGGCGGCGGAGATGTAGCCGCCGGACTGGATGATCCGGTCGAACGAGGAGCGGTCCACTACCAGGTCCTTGATGACCGGGAAGGCGGAGGCCCGCCAGGGCTCGATGTCGATCGTGTCGCCGTCGGCGAAGGACCGCATGTGGAGCTGGCAGGTGGTGGTGCGCTCCGGGCCGTGGGCGTCGCCGTTGATGACGAGGCTGCACGCGCCGCAGATGCCCTCGCGGCAGTCGTGGTCGAAGGCGACGGGCTCGTCCCCGGCGAGGGTGAGTTCCTCGTTGAGGGTGTCGAGCATCTCCAGGAACGACATGTCGGCGGAGATGCCGTCGACTTCGTAAGTGGCCATCGCGCCGGGATCTTCGGCGTTGCGCTGGCGCCAGACGCGCAGGGTGAGCTTCATGCGTAGCTCCGCTGGGTGGGGTGGACGTACTCGAAGACGAGGTCTTCCTTGTGCAGGACGGGGGCGGCACCGGTGACGGTGAACTCCCAGGCGGCGGCGTAGGAGAACTCCTCGTCGCGCCGTTCGGCCTCGCCGTCCGGGGTCTGGGACTCCGCTCGGAAGTGGCCGCCGCAGGACTCGGCGCGGTGCAGTGCGTCGAGGCACATGAGCTCGGCGAGCTCCAGGTAGTCGACAATGCGGTTCGCCTTCTCCAGCGACTGGTTGAACTGTTCGCCGGTGCCGGGGACCTTAATGCGCCGCCAGAACTCCTCACGGATCTCCGGGATTCTGGCGAGCGCCTTGCGCAGACCGTCCTCGGTGCGGGCCATCCCGCAGTACTCCCACATGAGTTCACCGATCTCGCGGTGGAAGGAGTCGGGGGTGCGGTCGCCGTCGACCGAGAGCAGCAGGTTGATGCGGTCCTCGGTCTCGGCGACGGCCTCGGCGACTGCGGGGTGCCCGTCGTCGACCGTATCGGCGTGCGGATTGCGGGCGAGGTAGTCGTTGATCGTGGAGGGCAGGACGAAGTAGCCGTCGGCGAGGCCCTGCATCAGGGCGGAGGCCCCGAGCCTGTTGGCCCCGTGGTCGGAGAAGTTGGCCTCGCCGATGGCGAAGAGGCCGGGGATGGTGGTCTGGAGGTCGTAGTCGACCCAGAGGCCGCCCATCGTGTAGTGCACGGCGGGGTAGATCCGCATCGGGACCGTGTAGGGGTCCTCGTCGGTGATCCGCTGGTACATGTCGAAGAGGTTGCCGTACTTGGCCTCGACCGCCTTGCGGCCCATCCGGTCGATGGCCTCGGCGAAGTCGAGGTAGACCCCCTGTCCGCCGGGGCCGACGCCGCGCCCCTCGTCGCAGACGTTCTTGGCGGCGCGGGAGGCGATGTCGCGGGGCACCAGGTTCCCGAAGGCGGGGTAGATGCGCTCCAGGTAGTAGTCGCGCTCGTCCTCGGGGATCTGGTTGGCGGGGCGGTCGTCGCCCTTGGCCCTGGGCACCCAGATGCGGCCGTCGTTGCGCAGCGACTCGCTCATCAGGGTGAGCTTGGACTGGTGGTCGCCGGTGCGCGGGATGCAGGTGGGGTGGATCTGGGTGAAGCAGGGGTTGGCGAAGTACGCGCCGCGCCGGTGGGCCCGCCAGATCGCGGTGGCGTTGGAGTTCATGGCGTTGGTCGACAGGTAGAAGACGTTGCCGTAGCCGCCGGTGGCCAGGACGACCGCGTCGGCGAAGTAGCTGTCGATCTTCCCGGTGACCAGGTCGCGGGCGACGATGCCGCGCGCCTTTCCGTCGACCACGATCAGGTCCAGCATCTCGGTGCGGGCGTGGAGTTCGACGCCGCCCGTGGCGATCTGCCGGGACAGCGCCTGGTACGCGCCGAGGAGGAGCTGCTGTCCGGTCTGGCCGCGCGCGTAGAACGTACGGGAGACCTGGACGCCGCCGAAGGAGCGGTTGTCGAGGAGCCCGCCGTACTCACGGGCGAAGGGGACGCCCTGGGCGACGCACTGGTCGATGATCTCGACGGAGATCTGGGCGAGCCGGTGGACGTTGGACTCGCGGGCGCGGAAGTCGCCGCCCTTGACGGTGTCGTAGAACAGCCGGTGGATGGAGTCGCCGTCGTTGCGGTAGTTCTTCGCGGCGTTGATACCGCCCTGGGCGGCCACCGAGTGGGCGCGCCGGGGTGAGTCCTGGAAGCAGAACTGGACGACGTGGTAGCCCTGTTCGGCGAGGGTGGCGCCGGCCGCTCCGCCGGCCAGTCCGGTGCCGACGACGATGACGGTGTGTTTGCGCCGGTTGGCGGGGTTCACGAGTTTCGCTTGGAAGCGGCGGGTGTCCCAGCGTTCGGAGACGGGACCCTCGGGGGCCTTCGTGTCGACGACGGGCTCGCCCGTGCGGTACCGCGTGTAGTCGGGCATATCAGCTCACCACTCCGGTCATGACGGCGACGGGTACGGAGACGAAGCCCACCGTCAGCACCACCGCGAGGAGGTTGGCGAGGGTCTTCAGGATGCGGTCACGGGTCGCGTTGCCGACACCCAGGGTCTGCGCGGCGCTCCAGAAGCCGTGCTGGACGTGCAGGCCCATGGCGAGCACCGCGGTGATGTAGATGACGTTGCCGTACCAGGTCGAGAAGGTGTCGACGACGTTCTGGTACGGATGCCCGGCCTCGAAGCTGGTGTGGACGGTGCCGGTCGTCAGGTCGAGGATGTGCCAGACGATGAAGAGCGCGAGGATGATCCCGCCCCAGCGCATGGTCCGGGTGGCATAGCTCGCCCGGGCCCTCTTGTGGACGTACGCGGCGGGGCGCGCTCCGATGTCGCGGCGGCTCAGCTGGTAGGCGCAGACGCCGTGCAGCACGACGGCGGCGACTAGCCCCGCTCGGGCGATCCAGAGCGCCCACTCGTAGTGCAGGACCGGTTCGCCCAGGGTGCGCAGCCAGTGGGCGTACCCGTCGAACTCACCGGGCCCGAAGAAGACCTTCAGGTTGCCCGCCATGTGGACGACGAGAAATCCGAGCATGACCAGGCCGGACCCTGCCATGATCGTTTTCTTGCCGACGGTCGAGTTCCAGAGCGTACGCGTCATCGACGGCCGTCGGTCCGTCCGCGTTGCCAATGCCATGGACACGACGGTAGGGGCGAAGGACCCGATCAGTCCAAGACATGGTGTGGCTGATCTCCATAGGCAACAACTATCGACAGAGGCTATCGTCGGCGCATGCACTTCCAGCAGCTCACCTACTTCGTGGCCGTCGCGGAGACCCGGCACTTCACCCGGGCCGCCGAGGCGGTGCATGTCTCGCAGCCCTCGCTCTCCCAGCAGATCCGGGCACTGGAGACGGAGTTGGGCGCGGACCTGTTCAGCCGGGCCCGGGGCAACATCGCACTCACCGACGCGGGCGAGGCGCTGCTGCCGCTGGCCCGGCGGATCCTCGCCGACGCGGAGACGGCACGCCACGAGGTCCAGGAGCTGGTCTCGCTGCGCAGCGGCCGCGTACGGCTGGGGGCGACGCCGAGTCTGTGCACCGGGCTGCTGCCGGATGTGCTGCGCACCTTCCACGACCGGCATCCGGGGGTGCGGCTGCTGCTGGAGGAGGGCGGCTCGCACGACCTCGTACGTCAGCTGGCGCGGGGAGCCCTCGATCTCGCGCTGGTGGTGCTGCCGCTGCCGGCCGCCTCGCCCGCGCTGACCACGGTGGAGCTGCTGCACGAGGACCTGGTGGTGGTGTCGTCGGCGGCGGAGCCGGCCCCGGGCCGGGGTGGCCGGATCCGGGTCGCAGATCTGGAGGGGGCACCGCTGGTGATGTTCCGGCACGGGTACAACCTGCGGGAGCTGACGCTGGCCGCCTGCCGCGCGGAGGGCTTCGAGCCCTCGTTCACCGTCGAGGGCGGCGAGATGGACGCGGTGCTCGGCTTCGTACGGGCGGGGCTCGGCATCGCTGTGGTGCCGAGCATGGCCGCCGCCCGGGCGGGCCACGACCTGCGGAGGACTCCGCTGGCCGGTGCCGGGCTGCGGCGCACGATCGCGCTGGCGCACCGCAGCGACGTGGCCCCGCCCCGGGCCGCGCGTGAACTCCAGCGGATGCTGCTGAAGCACGGGCCGGCCCACGGCTGAACGGGCCCGCGGGCCCGCAGGCCGCCCGGCCTGACGGTCCGCCGGGCGGCCCGTCCCCGCCGGCGACGGTTCAGACCGCGTCCGCCAGCAGCAGGGAGTGGATACGGTCCGGGGCCCCGGGGCGGGCGTAGTACCAGCCCTGGGCGGTGTCGCAGCCAAGCCGCCGCAGCTGCTCGGCCTGGGCGCCCGTCTCCACGCCCTCCACCGTGACGGCCAGCTCCAGGCTGTGGGCCAGCGACACGATGCCCTCGACGATCTTCAGGTCGACCGGGTCCGCCGGGTGCTGCTGCATACCCCGGGTGAAGGAACGGTCCAGCTTGAGCACGCTCACCGGCAGCCGGCGCAGGTTCGCCAGGTTCGAGTAGCCCGTGCCGAAGTCGTCGAGCGCGATGTCGACGCCCATCTCCGCGAGCTGCCGCAGCGGCTTGAGGAGATCGTCGTCGGCGCCGATCAGGGCGGACTCGGTCACCTCCAGGCAGAGCGCTCCCGGCTCCAGACCGGAACGTTCCAGCACGTCGACCGTCTCGGCGACGAGGCGGGGGTGGTGCAGCTGGGTCGGCGAGAGGTTGACGTTGATCCGCAGGGGTCCGCCGTCGCTGTGCCGCTCCTGCCAGAAGTTCGCCTGCCGTACGGACTCCTCCAGGACCCAGCGCCCGAGCGGCACGATGAGCCCGGTGTGCTCGGCGAGCGGGATGAACCGGTCGGGGCCGAGCACCCCGTGCTGCGGATGGCACCACCGTACGAGCGCCTCGGCGCCGTGCACGCTGCCGTCGCCCAGGTGTACGAGCGGCTGGTACTCGATGAAGAACTCGCCCCGGTCCAGGGCGGCCGGGAGCGCGGTGGTCAGCCCGTGCCGGGTGATGGCGCGCGCGTCGGCCTCCGCGTCGGCGAGCTGGAAGCGGTTGCCGCCCGCCGCCTTGGCCCGGTACATCGTGATGTCGGCGCTGCGCAGCACCTCGGCGGCGCTACGCTCCCCGGAGGGCCCCTCGACGACGCCGATCGAGCCGCGGACGGTCAGCTCACGGCCGTCGAGGCGGATGGGGAGGGCGAGCGCGTTCAGGATGCGGCCGGCCAGTTCGTCCACCTCGTCGGCGGTGTCCGGGCCGGTGGTGAGAGCGACGAACTCGTCGCCGCCGAGCCGGGCGACCATCTCGCCGGAGGCGGGCGCGCAGCTCTGCAGCCGGTCCGCGATCTCGACCAGGAGCCGGTCTCCTGCGGCGTGGCCGAGGCTGTCGTTGATGGCCTTGAAGCCGTCGAGGTCCAGGTAGCAGAGGCCGAAGCGGATCCCCTCCTGGGCGGCGAGGGCCTTCTCCAGACGTTCGAAGAACAGCGTTCGGTTGGGCAGTCCGGTGAGCGCGTCGTGGGTGGCCTCGTAGCGCAGCCGAAGATTCAGCAGGCGCCGCTCGGTGGTGTCCTCCATCAGCGCGAGCTGGTACTCGGGGCGGCCTTCGGAGTCCCGCAGCAGCGAGACAGTCAGGTTGGTCCACAGGACGGTGCCGTCGTTGCGGTAGAACGCCTTCTCGACCCGGTAGTGGTCGCGTTCGCCGCGTACCAGCTCGTCGTAGTACCTCCACACCTGCGGCGAGTCCTCGGGGTGGACCCACTCGTTCACCTTGTGGCTGCGGACGTGGTGCTCCAGTCCGCCGAACATCCTGGTGAGGGTGTCGTTGATCTCCAGGATGTTGCCGTCCAGGTCGGCGATGCCGATGCCGATGGCCGCGTCCTTGAAGACCGCGCGGAACCGTGCCTCCGTTGCGTGCAGGACCTGTTCGGCGTGCGAGCGGGCGGTCAGCGCCGAGCGGGCGATGGCCTCCTGCTCGGCGAGCGTGCGCTCGCGCAGGGCCGCGGAGAAGCCGGCGGCCAGCGTGTGCTGGATCCGTGCGCAGCGGGCCCGGCCGTCCTCGGTGGACAGCGCGCCGGGTCCGTTGCCGCCGCAGTACAGCACGAGGTAGGAGTCGACGACGCCGAGCGTGGAGCTGAGGGCGTCCGGGTCGGTGCAGTGGGCGTCGATCAGGGCCGCGCCGATCCGCTGGGCGGGCGAGGCGTCGAAGGGGTGGGCGTGCAGGATCCCGTTCAGCTCACGTGCCAGGGGCAGCAGATGCTGTTCGAACTCGGGACGGGTGAGGGACGTGGCAGTCAGGGGGAAGATGGCCCGGCTCCAGATTCTGGCGAATCGCCGGAGCCGGCCTTCCGGACCGTCGGGCTCCGCGTCCGGTTCCCCGGTCGCCTGGGCGGGAATGCTCACGCCTTGCGCCCAACCCCTGCGAAGCCCGAGAAGGCGTACGGGTCTTCCTGCCCCGGCGCCTGCGGGGTGTCGGGCCGCCAGTCGGGCATCGACACGAGCCCCGGCTCGACCATCTCATAGCCCTCGAAGAACTGACCGATCTCCTCGCGCGAGCGCATGATCAGCGGGTTGCGGATGTTCCGGTAGACGCCGACCGTGCCGGCCGCCTCCTCCTCGGGCAGCGGGATGCCCTCGTACGAGGCGTGCGTCAGGACGATCAGGCTGCCGGGGGCCAGTGCCTCGCGCAGGTCGGCGACCGCGGCGCGCGGGTCGTCGGCGTCCTCGACGAAGTGGAGCACCGCGACCAGCAGCAGGGCCACCGGGCGGTCCAGGTCGAGCAGTCCGGTGATCTCCGGGTTGGCCAGGATCTCCTTGGGGCCGCGCAGGTCGGCGGCGGCGATGACCGTGCGGTCGTTGCCCTCCAGCACGGCCTGGCTGTGGGCGACGGCGACCGGGTCGTGGTCGACGTACGCCACCTTGGCTTCGGGGTCGGCCGCCTGGGCGACCTCGTGGACGTTCCCGAAGGTCGGTATGCCGGAGCCGATGTCCAGGAACTGGTCGATGCCCGAGTCGACGGCGTAGCGGACGGCCCGGCGCATAAAGGCGCGATTGGCCTGCATGATCTTGGGAAGGCCGGGGAGGAACTCCATGGCCTTGCGCGCGGCTTCCCGGTCCACCTCGAAATTGTGCGATCCGCCCAGATAGAAGTCGTACATGCGAGACACGCTCGGCACCGAAATGTCAATGCCCTGCGGTGCCCAGGCGGGACGCTCCATCGATGTCTCCAACAAGTCGCCACGGCGATCCGGCCATGTTCATGGTCAGTGTTGACCAGAGGCTACTGATCGGCCGCCAAGAGAGCGAGTGGAAACGGAAATTAGCGATCCGTTATTGGTCACACTCCGGTGCCATCAACGGCCGGTCCGTCGCTGCGCGTATGCGTGCAGCGACGGACCGGCACTCCGGACACCGTTTCCCGGTGGTTCGAGGCCACTTGGGGCTCCTGGGCGATTGTTCGCCGGGGCCCGTGACTACTTGGAAGCGCCGACGAGTTCGGAATCGGGGGAAACGGCATACCAGGTGCCGCCGACTCCCTGTCCGTTGGTGTCGCCGGGTTTGGCGTCGCCCGCGAAGGTGTAGATGGGCCAGCAGTCGATGGTCTGCTGCTTGACGCCGTCGGGGCGGTCGAAGGTGACGAATCCCTTCGTCGTCACCCCGTCCACCGCATTTTTGGCCAGGGGGGCCACTACCGGCCACTTCTTGAGGCAGTCGCCCGTGCACGCGGTCTTCATCGGCCAGGCGGAGTCCTTGGTGAAGCGGTAAACCGTCATACCCCGGCCGTCCACCACGATGTCGCCGAGTTCCGGGTCCTTGCGGACCGAAAGACCCGCGGGGTCGGCCGGTTCGGTCACGCCCTCGCTGTCGGCGTTCTTCGCCGCCTTCTTGCCGTCGGGGGCGGCGGCGAACCAGGTGCCGCCGATCCCCTGCCCGTTTACCTGACCCGGGGCGGTGTCCTTCGCGTACCGGTACATCGGCCAGCCGTCGACGGTGAGTTGGCTGGTGCCGTCGGCGCGGCCGACCTCCCCGAGCAGGTCGGCGTCGGTGCCGGCCGCGGCGGTGGCGTTGCCCGCGGCCACCACCGGCCAGGTCGTGGCGCACTCCCCCTCGCAGGCCGACTTCGGCGGGTTCGCGGTGTCCTTGTCGAAGCGGTAGAGCGTGAAGCCCTCGCTGTCGGTGAGCACCTTCCCGAGCTTCTTGCTGTCCTGGACGGCGAGTTGACCGGCCGCCTTCGGTTCCGCCGCCTCCTTGTCGGCCCCGGAGCCGTATCCCCCGCCGGCCGAGCCGTACCCGCTCTCGGCGGGCTGCTGGGCCGGGGCGGCGTTGCCCACCGCCTGGCCGTTGGGCGATGCGGTGCCCTGATCCTGACCGCACGCCGTCGTGAGCGTCAGCAGAGCCGCGGCGGTGACCGCGAGCGAGGCGTTGCGCCAGGTGTTCATGTCGACTCCCGTGGTGCTTCGTCCTACCGATTCCGATGCCGGCGCGGGACCGCGCCGTTCCTGGCCCTAGGTACGGGACGCCGACGGGGTCGTGTTCAAAGGAAGGCGAGAAGAATTCGGCGGCCGAGGACCGCGACGCAAACACGAATGGCCGATTATCCCCACGATCAGGCGAATCACCCGCGGCTACCGCGTGTCCCCCGGCGGCATGGATCATGCTCCCCGTCGTGTACGGATCACGCATCGCGCGACTCACCACGGTCGCCGCACTCCTCTGGCTGACAGCCGTACCGCTGCCCGCCACCGCCGACAGCTGCGCGGTGGCCACGATCGGGCAGGGCGACGGCAGTTCGTCGATCGCCGTGGCG
>NZ_NEUE01000152.1:6485-8605 GCF_002910905.1 Streptomyces sp. SM11 | reverse complement strand
CTCCGCCCGCCCCGTCGCTCCGGGCGCATCCCGCGGTGAGGGCGGCGGCCAGCGCCACGGCCCCGGCGCCCAACGCGTCGCGGCGGCCCATCGGGACCCTGCATCCGTCCATGCCCGACCACCTCGCGTTCCACGGGTTTCACCGGTTCCCGGGACACAGTAGAGGCGCGAAGGGTGAAATGAGGTGATTGAGAAGTTCGCCGGATGATCAATGAATCATTCAAGCATCACCATAAGAATGCACGGAATGCCAGGCAAGTGACCGAGCACACCTGCGATTCAACCAGCAGATGCCCGTTTGATCCTAAAATATACCGACAAGCCTCTTTGGCACCGGGGTCGCCCGTCTGCCATAGTCGGTGCCACGACCTCCATTGACCCGGGCCAGGTCGTCTTGAGCGGCCGTGAACACACCCCCCATTTCACGGCCTCCGACAGAAGCCCCCGCAGTGCCGCACCACGGCCGACCGGGGGCTTCTGCCTATCACCCGGGAGCCTCCGGCGCACCGGCCGGGGAGACTTCCGCGTATCAGCGGTCGGAGATCCGCATCTCGAACCAGGTGGTCTTGCCGCGCGGCAGCAGATCCACACCCCAGCGGTCGGAGAGCTTGTCGACGAGGAAGAGCCCCCGGCCGCTGATGTCCATCTCGCGCACCGGCATCAGGCACGGCAGTCCGCGCGAGGGATCACGCACCTCTATGCGGATCCAGCCCCGGCGACGCACCATGCGTAATCCGAAGACCCGGGCCCCGGTGTGGCGCACCGCGTTGCCGACCAGCTCGGAGACGAGGAGCACCGCGTACTCCGCGGTCTGCGGCGAGAGGGCCCACTGACGGAGCACGACGCAGGAGGTGAGCCGACGAGCGGTCGCCGCCGACTCCGGGCGGGACGGCAACCGGACTTCCCCCTCGGTCGGATTTCCGAACAACTCCACCGCCTTGAACGCCTGTTCGTCATCCATGGTCGACGTCCAGCACGCCGCGGTCGCGCTGCTGCGCGGTCGCGACTGATCCACACCCTCCAAGCCCGCCATGCCCACCATCATGGCCGCACGGATCGCCCTCCGGGGCCGTTCCGCGGGAATCCGCACCCCGGAACAACTCATTCCGCAGAAGGCTATTGGCATATGCCCCTGGCAGGACAGCGCCCCGAACGGCCCCACTGAGCTGCGGCGATGCCCGACCCGGCGAGGGTTGCCTGGCCGGCGGCGACACCGGGCCTTAAGGTTGCCTTAAGGCCCGGATAATCCGCTCTGACGGATGAACTCCCCGCGCGGGACCGCCCGACCCGACTACCGGGCCACCCATTCTGACTACCGGTCAGCGGAAGGTGGCCTTGCCCGGACCCTCCTCGACGAAGCTGCGCATGCCCCGCTCACGGTCCTCGGTGGCGAACAGACCGGAGAACCAGTTCCGCTCGATGGTGAGCCCGGTGTCGAGGTCCGTCTCCAGTCCGGCGTCCACCGACTCCTTGGCCGCGCGCAGCGCCAGCGCGGGCCCCTTGGCCAGCTTGGCGGCCCAGGCGTGCGCCTGCTCGTAGACCTCGGCGGCCGGGACCACCCGGTCGACCAGGCCCAGCGTCAGGGCCTCCTCCGCCTTGACCATGCGGCCGGTGAAGATGAGGTCCTTGGCCCGGGAGGGGCCGATCAGCCGGGCGAGCCGCTGGGTGCCGCCCGCGCCCGGGATCAGCCCGAGGAGGATTTCCGGCTGGCCGAGCCTGGCGTTGTCCCCGGCGATCCGGAAGTCGGCGCAGAGCGCCAGCTCGCAGCCGCCGCCGAGCGCGTAGCCGGTGACGGCGGCGACGACCGGCTTGGGAATGCGGGCGACGGCGGTGAAGGCGTCCTGGAGGCCCTTGGACCGGAGCACCATCGCCGTGTGGTCCATCGCCTGCATCTCCTTGATGTCCGCGCCCGCCGCGAACACCTTCTCGCCGCCGTAGAGGATCACGGTGCGCACGTCCTCGCGCTGGGTCGCCTCCTCGGCCAGCTCCCGCAGTCGGTCCTGGATCGCCACGTCCAGGGCGTTCATGGGCGGCCGGTCCAGGAGGATCGTGCCGACACCGTCGCGTACTTCGAGGGTCACAGTCATGCGAAGAGGTTAACCACCGCTAACGCCGGCGGG
>NZ_NEUE01000152.1:0-6459 GCF_002910905.1 Streptomyces sp. SM11 | reverse complement strand
CCCGCCGGGTCGATCGGGGAGCGGAGAGGACGTCCTACTTCTTCCACTTCTCCCAGTCCATGTTCCAGCCGTTGAGGCCGTTGTCCGGCTGGATCTGCTTGTCGTGGGAGTTCTCCACGATGACCACGTCGCCGATCATCGACTTGTTGTAGAACCACGCCGCCGGCGTCTGGTTGTCGTAGCCGCCGCGCACATCGCGCAGACCGACACAGCCGTGGCTGGTGTTGGTGTTGCCGAAGATGGAGGACGCGCCCCAGTAGTTGCCGTGCAGGAAGGTGCCCGAGGTGGACAGCCGCATGGCGTGCGGCACGTCCTTGATGTCGTACTCGCCGCCGAAGCCGACGGTGTCGCCGTTCATCCGGGTCACCTTGAGCTTCTCGCTGATGACCATCTGACCGTTGTACGTGGTCGTCGCCGGGGCGCCCGCGGAGATCGGGATGTCCTTGATCTGCTCACCGTCGCGAACCACCTTCATCCGCTTCGCGCTCGCGTCGACGGTGGAGACCTGGCTGCGGCCGATGGTGAACTTCACCGTCTTGGCCTGCTTGCCGTAGACGCCCGGCCGGCCCTCGACTCCGTCGAGGTGGAGTTCGACGGTCACCTTGGTACCCGCCGCCCAGTACTTCTCCGGGCGGAAGTCGAGGCGGTCGTTGCCGAACCAGTGGCCCTCGATCTCGACGGCCGGCTCGGCGGTCACCTTGATCGCCCGCTCCACCGCGTCGGGGTCGGTGATGCCCCGGGTGAAGTTGATGGAGACCGGCATGCCGACCCCGACGGTGGACCCGTCCTCCGGCGTGTAGTGCCCGATGAAGGTGTTCGCCGGGACGAGCGTGGTGAAGGTGGTGTCCTTCGCCGACTCACGACCCTCGGCGTCCTTGGCCACCGCGTGCACCGTGTACTTGGTGGCGGCGGCGAGGTGCCGCTCCGGCACCCAGCTCGCGCCATCGGCCGCGACCTCGCCCGCGACCTCGTTGCCCTTGGGGTCGGCGACCTTCACCGTGGTCAGCTTGCCCTGCTCGGCGCCGATCTTCAGCGCACCGCTGGTCGCCACGGAATCCGCACCGTCCTTCGGCGCGATGGTCACGACCGCCTGCGAGGCGGTCGTGTCCTCCTTCTTCGCGCTGCCCGCCGGGCCCTTATCGTTCTTGTCCCACGCGTCGGCACTGCCGCCGCACGCCGTCACCAGCAACAGCAGTACTCCCAGAACCAGGGCCAGAAGCCCCGGTCCGCCACGCCGCTTCCCGCTCGCCCCGGCCGATGCCCCCGATATCGGCTGCCCGTTCACTGTGGTCGTCTCCCCTCGCACGGCCTGGCCCCGCCATGGCCCGCACCCCCGCGCGCCGAACATGCGCGCCGCCGCAAGATAATCACATCGCGAGCGGGATGAGCTCTCTCCGGAACGTCACCGTTCCGTACCAAGTGGTCCGGAAAACCGCGCAGGTGGCGCGGGGTGCCGGGGCCGCCCCCGGGAACGACCGGGTGCGAGGAGCGTCCGGGGCCTCAGCGCAGGGCGGAGCCGGCCTTCCACTTCTTCCAGCCGAGGTTCCAGCCGCTGAGCCCGTTGTCCGGTGCGACCTTCTTGTCCTGGGAGTTGACCACCTCGACCACGTCGCCGATCAGGGTCCGGTCGAAGAACCAGCCGCCGGGTGTGGTGCCGCCACCGCCCTTGGCATCGCGCAGCCCGATGCAGCCGTGGCTGACGTTCTCCTCGCCGAAGACGGACTCGTCGGCCCAGTAGTTGCCGTGCAGGAAGGTGCCGGACTCGGTGAGCCGGATCGCGTGCGGAACGTCCGCGATGTCGTACTCGCCCTTGCCCTTCTTGTCCGTGAAGCCGACGGTCGCCCCGTTCATCCGGGTCACCTCGTGCATCTCGGTGACCACCATCTTCCCGTTGTACGTGGTCGTCTTCGGGGCCCCCGCGGTGACCGGGACCGTGGCTACCAGCTCTCCGTCACGGCGCACCTCCATCGTCTTGTCCCGCGCGTCGACCCGGGAGACCTGGGAACGGCCGACCGTGAAGACGACGGTCTTGTCCTGGCTGCCGTAGACCCCCGGGGCGCCCTCGACGTCCCGCAGCCCGATGTCGACGGTGACCTCGGTGCCGGGCTTCCAGTACGCCTTCGGGCGGAAGTCGATCCGGTCCTTGCCGAACCAGTGGCCGACGACCTCCACCACCGGATCGGACGTCACCCGGATGGCCTTCTCCACCGCGGCCCGGTCGGCGATGGGCCGGTTGAAGGAGAAGGAGACGATCATGCCGGTGCCGACGGTGGACCGGTTCTCCGGTTTGAAGTAGCCGATGAACCGGTGCTCGGGGACGAGCGTGGTGAACGTGGCGTGCCGGGCTGAGCGGCGTCCCGCCCCGTCCACGGCCACCGCGTCGATGCTGTACTTCGCGGCGAGGGCGAGCCGGGCCACCCGGGGCTCAGGGGCCCAGGAGCGCCCGTCATCGGCGATGCGCCCCGCCACCGTCTGCTGCTGCGCGTCCTCGATCCGCATGACCTTCACGCTCTCCAGCCGCCCGTCGGGGACCTTCACCGCGATGCGGGTCTCCTCGTCGACGTCCTTGGCGCCGTCCTCGGGGAAGACGCTGATCGCGCCGCCGTGAGATCGCGCCTTGCCGTTGAGCACGGCCTCCCGGGTGTCGGTGCAGCCGGTCAGAAGGGCCAGCACGGTCAGCAGTCCTGCCCATGTCAGCACGGCGGCCGAGCCGGCCCGTGCGCTCTTCGCTGTGTGGTTCACGCTCCCCCAACGACCAGGGCCGGTCGGGGGAAACGTGAGTGCGGGCCGTCCGGTGGGCAGAACGGAGGGGAGGACTACCTGAAGAGGGCCGCGGCCGGGACGCCGCGCGCCACCTCGTAGGTGCCCGTCCCACGAGCCGCGGGAGGCTACACGGTGTCGAGCGCAGCCGAGCAGGAGGCAGTACAGGATCGGGATCAGGAGCCGGTACAGGATCCGGACGCGGTGGCCGGCGCACGGGCGGAGGTCGCCCGGGCGCACCGCGCCGACGGCGCCCGGTCCGGGGCGTCGGCCCCCGGCGCCTGGCCCGGGGCCCCGATGCCGCTGGGGGCCCGCTTCCGGGTCGGCCCGGACGGGGTGGCGGGGACCAATTTCGCGCTGTGGGCGGGCGGGGCCGAGGCGGTCGAGCTGTGCCTGTTCGACGAGCGGGGCGTCGAGACCCGCTGCCCGCTGACCGAGCTGACCCATGAGATCTGGCACGGCTTCGTGCCCGGGGTGCGGCCCGGCCAACGTTACGGCTATCGGGTGCACGGCCGCTGGGACCCGTGGACGGGGGCCCGCTGGAACGCGGCGAAGCTGCTGCTGGACCCGTACGCCCGCGCGGTCGACGGGACCTTCACCCTGCCGCCCGAGGTCTACGGGCACGTACGGGACTGGCCGGACCAGCATGTCGCCGACACCGTGCGCGACGACCGGGACTCGGCGCCCCACGTGCCCAAGGGCGTGGTCGTCCACGATGACGACGACTGGGTGGAGGACCGCCGCCCCAAGACCCCGTGGGCCGACTCCGTCATCTACGAGCTGCACGTACGCGGCTTCACCAAGCTCCACCCGGACATCCCGCCCGAGCTGCGCGGCACGTACGCGGGGCTCGCGCACCCGGCCGCGATCGAGCACCTCACCCGGCTCGGGGTGACCGCCGTCGAACTGCTCCCGGTGCACCAGTTCGCCCACGAGGACCATCTGCTGCGGCGCGGACTGCACAACCACTGGGGCTACAACTCCATCGGCTACTTCGCCCCGCACGCCGACTACTCCGCGTCCGGCACCGCGGGCGGGCAGGTCGGCGAGTTCAAGCGGATGGTGCACGCGCTGCACGACGCCGGGATCGAGGTGATCCTCGACGTCGTCTACAACCACACCGCGGAGGCGGGCGAGCTGGGCCCCATGCTGTCGCTGCGCGGCATCGACAACCGGGGCTACTACCGCCTGCGGGACGACCCGCGCCGCTACGCCGACTACACCGGCTGCGGCAACACCCTGCACGTGGTGCAGCCCCAGGTGCTGCGGCTCATCACCGACTCGCTGCGCTACTGGGTCACCGAGATGGGCGTCGACGGCTTCCGCTTCGACCTGGCGGCGGCACTCGCCCGCTCGATGCACGACGTCGACATGCTCTCCCCGTTCCTCGCGGTGATCGCCCAGGACCCGGTGCTGCGCCGGGTCAAGCTCATCGCCGAACCGTGGGACGTCGGCAACGGCGGCTACCAGGTGGGGGCCTTCCCTCCCCTGTGGACCGAGTGGAACGACCGCTACCGCGACGCGGTGCGCGACTTCTGGCGCGGCGCGCTCCCCGACGTACGGGATCTGGGCTACCGGCTGACCGGCTCCAGCGATCTGTACGCCTGGGGCGGCCGCCGTCCGTACGCCTCGGTCAACTTCGTCACAGCGCACGACGGCTTCACCCTGCGCGACCTGGTCAGTTACGAGCAGAAGCACAACGAGGCGAACGGGGAGGGCAACCGGGACGGGACGAGCGACAACCGGGCGTGGAACTGCGGGGCGGAGGGTGAGAGCGACGACCCGGAGATCAACGCGCTGCGCCGCCGCCAGCTCCGTAACCTGCTGACCACGCTGCTGCTGTCCACCGGGGTGCCGATGCTGGTGGCGGGCGACGAGATGGGCCGGACGCAGGGCGGCAACAACAACGCCTACTGCCAGGACAACGAGACCGGCTGGCTGGACTGGTCGCTCCTCGACCAGCCCGAGTGGCGGGAACTGACCGAGCTGACGGCCCGGGTGCTGACACTGCGCCGGACCCATCCGGTGCTACGGCGCCGCGCGTTCTTCTCGGGCCGGGCGCAGGCCCCGGACGGGCTGCGGGACCTGGCGTGGTTCACGCGCGACGGCCGGGAGATGACGGAGGGCGACTGGTACGCCCCCGCCGCCACGCTCGGCCTCTACCTCTCGGGCCGGGACATCCCGGGACGGGACGCACGGGGCGTGCCGGTCACTGACGACAGCTTCCTGACGGTGCTGCACGCGGGCGCGGAGCCGGTCACCTTCGAGTTGCCGGGAGCGCCCTGGGCGAACGCCTACGAACTGGTCCTGGACACCTCGCGGGAGGAGCAGGCAGAGGAGCCCGGCACGGTCCTCGACGGCGGTGCGGAGCTGACCGTCCCGGCCCGCTCGGTGCTGCTGCTGCGGGTTGCGGAGTAGGGACAGGGCTGCCCGCGGATCAGCCGAGGATGCCCCGGTCGTAGCCGACGGCGACGGCCGCGGCCCGGTCCTTGGCGTCCAGCTTGGCGAAGATGTGCGTCAGATGGGTCTTCACGGTCGCCTCGCTGATGAACAGCTCGGCGGCGATCTCCCGGTTGGTGGTGCCCCGCGCCACCAGGACCAGCACCTCGCGCTCGCGGGCCGACAGGGAGGTCCCGGCGAGACCGGCGGCGGGGGTGCGGACCCGGGTCATCAGCCGGGAGGCGACGGCGGGCGACAGGACGCCGCGCCCGTCGGCGGCGGCCCGGACGGCCGCGAACAGCTCCTCGCGCGGGGCGTCCTTGAGGAGGTAGCCGGTCGCGCCCGCCTCGATCGCGGGCAGGGTGTCGGAGTCGGTGTCGTACGTGGTCAGCACCAGGACCTGGGAGCGCGCGCCGCGCCGGGTCAGCTCGGCGATGGCCGCCACTCCGCCGCCGCCGGGCATCCGCAGGTCCATCAGGACGACGTCGGGGTCGAGCCGCTCGACGACCGCGAGCGCGTCCACGCCGTTCGACGCCTCGCCCAGGACCTCGAAGCCCGGGGCGGCGGCCCCAGCAGTACGGTCCACAGGGCGACGACCCCGAGGTACGCCCAGTTCGGCCAGTGGCCGGACGCGGCCTGGTCCAGGGCCTGGGAGGCGGCGCCGAACGGGGTGACCTGCACGATGCGCCGCAGGGTGTCGGGCATCGCCTGGACGGGCACCCAGACCCCGGCGGTGAACATCATCGCGAGGTAGGCGACCGAGCCGACCGCGGTGGCCGCCTTCGTCGTACGGGACAGGGCGCAGATCGTCGCGCCCAGGGTGAGCACGGCGGTGACCGCGAGCAGCAGCGCCAGTGCGTGGCCGAACAGCTGCCGGGGCAGCGCGACCCCGTAGCCGACACGGCCGACGGCGACGACCAGGAGCGCCGAGCCCAGGGCGGCGGCGCCGTGCAGGGTGATCTGGGCGGTGAGCAGGGCCGAGGGCCGCACCGGGGTGGTGGACATGCGGCGCAGGATGCCGCGTTCGCGGTAGGCGGTGAGAACCGGTGGCATCGCCTGGAGCCCGGCCATGATCATGGCGAGCAGGATCGAGACGGGGACGTAGAGGTCGATGACCCGGCGCCCGCCGAGGTTGTCGTCGGCCACCTTGAAGGCCGGGACGAAGCCGAGGACCACCAGGAGGGCGGTCGCGAAGGCGAGGATCCAGAAGAGGCTGCCGGGTTCGCGGAGGAAGAGCCGGGTCTCGATGAGCAGGACGGC
>NZ_NEUE01000151.1 GCF_002910905.1 Streptomyces sp. SM11 | reverse complement strand
TTGCCGTCAACAGCCACGCCCACCAGTTCCGCAGCGTCAGCGGCCGGGTCCATCGCGTGCCGGGCGAGCCAGGCGCCCACAGCATCATCCAGGACATCGCCGTCCAGCCGCTACAGCAGACGGCCCAGGGTCGTCGCACGTGGCAGCCCACGCAGCCCGATCCTCTCCCGCACTTCAGGGGCGGCATCGACGGCGAAGCGGGAGATGCCGGCCAGCGTCGTGGCGCCGCCGAGCACCGCGAGCAGACACAAGGCAAGCAGGGCGCCCAGCCGGTACCGGCGGCCCCGCACCCGCCGCGGATCAGGCAGGCGGTCCAAGACCTGGGACAGCGAGGCGAGTTCGGGTAGGTCGATGTTCCCGCGGTGGCGCTGCAGGACATCGATCAGGGAGGATGACACGCGAACGCGACCCCTGTTCTTGATCAACGGCTTCGAGAACCTTGATCATCAGAGGTCGCGTTCGTCACGTCCAGACCCGGGCAAGCAGGCCATCAGGGGCCGTCCACGGGCAAGTCACTCGTCTCGCCGCATGAGAACGCACGCGCCCTGGCGCAGCGGCTTAGCAGACCCAGTGCAGGTTCGGCGAGCAGGTCGATGACGTCATTGGTGTAGGCGTGGGAGGTGGACTCGCTGCTCCCGAACCCGGCGGCGGTTTTCGCGAGAGAGGTGTGTTCGCGCAGGTAGATCTGTGCACCATCGCGCGCTGGGACGGATGGGGCTTGCAGCGCCGGTCGACCTCACGGGTGATGATCAGCAGAGTGCCCCATGCCATGAGTGCGTGCGGCAGGTCGATTCCGGCAGAATGGATGACCAACGAGGCCCCCGAGCAACACGATTGAGACGTCAGACATCTCGATCAACTGCCCAGGGGCCTCGTCCGTTGCGCCTCACGATCACCACGCGACCGGTAGCCAACTCGAAGAAGCTCCTTGTTCCGGTCACGCGTGAAGGTTGAGAAGACACTGTTCTACTGGGGAAAGTCCACGTCAGTGACTTGGACCAAGGCGTTTTATGTTTGTCGGCTGCGGTTGGACGGCCGAAACGGCAGGTACTCCCGTCCTTTTCGTCAGAAGGTCGGTCCGAGCACTACGGGTGGCCGCGCTCCGAGCTCGCTGGCTGACTCGCTCGGCGGTGGCTGTCCGCAAGCGCCAGACCAGGACTTCGGCCGGTCGGTCCGCGGTGTCGAGCTCCCGTTGCTCTGACAGGACGGCCAAGGCCCGGCGCGGCGGGTTGCCGGCGGACTCGGCTTGGGCGAGGGCAGTGGACAGCGCGGGCCAAGCCGGGTCGGCGAGGATGCGATGCGCGTGGTCGGGGATTGTGGCTCGGACGGCTGCGGCGAGCCGATCCTGTGCCTGGGGACTCGGGGCACGCGCGGCGAGCTGGGCGAGGGCCGGTCGGGCGGCATGCTGTTGGGCGGCCCGGAGGTGGACGAGGGACTGCTGGGCCGCTGCCGCCTGCTGCGCGTGACCACGCTGGGCGTGCCACTCGACGAGGGCGATGAGCAGGAATACGGCAGAGGTGAGCGCGGCGGCGACGAAGTCGCCGTCCCTGCCGGTGGGCGAGCTCAGCAGCGTCCTTCCGGCCTGACGCAGAGCGTCGGCGGCTCGATGGTCGGCTCGGATGGCGGAGCGGTTGGCGCGGTTGAAGGCGATAGCTGCCGCTTGAATTTCTGCCCGGAGCTGGCGCGGCGCAGAGACTGCGGTGTTGTGCAACAGCTCGGCGAATGCCGCAGCCTGAGCCTGCACTTCGGCATCGGCCTTATCGGCTGCCGCTCCACTGGTGGTCCCGGTGACAAGCACGTAGGCGGCGCGCAGCTCCCCATCGGCTTGCCGCCAGGAGGCGCCTGCGTCCGTACGGCTTGTGTGCAACGCCGTGGCCTGCCCTGCAGCCTTGCCATCGGCCAGGCCGAAGCGCTCACGGAGCCGGTTTAGGGACAGGTCCGGAGCGAGTGCCGAGCCGCTGTAGAAGATGGGCTCGCCCTTGGCATCGGTGTCGTCAGCGGTGGCGAGGCTGTAGCCGGTGACCTCTCCAGTGACGGGACCGAGACGGGGGCGGACCTTGATCCCGAGAGACGTCAGTACGGCGAAGAACTCGTCCTCGTCGCGGGCTGCCGCCGCGGCGGCGTAGGCGTGCTCGCGAAGCCAGACCCGGGCTGTGTTCTTGCGGCCCTGTCGTTCGGCCTTGGCGACTTCCGGCCCGGACGGCGTCTTCGGCGCGGTCGCGTCTCCTGGCTTCAACCGACGCAGACCGAGTTCGGTCTCGATCCTGCGGCATTCGGCCTGGGCCCGTCGGCCGTCTCCCTTGTTGCGGGGGCGACGGCCGTCTTCGCGGACGCTGGTCGCCATGATGTGAATGTGGTCCTCGGCGTGCCGCACGGCAATCCACCTGCACGCGGCGTCGTCGCCGTGTTCGGCGATGCCCGTGGAGTGGACGATGCGGCGGGCGACCTCCGCCCACTCTTCGTCGGTGAGGTAACGGTCGCCAGGTGCGGTACGGACGGGGCAGTGCCACACGTGCTGCGGCACCTTTTTTCCCATCCGCTGTTCGCGCAGCTTTACGGGTTGGTCGAGGTAGTCAGCCAGCTCGCTGAGGGCTCCGTGGTGCTGGTCGAAGGGAACACGGCCGGGGTCGTTGATGCCGGGCATCGCAAACGCGGCGACGATATGCGGGTCGGTGTGCTCGTTACGGCGGCCGGGGCCGAAGAGGTAGGACAGGAGGCCACGGCTGCGGTCACCCGTGGAGACGTCAGGCACCACGGCGACCACCCCCAGCGAGGGCTTGGTCCAGCAGCAGGCGAGCGCGTTGGGCGACCTGGTGCAACTCGCTGAGGGTGTCTTCGGCTCGATCGGGCAGCTCGCCCTGGTGGACGGTGCGGACGAGCTGATTGAGGTTGTTCCCCACGCGTCCGAATTCCCTGACCAGCTTGCCGAACAGAACCATCAGGTCCTGGGTGGCCTGCGGAGACGGGAGCGGAGCGCCGCCTTCAGGACGGCGGTCGGACAGGTAGGCATGGGCGAAGGTGAGGGCGCAGTCCATGAGGTACGCCGAACGGGAACGCTTCGCCTTACGGGCGGCGAGGTCGATGAACGCACGCTCCGCCGGTTCGGCCGAGCAGGTCAGTTGCAGAGTGCGCTTGGTCCCGGAGCGGGGCCGGTAGAGCATCTCACTCAGGTGCCGGCGGCGCTCGGCGCCGGGCGCGATGTCGGCATGAACAGGGGCAGGGACATCGTTGGCGGCGACACCGTGCTGCATGAACACGTCGGCGTTCACGGTCGGCGCTTGATGTACGGCAGGGTCGGGGGTTGGCTCGCTCGGCTCGACGGGCGGCTGCTTGTCCTGGTGGGGGCCGCGCTCGGCCTCCTTGCCATCCTCGGTCCCGGCCCCTCGGGCCGGGGCCGGATCCGCCCCCGCTGGGGCGGATCCGAGCGCGAAGTCCGCATCGCCCCCAGGCGATGTGGACTTCGCCCCAGCTCGCTCCGCTGTCCGTTGGAGGGTGTCTCCGTCAAAGCCTTGGTCGGACGTGGGCGGGTGCGCTGAGCGGAGACTACGGGGCGGCGAGGACTGGGAGGACGTCATTTTGCGGGAGAACGGATTGCGGCGCACGGGAGTCTGGAGGGTCCTCTCTGAGTGTGGTCTGCGGTGGCTGGGGCGAGTGTCCGGGGAGTCGACGGCTTGGCCCGGCCGGACACCTCGTGTAGCGGACCGGGAAGCAGGCGCTGTCCGGAATTGGTTCGGTCCCGGGCAGCGCCCTGCGATGCCGGTCAGCTGTCCGGGTGCGGACGGGCGTCGGCACTGTCCCGTACCAGCGCCATCGCTTCGGCGAGCCGACCGGTGCCGGCGCCGAGTCCGGCTTCGGTGATTGCCTTACGGGCGCTGTCGCGGGTCAGTCCGGAACTCCCTGGATGAGCGGCGCCGATGACGCGTGCCAGCTCGGCGATGGAAGCCATCGCGGGACGTCCGCCAAGGCTCGTCGCCGGAGGGCGACCGGAATCCCCCAGGGAGCTCTGGCCTGTGGCTTCTCGTCCCCGTCCGAGTTCGACGTCGGCTTCGTCGCGATCGGCATCCTCGTCGTATCCGGTTTCGGACGAGCTTTCGTCGGCCGCGGCCAAGGGGGCGGTGCCCGTGGCCATGCGAGTGGACTGCTGCTGCCTGGGACGAACTGCCGTGGGAAGGTCCGCGCGGGCGGTGTACGGAACCCCGGCCGGTCGCTCTGGTACCGGTTGCGTACCGTCCTGATACTCAAGGACGTTTGCGTTCAACGACGTTCGGACGGTGGAGGTACCGCCGTAGCGGGTGATCAGGATGTGCAGGTGGGTCGCTCCTGCAAGGGCGAGCGGCGCGATGGCAGACAGCACCGTGACGGTGCCGTCGCCCAGGCGGAGGGTGACTGCGCCGGGCCTGTTCAGGGCGAGGGCGTGCAGACCGTTCGCCCAGATGCTGGCGGCGGTCGCCGTGCTGAACAGTGTCCACGCATACAGCCGTGCGGGCATCGGCGCTTCGCGCAGGACCAGCAGGGCGCGGACGCCGTAAGCGATGAAGCCGTCGATCACTACGGGGAAGAGGTAGGCCAGTTGGTCGCGGATGTGCACGGCCGTGGCCATCTGTCGCAGCGCGTCGTAGGAGAGAGCGCATCCGGCGATGCCGAGCAGGATGATGGCGAGCCGGTCCCACCACGTGGCGCGGTGACGGCTGGCCGGTGCGGTGGGTATGGCGGAGTCGGGCATGGGCGTGGGGTTCCCCTCGGGGCATGGTGTGAAAGGTGGTGCGTGGCGATCCGTCTTGGCCGTCTTGCCGTTGAAGCAGCAGGTCAGAGGCAGTACGGCAGCCGGTGGCATGACGTCTCAGCACCGTGCGCGACGTGTCCCTTCCAGTGGTCACGATCGGCAGGCGGACACGTCGGTGGGCGGGCGCACCAGTAGTGCCGTGTTGTCGCTTCGAGTCCCAAGACGGATGGCCATCCGTCTTGGGACGCTGTGGCGTCTTGGCGAGACCGCCTCTGACCTGCGTTTACGTGGCTGGGACGGCAAGGACGCCACGAGACGGATATGGGCAGGCCGCCCGCAGAATTCGCGTTGGCAGGCCGGCGCTTCACGGCGGTCGGCCCGGTGCGAGTGCCGTCGACGAGCGGTCGACGGCACCCGTGAAGGTCACTCGGTCGGTGTGTCTCTGCTGCCGTCCGAGCCGATCTCGGGGTGGACGGTGGGGCAGTAGCGCTTCCAGGCATCGGTGAACTTCGTCCGCGTATAGCCCTTGAGTTGGTTGCCGTCGGGCATGCGGACGTTGCCGGAGCGGATGCCGTACTCCCGCAGCAGCCCGGCCAGGGCGCGCGGGCTCAGGCCACCGCGTCCGGCTTCGGCCCACGGAGCTTCGGGTTCGGAGTTGAGGCGGTAGAGCAGGGCGTCGGTGGACACGCTCTCGGGGTCACCTGCGGCGGCGAAGGCGCGGCGGATGTCGGCGAGGATCCGGGCGTTGGAGGGGTTGTCCTCCTCGGCCTGGGCCTCGGCGGTGACCATCTGTTCGCACGCGGTGCGGGCGCGCTCGGGCCAGGTGCCGCCCGCGAGGTCCGCGACGATCACCAAGGGCTCCCACGTGTCGGCCGCCCGGTCCTCGACCGGCATTTTCGGCTCCAGGTGGAGGGCCTGCTCGGCCACTGAGGCGGTCCAGCGCGCCAGGTGAGCCCGCAGGGAGCGCAGGGCGGGGCTGTCGCGGCGTGTGCGGTACGGGCTCACCTGCTCGCCCTCCGCGCGGCGCCTCATCCGGATCACGACGGACCGGTCCATGATCGTGTCGGGCAGGTCGCCGATGCCGGCGAGCGCTGCCATGGCGAAGGTCGCGAAGGAGTGGGGCGTGTGCTCCTTGCCGACGACCCGCAGTACCGGTCGGCCGCGCTGGTGCCCGGCATTGAGCAGGCCGCGCATCTCCTCGTTCTTCTCGGCGACCTTGGGGCTGCCGAAGATGGTGTCGGCTTCGTCCACGAGGAGGGTCGGCGGCTCGTCCGAGATCGAGCGGAAGATGGCCGCTGCCGTGGAATTCACGGTGATCACGGGCTTGTGGACCGTCTCGGTGAGCAGATCGAGCAGGCGGGACTTGCCGCACCGCTTCGCCGGGCCGACCACAGCGAGACGCGGGGCGTGCTGCCACACCTGCTGGAGGTGGGTGGCCGCGATCCACAGCACGGTTGCGTCCAGTGCCTGCTCGCTCGGGAGGACCACGAATCGGGCCAAGGCGGTGCGCAGCTCGTCCAGTGGCGCGGCGGCGTCCGGCTGGCCACGGTGCGGTGATGGGGTGCCGCTCGGACGGGGTGCCACAGGGGCGGCGGGGGCGGTACTCTCGTTCACGGAGATCCTCACTCGGCGGCTCCGGGGGGCAACCCGGTCCGCCGCGGTCGACTGTCCTGGGATGGGCGGTGGCGAGGTTTCCTGCAGCCCCCGGTGTTCGTAGCGCCGGGGGTTTTCGCGTTCCTCGGGGCACCTACGCGGTTAACCTCCTGGCGGTTCGTTCGAGGATGCCCTTATGGCATAAGTGTGCACGAGCGTCCGCCTCAAGTCAAGCGTTCAGGGCATTGAAAAGTTAATCTCTTGCGGCATGATTGCCGTTCAGGTACATAGTGACGTGTGTCACATTTGCGTGTATTCCCTTGTGGGTTGGGGTATCCATGCTGGTACGGTTTAAGGGTGGAGGTGTGGCGACCTCCGTTTGTCGAGAAGAGGAGGGAGGTGAAAGAAGTGGACGACGCCAAGCCGCAACGCTGGGCTCCGCCAGAGGGCGAAGCCCTGGTGGCGCACAACCTGAAGGTCCTGCGGATGACGGCCCGCCTGTCCCAGGAGGACATGGCAGAGCGCATGCGTCGCCTGGGCTTCAAGATGCACCAGACCCAGATCGCCAAGATCGAGAATGGTGCCCGGAGCATCAGCTTCAACGAGGCCCTCGGCTTCGCCAAGGCTCTCGGCGTCCCTGCTGGCAACTTCCTACTCGAAGCCGTCGCGAGCCGCGACGATCCTCACTGGGAGTTGCAGGAGGCGGCCTTCGACATTCAGAAGGCCGAACAGGAGCACCAAGTCGCCCAAGACCTCGCCGACGCCGCGAAGGCCAGACTTGAGGCGGCCGAGGCCCGATACGACGAGATCGCCGAGCGCCTCGGCATCGAGCCCGACCCGGGGAGCCTCTCCTTCTACCCGGCTCCGAACTCACCCGAGGATCCGCTCCGCAGCGGTTCCGCCGACGAGTAACCGTTCGGCGGAGATCTTTCCCGGCGTCTGAACATGGCTTTCGAAGCCCATCCACCGCAGGCCCTTGGTGCTACGAACACCGAGGGCCACCAACGCGGACACCGATCTAAGCCCACCGCCCATCCCGGACAGTCCAGCGGTCACGTTGCCCCGTGACCGCCGAAAGGCGATCCCTCATGCCCACCGCTCCGCCCCCGCTCACCCTTATCGCCGACGCGCTCGGGGTCCCCGAGCAGCGGCTCCGCACACTCGTGCTGGAACACACGGCACCCATCTCTGACGCGCCCCTCGTCGCGCTTACCGTTGAGGAGGCCGCTCGCCGCCTCGGCGTCGGCCGTACCACCATGTACGCACTCATCGCCTCCGGCGAGATCGGCTCCGTCCTCATAGGCCGCCTGCGCCGAGTGCCGGTCGAGGCCCTGGCCACTTATCTGGCTGACCGCTCCCAGGCAGCCGCCCCGGCCGCCGCCCACGCGGCCTGAAGGGGGCGGACATGGCCAAAACGCGCCAGCCCAACGGTGCCTCCTCGATCTTCCTCGGCAAGGACGGCAAGTGGCACGGCTACGTGACCGTCGGCGTCAAGGACGACGGCAAGCCCGACCGGCGCCACGTCAAGCGCAAGACCCGCGCCGACGCCACCAAGGCGGTCCGCGAACTGGAACGCAAACGCGACTCCGGCACCGTCGGCAAGGCCGGGCAGACCTGGACCGTCACAACCTGGCTGACCCATTGGGTCGAGAACATCGCCGCATCACACGTGGGCGAGAACACCATCGACGGCTACCGCGTCGCCGTCTACCACCACCTCATCCCCGGCCTCGGCGCGCACCGCCTGCCCAAGCTGGAGCCCGAGCACTTGGAGCGCTTCTACGCCAAGATGCAGAAGGCTGGCAGCGCCGCCGGCACCGCGCACCAGGTTCACCGGACCGTGCGCACGGCTCTGAACGAAGCAGTGCGCCGAGGCCATCTCACCGTCAACCCCGCCTCCGTCGCCAAGGCGCCGCGACTGGAGGAGGAAGAGGTCGAGCCCTACACGGTCGAGGAAGTGCACAAGCTTCTGGACCTGGCCAACAAGACTAGGCACCCGGCGCGCTGGGTCGTATCTCTTGCCCTGGGGCTGCGTCAGGGTGAGGTCCTCGGTCTCAAGTGGACGGACATTGACTTCGAACTGCGGGTCATGACGGTCCACCGCAACCGGCTACGGCCCCGGTACGAGCACGGCTGCGGCAACCGCTGCGGGCGCAAGCCCGGCTACTGCCCTCAGAAGGTCAACATCCGTCGTGAGACGAAGGACACCAAGTCCCGCGCCGGCCGTCGGCCCATCGGCATTCCCGAGCCCTTGGTGCAGCTTCTGCTTCAGCACCGACGCGCGCAGGAGCGGGATCGCCGACTGGCTGGCGACCTCTGGACGGAGAAGGGGTACGTCTTCGCTTCCCCGACTGGCGAGCCCCTCAACCCGAACACCGACCATCACGAGTGGAAGGACCTCCTCAAGGCGGCCGGTCTGCGCGCGGGCCGCCTCCACGACGCCCGCCACACGGCTGCGACCGTTCTGCTGATCCTTGGCGTCCCGGACACGGTCGTTGACGCGATCATGGGCTGGGAGCCCGGCAAGTCCGCCCGGATGCGCCGCCGCTACCAGCACCTCACCAACCGGGTGCTCACGGACACCGCCGACAAGATCGGTGGCCTGCTCTGGCCACTGCCGGAGGGGCCGCCTGCCAGTAGGTATCAGTAGCAGCGAGAAGCACCGAGTGCGAGGGGGAGGCCGTGGGGGAAGCTCCTCGGCCTCCCCCTCGCGTGGGTTTCAGGTCACCCGCTGACGCAGCCATCTGCCCGGCGTCGTCGATCTCTCGTGCGCTGGCTACTCGCTCAGAATCAGTGACGCAGGGAAGTAGCAGCTTCCGGTGTCGTTGGCATGTCTCTTCTTACGGCTGAGAAGTTCGTCGAGCGTGATGTGGCCATCCAGCACTACGAAGAGGTCCACTCCCTCCATCGTGATGAAGCAGGTGCCGTCGGCGTAGCGCTCCCTGGCCCCCTTGGTAAAGCCATGGACGCTGATGTACAGCCCGAGCGTGTTCGTGGTCTTGTGCCGCACCTTCTCGACGAAGCTACCGAGGTAGTGGACCTCGACTGGTTCCTTGAGCCACTTCGCTTCTACGACATAGACGTCAGTGTCGTACGTGATGGACCCATCGATCTGCTCGTAGGACAGGTTGTAGGACAGTCTTGGGTCCAGGTCGAACAGGCGGAACAGCCGGTTGAGGAAGGGCTCGAACTCGCGTCCAGCCTTCTGGCGGTTGGGTTCTGCCTCAAGGCGCAGGAACTCGCTCTTCAGCTCGCTCAGCCGCTCGGAGAAGCTGCGCCGGCTGTCCGTGACCGCTTGGTGAGCCGCGAGGTCGTTGGCGAACTTGGCATCGTCAGCGATCAGGCCGCGGTGGCGGTCGATGCACTTTTTCAGCTCGAAAACGGCTTCCCGCGCCTCGGCTATGAGTGAGTCGGCGTCCGATAGTCGCCGCAGCTTGGGGAAGCTGGTCATCTCTGAGACTTCAACCATGAGCCGTAGAGCAAGCTCCGTATAGCGCGTCTCATCTGCATGGAGACGATCTACGAAGTCCTCGGCCGTTTGCCACTTGTACCCGGAGAAGTTGATCCCGGCAACCAGCTCCGGGTGGCCCTTAGCCCACCGGCGGATGAAGCCCTCCAGGTCGTTCTTGTACCAGAAGATGTGCTTGAGGGCCGCCCCCAGCGCACCGTACGCAGCCGGACTGATTGGCTTCATGGACACGGGCTCGACTGCCACCTTCCACCCCTATGGCCCTGATGTGCTTGATGGCCCGTCATATCGGTCAGATGATGCTACTCGGCGCCGCACCGTCTCGTGGGGTGACTGAGCGCCGCACATCCGTGGAGCGGTCGGACAGATGGCACCAGAGTCCACGGGTGGTGCCTCTCGGCTCGACATGGGGCCAAGCAGGTGATGGCACGCGGGGATCGTCTTCGCAGTGCGTGCAGCGGGCGTCGGATCGGCGGGGACCGTGACGACTGCAACCCAAACTGCAACCCTCAACGTCGAAGGCCCCCGCAGCGAGCTGCGGGGGCCTTCGACGTATTGCCCGGTGAGAGCAATGGCGGAGGATACGAGATTCGAACTCGTGAGGGGTTGCCCCCAACACGCTTTCCAACTGTGCGAGTCCCGGTTCGTGGAGGTTCATGTGCGTTCACGCGGCAGCTCAGAGAGGCCCGACGTACGACGGCGAACTACGTCGGCCGTGAGCGAACTGGACAAAGAGCAGGACAACGAGCGAGGAGACAGCCTCACACCCCGAGGATGCGACGCAGGTTCGTTGTCAGTGCCGTGATCTACCGTGTGGCCATGGCACCTTCTGAGATCACGCGCGCCGGCATCCTGCGTGCGATTGCAGAGCACGACCGCCTCGGTCCTGAAGCATTTCGGGAGACCTATGGCTACGGCGCGGCTGTCACGTACCTGCTTTTGCATGAGGGGAGGCAGTACGACTCCAAGGCCATAGCGGGTGTTGCGCATCTCTACGACTTCGGAAGCGCGCTCAAGCACTACCAGCTCAGTGGTGGTCTGAAGGGTGCCGTGGCTTGGTTGAGGAGGGAGGGGTTCACTGTCGTGGAGCCGCCCAAGACGTTCCAACGGCGGGTTGGGGACGTCCGGCCGGCACGGCGTGCGGGGGGACCGCCGCTCCACCGCCCGCTGCTTCTCCTATGGGCAATTGGGCAGGCCCTGGCGGGGGCGCCGCGCATGCAGTCGTGGTCGACGACACGTGACGCCATGGCGCCGCTGATGGAGAAGTACGGCCAGGCCGAGGACGGTGTTGACGCCACGAGGTACCCGTTCTGGGCACTGGTGCATGACGACCTGTGGACTGTGGACCATGGACACGAGCTCACTCTCACCAGTCGGGGGCGCCGTCCCACCCTGGGGTCCTTGAACGGGGTAGATCCGGCAGGTGGTCTCCGCGAGGATGACTACGCGCTGCTGTTGTCACAGCCTGAAGTCGCCGCGGGTGCCGCGGCAGGGCTGCTCCTGCGCTACTTCTTTCCGCTCCCTCCTGGGCTGTTGGAAGACCTCGGTCTACACAATTCGCTCGCCGGCAGGTGGGCGGATGCTCTGCGTCCGGTGCTCGGTGAGCGGTTCAAGGATCGGGACGCCATCTGGCGTGTCTACGGTGGCCAGAAGATGGGAGGAATCGGCTGCCTCGCAGACGGGATCCTGAGCGCCTTCTCGGACGACAAAGGGCCATATGACGACGGCCGTATCCCGGACACAAACTGGGTCGCCTACGTCGGAGATGGACTGTCTGGCGACCAGAAGATCACCGACGGCAACGAGCTCATGGCGGAGCATCAGGCTGCCGGTCGACCTCTGCGCTACTGGCACAAGCCTTTCCAGGAGGACTGGAGTTTCGAGACCTGGGTTGTCATCGTTCAACGTCGGTTTCGGTGGGGCATCGGAGAGGACAAGCGGCCACGACGTGAGTTCCTCTGGGTGCTGGCCCCCGTCCCCTCTCCGCAGCCTGAGACGTGGCCTCCGGACGTCGTGGCAGCGCTAGAGGCTGACACAGGCGAGTTGCATGACGACACCGTCAACTACCGTCCTGGTGACGTAGACCCTAAAGAACGTGACGCCTTGGAGAGCGATAGGGACGCGTACAAACGCCTGGCGCGCAGGGCGGAAGCGAACGCCTCACGGCGAGGTCAGCTGAAGAAGCCGACACTCGCCGACCGCTTTGTTCGGGACCCCGCCGCAAGAGCGGCTGTCATCGCAAGAAGCAACGGGGATTGCGAAAGCCCTAAGTGCGAGGGACATCCCAAAGAGCGGACGACCGCCGGACTGCCGATCCTTCAGGTGGATCATGTGCGTGATCTGACCAAGGGCGGGCCCGATGTTCCATGGAACATGATCGCTCTCTGCCCAAATTGCCACGCGCTGAAGACCTACGGTGAGAACCGGGAGCAGCTACGGCGACTACTCAAGGTAGCGGCTAAGCGGCGGCACGAAGACGCTCTCGGGTAGAGCTCAAGCCTCGTGCGGGAGTACGAAGGAGGTGTGGTCTTACTACAGCTGCTCGCCCACAACGCCCCCCCTACGTCCCTCGTGAGCGCCGGCCTGAAGAGTGGCAACCCGCTGGCGAACAGGGGCTGAGGGTCAAGTGCCGCCTTCGAGCAGTACTCTGCAACAGTCGTGGCTACTCTTGGGAAGAGCTACCTCGACAGTCCATCAACTGTCAGGCAACGGCCGAGGGCCGCCGCATGCCCTGCGCATCACCAGACGGCTACAACTAGCACATCGATTCACCCAATGTCTGGGTATTTACGAACTACATCCCAAGCCGCGCCCAGTGTTCGATCGAAGGATTTTCCCTATGTCGTTGGAAGTTGTGTATGGCGAGAGTCGAGATCGAGCGACCGCGTCACGACTCGCAGAAACGCTCAAGCCGCACGTCAACAACGGCACTATCTACTTGGGATACCCAGTTCTGACAACGGCAGATGACCGAGTCGAAGTGGATGCTCTCCTCGTAAGCCGCGATCACGGGCTAGTAGCATTTCTTCTTGCTGATGGGCAGCCTGAGAATGACGAAGATTGGGAAAAGTTCACTGCATCCCAAGATCGCCTCTATGCCGTATTGGATAGCACGCTAAGCAAGCATGACTCGCTTCGCCGTGGGCGTCGGCTTAACTTGGACATTAACACCGTTACTGTATTTGCTGACCCGATCAGTCTTCCGCCTCATGAGACGGAAGGCGTTTACACAAGTATTGACCAGATTGCGCAATGGGTTTCTCAACTTCCAGCGGTAAATGAAGAGATCGAACGATCGCTTCAGGCGGCGCTTCAACGGGTCACAAATATCAAACCAGCGAAGAAGAGGGCTTCTGTACGGCAGGAATCCTCTCGGGGTGCGGTACTCAAGGAGATCGAACGAGGTATCGCCAACCTGGACCGGTGGCAAAAAGCTGCCGCAATCGAAACGCCTGAGGGGCCTCAGAGGATTCGAGGTCTTGCAGGGTCCGGCAAAACCATTGTGCTCGCCCTGAAGGCGGCTTACCTACACACGCAACATCCGGAATGGCGTATTGCGGTCACCTTCCATTCGCGAGCACTATATCAACAAATCAATGACCTTATTACTCGGTTCACATTCGAATATAGCAATGACCGTCCTGATGAACAGCGCTTGCAGATTATGCATTCGTGGGGTTCGGGTGCGCGTGCAGGTGTGTACAGCGAGATGGCTTCTGCCCTCGGAGTGACGCCGCGTGACTACAATTACGCTCGCGCAACCTACGGGATGGATAACGCTTTTCAGGGCATCTGCAGAGAGCTTCTTGCTGTCGCTCAGCAAAGCAATCCCGAGCCGGTTTTCGATGCTGTTTTGATTGATGAGGCTCAAGACCTTCCGCCCGAGTTCTTTCAGCTTGTCTACTTGCTGACCAAGGACCCAAAGCGTATTGTTTGGGGATTCGACGAACTTCAGAAGCTCTCAGAAACCGCTATGCCCAGTACGGACGATCTGTTCGGTAAGAGTCCCTCCGGAGAGAGCTTGGTAAGTCTCGCATCGGGTGATAATGAACCCCGCAGAGATATTGTATTGCCCGTCTGCTACCGCAATACGCCTTGGGCTTTGGCCACTGCTCACGCTCTCGGGATCGGCGTTTATCGTGCTGGCGGCCTAGTGCAACATTTCGACGATCCAAAATTGTGGAAGGAAATCGGCTACAACGTAGTACGCGGCGAATTGGGGCTAGGTGAACAGGTCACGCTAAAGCGTTCAGAGTCAAGTTACCCGGCGTACTTCCCACGTCTCCTCAAGGAAACTGATGCTGTATTCCTCAGGAAATTCGACGATCAAACTTCGCAAGACGCCTGGGTAGCCAGTCAGATCAGGAAGAATCTAACCGACGACGAGCTCGAAGCTGATGACGTTTTGATTGTTTTGCCTGACGTGATGCGGGCAAAGTCTCGCGCGCCTAAGCTGATGCAGGCACTCCAAGCGTACGGCATCAACTCCCACCTTGTAGGCGTTAATACCAGCGTCGACACCGTCTTCGTGCCAGGCTCTGTAGCGCTTGCACACATTTATCGCGCCAAGGGCAACGAGGCCCCAATGGTGTATGTCGTCGACGCGCAGAAGGCCGCCAGCTCACATAACCCGGTCACGCAGCGGAACACTCTCTTTACGGCAATTACGCGAAGCCGTGCCTGGGTGAGGATTGCTGGATGGGGCGCGGATATGGACCTCATCTCCACAGAGGCAGAGGCTGTGCAGAGCGCGAACTTCCAGCTTTCCTTTAGGATTCCCACCGCCCAAAAGCTGGCTAAACTGCGGCATATCTATAAAGATCGCACCGGTGTGACAAAGGAGTCCGTTAAGAGGGCAACTCAAGGACTGCAAGCGTTCATCGATGCGTTTGAGAAAGATGAGATTGAGCTGCATGATCTGCCGCTGTCTCTGCGCACTCGACTGGTAGCCAGAATGCAGGAAGAGTTCACGGGTGACGACGACTAGGGCGATCCGCGATGAGGTAGTCAACGTTTTGGACTACCTGTCCATTGCGGGAATCGTCCCTTATCGGAATCAGGTGTCGGTTTCCGGCAATCGAGTTTCCTGGCATTCAGTTCACGCCGGCCGCCCTTTTCTGGTAAGTCGAAAAGATCCAAGCCTCCAGGACTATCGTAATTGGGTAGAGGCTGGCGCCTATTCTGCTCTCCTCTTCGACGGAGCTCTACTGCAGATCACGTATGAAGTCAGTGACGGTAGAATCTCTGGACATCGACTCGCCTACGTTCCGTGTCCGTATCGAATAGATCCGGAAATGCTTTTGCGTGATGCGGTGCTTGATGTCGTCGATTTACATATGGAGACAGACCCGACCAGTATGGTGTTGCACTCTCCAGTGCGATTTGATTACGACCCCGATAACGCTGCGCCCGGACACCCTGCAGCACATTTGACAATCAATAGCTCTAACTGTCGAATCGCGTGTGCGGCACCCTTGCGTGTGGGTAAATTCGTGGATTTTATTTTTCGAAATTTCTACGCACATCATTGGAAAATGCACTCTGAATATTTCATTAGAGGTGCGCGCCAACGTGACGTTGGTAGAACTATCACCGAGGAAGAAAGAGGTGATCCGCATATCTGGTGGAATTGATGCCCGATGTCTCCCCCGTGATGCCTGGAGCCCGCCCTTGGGCGCCGGGAAGGTTTCGGTGACGAGGGCGTCGATAGTTAGCACCAAATTTGCCTACTGTCATCACGCTGTCACGCTGAGCTTCGCCTCCGTCGGCGTTCTTTGCTTAGAAACCGGCGAAGTCAACGAAGTCGGTGGGCGAGTTATCGACGATAGTCAGGTGGATGGCGGTGAAGTCCGCCAGTCTGGGCATGCGTTTGTAGATTGCAGATCCATCGCGTCCTCAGAACCCCGGTCAATAAGCACCACTGGACGCTACGCAAGCAATCCGAGCCAAGCCACCGGATTCACCACTGGCAGTAGGCCACTGCGGCATCATCCCCTGATTTGTACCGGGGCCACCGGCGCCCGGTAGGGTCTGTGGCCTCTGTATCCCGCACATTCTGGATCAACTGTCGGGGGCCGCTGGACCTCAGGGTTGTGAACACATCGGCCCAGCTCGCTGTCCGGTACTCCGTGACAAGCCGCGACACCCCGTCTGACATGACTACTGCGTCATGGACCTCCTTGAGCGGGGTGCTGCTTGTCAGGGCGTGCGCTGCTGCTCTGGCGTCCCCAGCAGCCACCCAGTAGCCCTCAGGAGTATTACGGACCTGCCGCTGCGCGAGGACGAATCGCTGCAGCGCCTCCCGGTGCCTTGCGGTGTGGGTCTCGTGCCGCTCTACTTCGGCTCGTAGCTCCGGTAGTACAGAGTCGACGCGCAGATCAGTCAGCACCGTGAAGCCCTCGTTGGTAGCGAGGACGATGGGGGAGTCCGCCAGCACGAGATGATCGAGCAGCTCATACCGGCGACGGAGAACGGCCACAGTGGCAGACGGGGTACCAGGGTTCTTTAGGTCGCACTCAGGGTGCAGGTGAGCAACCCGTTCTAGGGCCTCTGACAGTCCTTCGGAGAGTGACCGGTCTGGGTCCGCAAGGCACGCAAGCAACTGTCCCCCGAGATGTGCGACGTACCACGGAACTCCGTGGCTGCAACCAGTGCTGAGGCCGGCGGTACTCAACCCGTCAAGGACGATCGCCAGCGAGGGTGTGCCCGCCACCCAGTCTTCATTCGGGTTGGCTCCGCCTGGGAGTGTGTCAATGGAGACGCGCATGCTCAGCTCTCGTGTCGGTACAGCGGAGTGACCCTGCGGCTTTCAAGCACCTCAAGAGTCTTCGGGTCGTAGCGGCAGGAGATCAGGGTCGAGAATCGGCGCGAACGAACCTCGCGGTACAACTCAGCCAGGTTGTGTTGTAGGTAGTGAACGACGCCGTTGGCCCCAATGGCGTGGACACCCGCGATGTACAGGAAGGTGCCGCGCCCATCGAGACGAGGAAGCCGACCCAGGTACCCGAAGTCGCCTGCTGAGCCGTCCTCGTCCATCGGCGACCGGTACTCCGTGCCTGCCTTCCGGTCGACCAGGTGCCAGGCTTTGTCCTTCTCGAAGCGCAGGTTGTCATCCCCCTCTAGCACCTGGGCGACGATGGGGGACAGCCGTGGCCCGCAGACGACGATGTGGTTCTCGCGATTCAGGTTCACGATGCCGGAGGGCGGGATCACCTCGTACCCGGCATCGAGCTTCATGCCGGCGAGCATCCCTCGGAGATGCTCGAAGTTGTTGAGGTCTTCCCTGGTGACGACCTCGCTCGGCTTCTGGTCGGGACCCTTACCGGCCTCGTACTTCCCGCCCAACGAGATGGTCACCCGGTCCGTGCCGAAGAAGGCGCGTTCCGGCGGGGGGCCGGCCGACGCTAGCTGTCCCACGCGGCCTCGGGACACGCCCAGCTCTTTCGCGATTTCCGCTTGTGTCATGCCGGCGGCTTGAGCCTCTTCGATGGCTTCACGCCTAACTCGGGACAGCTCCAGTACCCACGACTGATAGGTCCCCATCAGGTCGATTGCGGCCTTGGCCCGCGCCACGGGCTGCGCAATCTCAGTGACCCGCGTCATGTCCTCGTCCACGGTTCTCCACTCCTCGCTTAGGGGGGCTATTGAACTGTACCGCGAGAGGGGGTTGCGCGTCGCCTCGGGTTTGCCTACGGTACCTATCAAGCGGTTCGGCAACCCCCCCTAAGCGCCCTGTTCGGGGGTGAGTGATCCGTGGTTTGAGCTGCAAGAACGTCCGGAGGGCCCCGTGAAACGGGTCCGAAGGAAGCGTCCGTTCCTTGAGAACTGAACAGCGTGCCAAGGATTCGCCGTCTCTCCTGTGCCACAAGCAGGCGGCAGCGCGGGACACGTCCCGCGTGCTCAACCCCTCCGCAGTGCCCATGACCGCTGCGGCCGGTTGCCTCCTCCGCCCGTCCAGTCCGCTTCATGCGGTGCTGTACGGGCGGGGCGGAGGGGAGCCGGACACCCGGTTTCATCTATCGAGAGGGGCTCACCATGTGGGGAAGCGTGATCGCGGTACTGGGGACCCTGCTGGGCTCGGTGACCGCCTACGTGCTCCAGCAGCGCACCGCCCGCAAGGACCGTGCCGAGGTTCGTGGCTACGAGGAGCGGCGGGACCGGATCGCTGCGGTCACCGCGCTGACGGTGGCGCTGGCCGATCACCGCCGGTCGATGTGGGTCCGCGAGGACCTGCGGCTGTCCGGCGCTTCGGACGCCGACTACCAGGCCGCCCGTGCGGCCAGTCACAGCACCCGCTCCGCCCTGACCGCTCCGCTCACCACGCTGGCGATCCTCGCCCCCGACCTCGCCGGGGTCGCCCAGGACGCGGTCGGCGCGACGTACGCCCTGCGGAACACCGAGAACCGCGAACTTCTCGACTTCTACCGCCAGGCCGCGATCGAGGCAGCCGACGACCTCGTCCGCGCCGCCGCCACCGCCTGACACCCCCACCACTTCACGACGCAGTGCGGCCCCGGGATGCACCCCGGGGCCGCTGTCGAGCCGCCACACCTTCACAGGGAGAGAACGACTCATGAAGAGCATCGCAGCACTTCAGGCCGTTGTTACGGCCACCCCGTTCGACGGTGAGCCGTCGGACGCCGAGCTGGACGCGATCGACACGGAGATGCCGCTGATTCTGGCGGACGTCGTCCTGCTGGACGCGCAGATCATGACCATCGACCGCACGCCGACGGAGCTGGACGAGCGGCGTATCCGCCGGGCCCGCCGGCGGGTGCTGGCGGCCCGTCGGGAGCTGGCCAACCGTTCGGCCGTCGTGAGCCTGTCGGGGGGTGCGGCCTGATGAGTCGCTTCGATCTCACCGCGTACGGCCGCAGCCGGATCCTCGCCGCCCGCCAAGCCCTGACAGATGCACAGTCCATGAGCCTGCTGGACGTGTCCGCCATGGCCCGGATGATCGGCCGCCTTGAGGTGACCGTGGAACAGCTGGTGGAGATGGTCGGCGCGCCGCCCGCCGGCACTCCGGTGCAGTGCCCGGCCGCACACCCGGAGGACGCGACGCCGTGCGGGGGCCCGGTCGTCGTGACCGTCGTCGACGCGGAGAACGCGGGTGCCGACGGGTGCGAGCACCACGCCGCCCGCATGCTCGCCTCGATCAGCGGCGCCCGCCCGGTCGCCAAGCCCGACGCACCCGCCGGGATGGCCGGACGGATCTTCCGCACCGCCCACCACACCCACCCCTTCCCGTGGCGGGGGGAGCAGTCATGAGTGCCAAGGGCGCGAAGACGGTTCTTCCCGCCGTCGCGATGACGGCAGTGTCCATGGTCCTGACGCTGGCCGTGGTCGTGATGTGGCTCGGCACATCGATGCCGTGGCTGATCGCCCTGGTGGTCGGTCTCGGGATCGACGGGGGGTGGCTCGCCACTCTCGCCTACGAACGTCGACTCGCCGCGCAGGGCGACCACTCCACCCCGGTCACGGCGGTGGGCTGGGGCTTCGGTCTGGTCGCGACCGGCGTCCTGGTCGCCCACGCCGTCACCGCCGACGGCAGCGCCGGCGCATGGCTCGCGGTCGCCTGGCTGCCCCTGGCCGCGAAAGCCCTGTGGCTGGTCCACGGACTGTGGGAGCGCACCGCGCTGACCGGTTCCGCACTGGAGGCGATCCAGGGAATCCAGCAGGAAGCCCGAGACGAAGCCGCGGTCGCCCGTGCGCGGCTGCGAGCTGAGGCGGGGACGGAGGAGACGCGGCTGGCGGCTGTGACGCAGGCCGGGGCGCGCGTCGCACGCGTCCAGGCACAGACCGCCACCACCCTTGCCCGGGCCTGGTCGACGCTGGAGAGCGCCCGGTCCGGGAAGGACACCGGCAGGGCGCTGACCAGCGTGACGACCCGCGTCACACCCGGCGTCACACCCACGTGGGAGCTGCCCGTCTGGGGCCCCACCAACCCAGTCCCCGCCCTGGAAGCCACGCCCGCGCTCACGGATGCGGAGCTGGACCGGTTGGTGGATGAGATCCGGCACAGCGAGACCCCGGCCCTGTCCTACCGGGAGATGTCCACCCGGTTCCGGGCCGCCGGGCACTCCGCATCCGAGGTCCGGCTGCGGGGCGCGTGGAAACGCGTCGCGGCGGCCTGATGGCCGACGTCTACCGGTGGCGTCTGGCCCCTGATGGTCTGGCCACCCGCCGTCAGCTCCGCGCGCTGGGGCTGCGCCCGGGTGGTCAGGACGTCGTCGCCGAACTCCACCGGACCCGCCGCCGCAAGGCCCCGTTGGTCGCCTACCTCTACCGCGTCGACCGGGCCAAGCCCGTCCGCCCCATGACCCCGGGCCGTGCCGCTGCTCTGGCTGCGGCGATGCGGGCCCGCCGCACCTGCCCCAACTGCCGCACCGATGCCGGGTACTGCATCCCCCGGTCGCTCGGCATGTGCGTGCCCTGCCACGACTCCCCTTGAGAGGCCACCGCATGGAACCCCACCTGCCCGCCCCCCGGCCCCCGTCCGTCGTGCAGCTCCCGGACGGCACCCCCGCCTACACCGACCACCTTCCCGCCACCTACCAGCCCGCCAACGTCGTGCCGCAGGTGGTCCACGTCCACCAGGCACCGCCGGACCGCACGGTGCAGCGCCTCGCGCTCGGCTCCGGCATGGGCGCCGGGGCCGTCGCCGCCGGCGTCTACTTCGGCCCCCTCCTCGTCGGCGTCCTCACCGCCATCGCCGCGAACCTCGCGCTTCTCGCCCTCGTCGCCTCCGTCTGCGCCTGGGGTGTCGTGACCGTCGTGAAGTCGGTCGGCGGTGCGGAGGGCAAGGCCGCCGCGTCCTCGCTGCGTAGGGGCCGCCGTCGCTGACGGCCCTCTGTCCGTCCGGTCTCGTACCGGGCGGGCGGAGGGCCGGACAGACCGGCCCCACCAGGGAGGTTCACCGTGCACAGCTACACCAAGGCCGAGTCCCGTCAGCGTTCCAAGCTGTTCCGTCAGGGGTTCCGTCAGGCTCTCGCGGACTGCGTTGACCCGGACATCCGCCGGAAGATCGAGCGCATCGACGAGGCCGCCGCCGCCCGCGGCGCGCAGGAACTCGCCGCGCTGCACAAGGTGCAGGCCGACGTCCGCCAGGACCTCGCCACCGCCAAGGCCGCCGAGCGCACCGCTCCCCGCGCCGACAAGCCCGCCGCCCGCGAGGCCCGCAAGGCCGCCGAGCAGCGCGTCCGCCTCGCTGAGCGGGCCGTCCACAAGGCCGAGCAGAGCTGAGCGGGGGCAGCCGGACCCGGCCAAGGACACCGGCCGCCCCCATCACACCCCAACCCAGCAGCAACGAGCCGGAGAGGCACGTTCATCATGACCGAACCCGCCGTGGCGGACCCCGGAATGGGGACCGTGCACCACCTCGACGACCACCGCCCCGCCCCCGACACCACCGCCGCCGACCCGGTGAGCCTGGTCAAGGCCCCCGCCCCCGCCGTTGTCGACGGTGACGAGGTGGAGGCGGTCGACCGGGCCGACAACCCGTTGGCCGACTGGCTGACCGTCCCCGACGCCCCCGTACTGCCCGCGTGGGCCCGCTCGGCCGCGTCCATCAAGGCCAACGCCGCCGCCCTGGTACGCCTGTCGTGGTGGCACACCCGCTACCACGCCCTGCGCACCCCCAAGTACCTCGTCAAGACCGTCCTGTTGGCGGCGCGCGGCTTCTACCGGGCGACGGTGGGGCTGTGGCCGACGCTGTCCGCGCAGGACCACACCGCCGCCGTGAAGGCCCTGCGGGCGCAGTCCAAGGCGCGGCCGGAGGATGTGGAGCTGGCGACCCGGTTGCAGATCGCCCACGCCGAGCGGACCCGCACTCGCCGTTGGCGGTTCGGTGCCGCCGCCGTGGGTGTGGCTGCTGCCGCGATCGGCTTCGCCCTGGCGGACCCGATGCTCCAGACCGGTATCGCCACCGCCGTGGTCACCCCGCTCGCCTACCTGGGGCGGGGCAAGGAGACGCAGTTCCTGGACCAGGGTGCTCCGCCGCTGCGGGTGGACATGTCCGCCCAGCAGCTCAACGACGCGCTTCGCGCCGCCGGCCTCCTGAAAAGCGGCAAGAGCGGTGACGAGGACGGTCCGAAGGTCTCTTGCTCGATGGGCCCGGTCCGCGACGGCCGTGGCTGGGCCGTGATCTTCGACCTCCCCCGGGGCGGCGGCAAGACCGCCTCCGACGTCCTCGCCAAGCGGGAAGTCATCGCCCAGGAACTCGGGGTTGATGAGATCCAGGTCATCATGTCCCGGGTCCGTGCCGCGAAGGGCGGCAACGCCGGCCGCGTCAGCATGTGGGTCGCGGACGACGACCCCTACCTCGGTCCCCTGAACCCGTCGCCGTTGGAGAAGGTGGAGCGGTTCAGCATCTGGGAGCCGGTCCCGTTCGGCCAGGACGCGCGCGGGGTCCGGGTAGAGATCCCGGTCATGTGGCAGTCCATGTTCTTCGGCGGTCTGCCCCGCCGGGGCAAGACGTTCTCCCAACGGTTGCTGACCGCCGCCGGGCTGCTGGACCCGTTCGTGCGCCACTACGTCGCGGACGGCAAGGGCGGCGCGGACTGGATGCCCATGAAGGCCGTCGCCCACCGCCTCGTCATGGGCGCCGAGGACGACGCGATCGAAGCCCTCAAGGCCATGCTCGCGGAACTGCTGACGGAGATGGAGCGCCGGTTCGCGCTGCTGCGGGACCTGCCCACCTCCGTCTGCCCGGAGGGGAAGCTGACGCCGGACATCGTCGCGAAGTACAACCTGCCGGTCATCTTCGTCACCATCGACGAGCTGCAGGAGTACTTCACCGCGATGGAAAGGGAGGACCGCGAGCAAGTCATCAACGACCTCTGCCGCATCGCCCGACGCGGGCCCGCCGCCGGGTTCGTCAGCAACTTCGCGAGCCAGCGTCCCGACGCCGACAGCGTGCCGACCAAGCTCCGCGAGATCATCACCATCCGCTACAGCACCCAGGTCGTGGACCGGGCGTCCTCCGACATGGTGCTCGGCAAGGGCAAAGCCGCCCAGGGTGCCGACGCGTCGGTCCTGTCCGAGGAGCACAAGGGCGTTGGTGTCCTGGTGACCGGTCCGGCGTCTTACGTGACGGTGCGGGCCGACTACCTCGACGGCACGGGATTCGCCGTCCTGTGCCGCAAGGGCCGCGTCCTGCGGGAGCAGGTGGGGCAGCTCACCGGGGAAGCCGCGGGCGATGTCACCGCCGCCGCCGACGCGGCCGGCGTCACCGTCCCCGCGATCGTCTCCGACACGCTGGAAGTCATGCGCCACAGCCCGCGCATGTTCACCACCGACCTCCTCAACGGACTCGTGAACCTCGACGAGGACGAATACGGCGACTTCAACGCCGAAGCACTCGCCGCCGCCCTCGAAGCCGCCGGAGTCAAGCGCACCAGCAAGCAAGTCAAGATCAGCGGCAGCAACGGCGCCGGATACCAGCGGCGCGACATCGAAGCCGCCGTCCCCGCCGAAATCCTTCTCAGCACCGGCAGGTAGAGGGGGCTCCCCCTACCCGACCCTCACCACACACCCCCGCCCAGGGCCGGTTCGGCACGGTCCGGCAGCGGCCCCGGGTAGCGGGGGCCCTTTACCCCGGTCAAGGGGGTGGTAAGGGCCCCTGACCTGCAAGGTAAGGCCGGTAAAGGGGGATGCGGGCCGCCCGCTCGCACCCCTCCACGGGCCTGATTCGCACACCACCACACGCACCGAGAGCGGCCCCCGTCTCGCCAAAGTCGCAGGGCCGCTCTCGTCACCAATCCAGAGAACTGGAGACCCCCAGCATGACCCAACCGACCCTGATCCGGCGAGAGGGCGCACACCTGCGCACCGCTCTCGGCCTCGCGGACCGGTCCGTCCCGGTGTTGCCGTTGCGGGCGGGGAAGGTCCCGTTCGGGAACTGCCCCGCGTGCAAGGACAACGCGTGCGGCGGCCGGCCGAACATGAAGACCCCCGGCCCGTGCCACTGCCCACGACCGTGCCACGCGTGGGCCGCCGCCACCACCGACCCCGACGTCATCACCGGCCCAGCATGGGCGCCGGTGTGGAAGCAGGCGGCAGCGGTGGCCTACCACCCCGGCGGCATCGGGCTCACCGTCGTCGACCTCGACCACGCCGACGCCATCGCGTGGGCCCGCCGGACGCTCCCCGCCACGCGGACCGTGCCCACGACGCGGGGCGAACACTGGATCTACCGGGGCGCGATGACCTCCGCGAACGCGGTGCGGGACGGCGTGGACATCAAGTCCACGATGGTCTACGCCCGGTGGCTCGGCCCCGGCACCGGCACCGTGACCGCCCTGCCTGACACGGTGCGCGCCCTGATCGTCAAGGAACCGTCGCCGGTCCGGCCCGTCACCGTGGCCGTGCCGACCGGGGTAGGGGAGTGCCGTCACCGCACCCCCGCCTACCTCGAACGCGGCATCGCCATGGCGGAACAGCGCATTACCCAGGCGGACAGCAGCGTGCACGCGACGGTGTACCGCACGTTCCTGGCCGTGCTGTCCGCCCACGGCCGGTGCGGGTGCCTCACCGACACCCACGCCGCCCGGCTGTTCACCGCGGCGCAGGCCAAGGGCGAGAGCCCCCGGCACTGCGCGGATGCGTGGTCCAATGCCCGTGCCGCTTTGGGGATGTGACATGTCCGAGGACGAGAAGACTCCGGCGCGTGAGGTCATCACCGAGTACGCGCAGTCGCACTTCCGGTACTTCCGCACGACCGAGGGCACCGTCTACGCCCAGCGGCTCGGCCACCCCGTGGCCCGCCCGATCCGCTCCCAGGGCACGACCGGGAGCCACCGGCAGGAACTCATGGTCGACCTCTTCAACGACGGGGTCGGCGTCTTCAACGGGACATCGCTCAAGGAGGCGTTGGACTTGATCGAAGCACTCGCACTGAGCCAGGACGTCCAGCCCACCCACATCCGGGTGGCCCCCGGGTTCGACGGGGCGACGTGGCTGGACCTGGGCCGTGACGACGGTCAGTCCGTCCGCATCCACCCCAACGGGTGGGACGTCCTCGTGCCGGACCCGCGTGAGGTGTGCTGGCGGCGCACCCAGCTCACCGGCGAACTCCCGATGCCCGCCCGGGACACCGAGGGCAAGGGCATCGACAGCCTGTTGCGGCTCACGAACTTCGCCACCGCGGAAACCGAGAGCCTGGCCCTGGCCTGGCTCGTCGGCTGCCTCGGCCCGTCCGTCCCCGTCCCGGCCCCGTTCCTCACCGGACCGCAGGGCGCGGGGAAGTCGACGGCCGGCCGGATGCTGGTGCGGATCATCGAGGGCATGACCGGCGACCTCCGCCGGGCCCCGAAGGACGAAGAGAACCTGATCACGGCCGTCGCCGCAGGATGGGTCACCGCCCTCGACAACCTCTCGCACCTGGCCCCGGACCTGTCCGACCTGATGTGCTGCATCGTCACCGGGGCCGAGAGCATCAAGCGGGCCCTGTTCAGTGACGGGGATGTCGTCCGTTCCCGCTACCGCCGGCCGCTCCTGTTGACCGGGATCGACGTGGGCGTTATCCGCCCCGATCTCGCCGAACGTCTCCTGCCGCTGCGGCTGGAACGGCCGAAGGTGCGGCGGACCGAAGCGGAACTGTGGCGGGAGTTCGAAGCGGCCCTGCCGGTCATCCTCGGGTCCCTCCTCGATCTGACGGTCAAGGTGAGGGCGACCGAGGCGGACATTCCGAGTGATCTGCGGATGGCGGACTTCGCGCACCTGTGCGCGCAGATCGACGCCGCCACCGGGTTCGGCACGCTCCCCGCTTACCGGAGCAGCCTGGACGAGCTGAACGACGACGTCATCGAAGGCGACCTCCTCGCGCAGACCGTCCTCAAGCACGCCACCACCCTCGACCACGGCACCGAGACACGCATGACGTCCTCGGAGTGGCTGCACCTCCTCAGCGGCCTCTACAGCGGCGACGACTTCCGCCCCCTGCCCAAAGGGTGGCCCACCACCGGGAAAGTCCTCTCCGACCGCCTCAAGCGCCTCCAACCCACCCTCGCCGCCCGGGGCGTCCTCGTCGACTGGGGCCGCACCAAGGAAGGCCGGTACGTCGAAATGACCCGACGCCCGGCCCTGCCGCCCCACGAGCAACAGTCGCTCTGACCCTCACCGACCACCCGGGTACGGACAAGCAAGAGGAGCACCACCGCCCAAACGGGGGGCGTGCTCCTCTTGCTGTTCGGCGGAACGCCGCCCGAAGGTCGCGCCGCGAAGCGGCTCCCCACTTCACTCCCGAAGCAGCACCACACCACAACAGACACCCCCTCTCTTTTTTCTTAAGAAAGGGAAGGCTGCGTCACCCGCGTCACCACGGGGCCCGAAATAGCCCTTGAGCTGCGGTTATCGAGGTGACGCAGGACGGCTTCGGCTGCGTCACCCCGCGTCATCTGCGTCACCCCTCACCACCCCATGACGCACGCCTGCGTCACCGATGACGCACCTCCAACTGGCTGCGTCACCACGTCACCGCAGGTCAGCGGCCAAGAGTGACGCGGATGACGTGGTGACGCAGAGATCACAGCCTCGGACACATTCGCCAGTACCTCACCGCCAAGGAGCGAGTCCGTGCCTCACCTCCATGCAGCCGCATCCCGCGCGGCAGATGACCCGACCCTGATCCTGCTCACCGTCGAAGAAGCAGCCCGCCGCCTCCGCGTCGGCCGAACCACCTGCTTCGCCCTCATCCGCTCCGGGGCCCTGGAGTCGCTGACGATCGGCACCCTCCGCCGCGTCCCCGCCGACGCCCCGGCCGCGTACCTCGCACGCCGCCGTGCTGAGCAACACGCCGCCTGAACCACCCCACACATGGGACGCCACCCCCAACCGGGTGGCGTCCCGTGCTCACACCTGAACTCGAAGGAGTCCGCCAGTGGCGGAGAAGAAGCGCACGCGCCGAGCGAACGGCGAAACAGCCGTCTACTTCGGCAAGGACGGCCGTTGGCACGCCCGGGTGCCGATGGGATACAAGGACAACGGCGAGCCCTACCGCAGGCACATCACGCGCCCCGACGAAGGCGCGCTAAAGGCCGAGGTGCAACGACTTGAGAAGCAGCGCGACCAGGGAACTGCACAGCAGCCCGGCAAGCTGTGGACAGTCGAGAAGTGGCTGTGGCACTGGGTCGAGAACATCGCCAAGGACGTCGTCAGCGAGAACACCTATGACGGGTACGAGGTCGCGGTTCGCGTGCACCTCGTACCTGGCATCGGCAAACACCGCGTCGACCGCCTGGAGCCGGAACACCTGGAGAGCCTTTACCGCCGGATGCAGAAGAACGGCAGTAAGGCAGCCACTGCCCACCAGGCACACCGGACCGCCCGTACTGCCTTCGGGGAGGCGGTCCGCCGTGGCCACGCCGCGAAGAACGCCGCCGCTCTGGCCAAGCCGCCACGGGTGGAGGAGCCGGAGGAGGAGATCGAGCCCTACTCGGTCGAAGAGGTACAGAGTCTGCTGATCGAGGTGAACAAGCGACGCAACAGCGCCCGTTGGATGTTGGCGTTGGCGCTCGGCCTTCGGCAGGGGGAGACGCTGGGGCTGCGCTGGGTCGATGTGGACCTGGACCACGAGTACCTGAAGCTTCGCCGGAACCGGCTGCGCCCTAAGTACGAGCACGGGTGCAAGGAGGCAGCCCCCTGCGGCCGGAAAGCCGGGTACTGCCCGGACCGTAAGCAGGTGCGGCGCGAGACGAAGAACACCAAGTCGCGCGCCGGCCGTCGTGCGGTGCCCCTGCCGGGCCCTCTGGTCGTGATGCTGCGCAAACACAAGGAGGTCCAGGCGCGGGAGCGCAAGACCGCCGGCAACCTGTGGACCGAGTCGGACTACGTGTTCACGAAGCCGCTCGGCGGGCCGCTCAGCCCGAACACCGACTACCACGATTGGAAGAGGCTGCTGGAGGACGCCGGGGTACGTGACGCGCGGCTGCATGACGCCCGTCACACCGCTGCCACCGTCCTCATGCTGCTGGGCATCCCGGACCGTGTGATCGACCAGATCATGGGCTGGGAGGCAGGCACGTCCTCGCGGATGCGTGCCCGGTACCTGCACGTGCCCGATGCCATGCTGAAGGAGGTGGCGCAGAAGATCGCGGACGCCATCTGGGGGCCCGCACCGAACGCCCCTATGGACAAAGACCAGAACAACGAAGGCTGAGACAACGCCGAAGGGCCCCACCGCAAGCGGTGGGGCCCTTCAACGTATTGCCCGGTGAGAGCAATGGCGGAGGATACGAGATTCGAACTCGTGAGGGGTTGCCCCCAACACGCTTTCCAACTCTGCACGACCGCGTTCGACCTGGTTCGTACGCGTCCACGTGGCAGGTCACAGCCGGGCTCTTCGGGAAGATGAACGACCGCGTACGGCTGTGAACGAGACTACGGATGAGACTGCGCCGACTGCCTCCCGAGGCCCAGTGTCAGCACCTACCGCTTCTTGCGGATCTTGCGCTTCTTCGCCTTAGCTTCCTTCTCTTTGCGTTGTGCGACTCCGTAGGCCGACCAGGGGCCCTGATGCTTCGCACAGCGAGACGTGCCAACCACTGCAAGGTTCCGGCACGCTGTGCCGGCCGTGGTGCGTGCGCCGCACCTGGATTGAGATGCCACTCCGAACCCCCTACCAAGAGGTCAGGTAACTCCTGACCCGAGCGAGGCTTCTACACAGCGCTAGCGTCTGGAAGGCGTATGTGCGACGCACCGAAGCACGATCCAGGCAGCCACCGTAAAGAGGAGTCCGACGCTTCAGCCACCACGCCCTGGCTGTGCGCCTGTGAGCTAGGTCCAACGTGTGGTGTGCACGATTGCCAACCATGGATACGACCGGCGGAGGCTTATTCCAGCCATTCTGTCATTTTTCAGCCACCCAGCCCTGAGAGCTGAACGTTTCATCTGCTGATTCCCTTAAAGAGGTGTGCCAAGTGTGACAAACTCCATCCACACGCATCCTTCAGGGGAGGAAGAATGTCTGTCTCGCTGTTTCCCGGCGTTGGGGCTGGTGCCCTGCTTGAATCTACGCTGCTCGCAAAAGATCGCTCCATGCGCATCGGTGCCGTCCATCGGCTCGACTACAGCGAGGCGATCGTCCTGACCCATGATAAATGGAAGTTTGAAGCTGGAGGTATCCCGCAATTCACGTTTCTGTTGGCAACGGCGCGTGATATCGATGGCGACTCGCGTGACGATGACGAGATCCTGCTTCTGCGCGTTGATGGCACTGCCTCGCTTGCAATGGAATCTGATCTCCATGCAGTTCGTGAGGAAGCGCTGAGAGCGGCACTCTCTAATAATGGGGACGCGTCACCGTCGGTCGTCCTCGACGTAAACCTTGATCCGTTTACTAAGAACCGAGTTTCCTTCACTGGGCTGCGCTGCCGTATTCTCGGTACCTTCTATGAGGCCGACGTCGATGGACGTAAGCGTCTTGAATTTGGCTCCGATGTTGACAACTTCTACGCGACATCAACATACCGAGTTTTGAAGCCCATCGGAGATGGACTTTCCGAGATCGCCTCGTATCTGAAGCCGTCGGATCGTGACGTTGAACAGGTGCGGATCGGGTCAGTTCGCTACTCGGCCACCAGGCGACGTGCCAAGGTTGCGGGTCAGGACGATTCCGCGGTCATGATTAACATCCATGACTTCATCGGCACCAAAACGGGCCTGCTCGGCATGACACGAATGGGCAAGTCGAACACGGCTAAGATCATCATTGCCCGCACATTCGCAGTGTCTGAAAGGCAACGGGCGCAGGGTGGTAAGCCCATTGGTCAGCTGATCTTTGATCCGCAGGGGGAATACGCTAACCCAAACACCCAGGATGGCACAGAGATTGCTGCCATTGGTGACAAGCACGTCCGCATCTTCAAGTTCGGGGCGGACGGGTCGGCCTCGCACGTGCGGCCGCTCGGGATCAATTTCTTCGATCCTGCCCAGGTTGGGGCCGTGCAAGGGTTGATTGCCGATAAGCTGCGTTCTGACGGTTCAGCCGGGTACATCAATGACTTCGCTGTCACTCGCTTTAATGATGTTCCTGGAAACTATGGTGAGACGACGCGTGCGCAGCGAGGGCGCCTCATTTTGTACGCGTCTCTGATTCGCGCGAATTTTACGCTACCGAAGTACAACGCTGGCAATACGTACCCCTTCTCCGTACTTCTTTCCATTAAGAAAGAGCTGCGAGAAGCTATCACCAACAAGACCGGCACTGACTACTTCACTCCCGCGGGTTCGCGCTCCTTCTCTGTGAAGGGCCCGAACATCCGGCCTGTGGTTGACGCAATTATTGCGCTGCGGTCATCCGGAAATGTGGAAGCTGAAGAATTCTGTGATGACGTCCGCTGGACGTCGACGGAGCCGATTTACACTGGACAGACTGGCCAATCCGGTAACGTCCGCGGGTGGCGAAACCTTTTGGACCTCAACGACTTCCACAATGAGGCCACCCAAGCTGACCCATCTGAGGAGATCTACACCCACCTGACCGAGGGGAAGATCGTTATTGTTGACCTTCACGTAGGCTCACCGCCGATCGTTAAGACCCTCTCTGAGAGCATCACGCGGCGTCTTCTGGCTAAGCAGACGTCGGTTTTCACTTCAGGTGATAATCCGCCGTCCATCCAGGTGATGCTGGAGGAAGCGCATAACTTGTTCTCGTCGGACAAGTACAAGGACGATAACGATGTATGGGTCAAGCTTGCCAAGGAGGCAGCTAAACTCAACATTGGCATGACTTATGCCACTCAGGAGGTGTCGGGAGTTGCCCACCAGGTAAAGGCAAACACGGCTAACTGGGTGGTTGCTCACCTCAACAACACCAAGGAAGTACAAGAACTTTCCAAGTTCTACGACTTCGCTGCATTCGCTCAGGCAATCATCTCGTCGGAGGACCGGGGGTACGTGCGTCTCAAGACGCTTTCCTCTCCTTTTGTAGTTCCAGTACAGATCGACAGGTACGACTTGGCCCTTGTGAACGAAGCAAGGGCCGCGGCAGGGGACGCCGCGCTTGTCCCCGCTCCGCGGAAGGCGTAGGGGACGCGATGCCGTACGAAACTGTGAATGGATCATACGAGCGAGCTTCTCGTGTGGGACACACGAACGCAGCGATGCGGGCACTGGCCGACAAGTCGAGTTTCTACGTGCCCGCGGAGCACCTAGGCGACCTGGGCTGGTTGGAGCCGAAGGTAAAACGAGCTGGCGAGATCGCGTTCTCCACAGGGGCCCCTCAGCTATCTTCTGCTATTGCGATCGATGGATCTCGTGTGACCGAGCAGGTTCGGGATGGCCTGCCGTCAGTCGTCTACGGCTATGCCCAGGCAGCAGCTGCGTACGTGGACCTCGCTGCTATGGAGACTCAAAAAGCTGCACGCTTTGTTGACCCTGTGGCCATAGAGAATGCAGTCAACACAGCTCTTGTCTCTCTCGACCTCCCGGTGGCCGGCGCCTACACTCGGGCAGACATTGGCATTGACACATCGTGGCGTGAAAACCTCGACCGCATATTCCGAGCTAAGAAGGTCGAGGTCAATAGGCTAGACCAGTCACTTCTGGATCTCCTGTTCCTGCTGCACGGAGCGCCGGGGAAGCCTGCAAGACACCTCCCGGTCAACTGCCCCGCGAGTGCGTGTACCGCCCAAGACGTGCCAGTCCCTGCCCGAGGCGCCAGTTGTCCTGTTTGTCAAGAGGTTCTTTACCCGACTGATGTCCTTCGCATCCACGAAGAAGTTATGGAGGAAGGAAGTAATGAGTCGGCCCTCGGCCGCCTCATGTCAGTGTTGGAGCTTCTCGTGCTAGTAGGACTCACTAGCTTGTTGTGGGAGCAGTCGCGGGATGACCTGCTATGTTCAACGCTGTTCATCGTAGATGGGCCCCTGGCCATGTATGGGCCACCGGCTAAGTTGCGTGGGCGGGCACAAGAGTACTTTCAGGCAATGGCGGCAACTACGCCAGGGGATGGGCCCTACGTCTGCGGGCTCGAAAAGTCCGGCGCGATGGTGGACTACGCACGGCAGCTCGCCCGCCACGACGTTCTTAAGCCTGGCGACTTGCTCATCTGCGACCAGGACGTTGTAAAGGTAGTCACTAATTCGGAAAACCCTGCCGGCTACGGTAAGGAAACGTATTGGGGACGCAAGTTCGTTTACCGGGCTAAGGATGGTCGGGTCGTCGTTCCTACGGTGATGCCGGTTGCAGGTGCGGCATACGACTCGTCGGGTGGACTGCCGGGCCCGGACGGGTATCCGACTCTGCCTGCGATCCTCGATGTGGTGGACCGCACGGGATCGTCGATGTACCAGGATGGCATCATTCCTGTTGCCGTAGCCCATGGGAAGGCAGCGTTCCCGATCGGTGTCGGAACTGACGTGCTGCGGTTGGTTGCGGAGCACAAGCTAGGCTTGGGAAGCATGCCGAAGTCTTAAAAATGAAGCTCGCGGGAGGGGCTGGATGAGCTTGGACGGTTCGCCAGGCAATATTGGGGTTCGACCCGAATTGCCCATCCAGTCCCCAAGGTTGCCAAATCGCCTAGTGGTCATCCCTAGTGCACCGCGGAGCATTTCGGGTCGAGTGACAGCAGGGAAGGCGATTCGCCCACTGTCGCACCCGCTTGCGAAGGGGAGATACCAGACCCCTCTAAGGTATCCCGGTGCTAAAACAGGACTTTCGAGCCTTATTGGCAATCTGATTGGCGCGGCTAGAGGTTCCTCGCAAGTCGGGAAAATCGATCTTCTCGTGGAACCGTTTGCTGGCGGAGCCTCCACATCGCTGCGACTCGTGGGTGCCGGGGTAGTTAACCGAATTCTTCTCGCAGATGCCGATCCTCTTGTGGCTGCATTTTGGCAGGTTGCTGCAGCTGAGACGGAAAACTTTGTCGGCAGGATGGTCGAGGAACATGAAAGGTATGTTGCCAAGGGTGGAAATATTGCTCTAAGTCGTTGGGATTATTGGCGCGCTTGGGCGCCGTCTCCGGGAATGTCTGAATCATCCGCCCGGTTTGAAACAGCAATGAAATGCCTTTTTCTTAATCGCACTACATTCTCTGGGATTCTGCACGGAAGTGCAGGGCCAATTGGCGGCCGAAAGCAGGAATCTGCCTACGGCATAGGGTGTCGCTTCAATGTCGATGCACTGTCTGATCGTATCCGTTACGTAGGACATCTCTACGACACGAATCGGCTAGTAGATGTTTGGTGTAAGGATTGGAAGGATACGCTGGCCGACGTTCCGGAATGGTATGCAGACCTAATCCCGGATCGTGTGGTCGCCTATCTAGACCCGCCATACCTGGAAAAGTCTGAGAAGCTTTACCAGAAGTCGTTCGATATGCATCACCGAGTTGGTGCACCTGTCGAAGATTTGCACTGGTCCGACAATCTTATGCATTACAGGCTTGCCGACTATCTTACTCGAAGAATGCAGTTTCGGTGGGTTCTGTCTTACGACGCCAAACCAGAGTTGTTGCAGAGTCGTTTTCTGTATGCCGCAGATCAAATGACGCCCAGCGTGACCGAAAGAGAACTTCTCGGGGTTAAACAGTGGAGAATCACGAAGCGCGTCGTGTCCCTTCGGTATACAGCTTCCGCCCGTCAGGGGCGAGGAGCGGCTGAGGAGGTTCTAATCACGACGCTCCCCCCTTCGAGAGTGCCTCTAGACGAAGATTTTCGGTCCGTAGATTCGATAATCTCTAGGTAGGGGAATGTAAGTAGGTGGCAGGCCGCGCAGATCGTCACCGGAGCGTGGCAGGCTTGAGGTAATGAAGATGGAGTGGGGAGCGCGGGTGTCGCAGCAAGCCAGCCCTCGGGGAACATTTCGGAAAATTGCTGATTTGGTCAGTGCTCAGGTTGAGGCTGATGAAGCAATGACTGAGCTGCCGTCTGCCGCGGAACTGATGAGCGCACACGGGGTCTCGCGGGGCGTAGCGCTCCGTGTCTTCGGTGCACTCCAACAGGACGGTTTGGCTGCGCCGGTGCCCGGGGGGCGCTGGCGAGTGATCAGGCGTGGCGAAGCTGTCGACAGGCGTCCATTGGATGAGCGCTTGGCGGACGTCATCGCTGATGACGAGCTCGCCATCGGGGCACGCTTCCCGAGTACGACCGAACTCAGCTCGCGGTTCGGGGTCTCGCGGCCCACGGTGAGCAAGGCGCTCGACAAGCTGGAATCTGCTGGCCTGCTGTCTGAGGCTCGGCAAGGCAAGCAGCGCACTGTCCGAGCGCTGCCGAAGCGAACGGAGTCTTCGGAATCTTGACGACCATGGGATTGACCGCGTGGGCCTACCCCCTCGCCGAGAAGCTGCTTGCCGAGCCGTTGCCGCGTCGGTGGGCGCATTGCCAGGGGGTGGCCGAGCGGGCCCGAACCCTGGTCCCGATCCTTGGGGACGATGCCGAGTTGTTGGAGGCCGCGGCTGTCCTGCATGACATCGGGTACGCGCCGGACCTGGCCAAGACCGGCTTTCATCCGCTGGATGGCGCGCGGTACCTCCGGGACGTCGCGCATGCGGACGAGCGCATCGTGCGCCTCGTCGCTCACCACTCGTGCGCGTGGATGGAAGCCGAGGCGCGCGGGATGCGCGACGAGCTGGAGGCCGAGTTCCCGCGCGAGCACCCTGACCTTGCAGACGCGCTCTGCTACTGCGACATGAACACGACGCCAGACGGTACGTCGACCAACCCGGTGGACCGGGTGAACGAGATCACCGGCCGGTATGGGCCGGACAGTCTCATCGGTACGTTCATTCGTCGCGCGGAACCGGAGATTCTCGCCTGCACTGCGCGGGTCGTGCTGCGGCTTGCAGAGGTCAAGCGTCAGCCGATGTAGGGCGCCGGCCGCGCCTCGTCCATGGCGTGCTCGATTCGGAGGCGCATGGTCGCGTGGATGTCGTACGTGGACAGGTCCGCTGGGGTGACCCAGCGGACCTGAGTTGTTTCGTCGCTCGTTCGTACGTCACCACCGACGGGGCGAGCGCGGAAGCAGATGCTGAACTGCTGGCGTGCCTCTCCGTCGTCGTAGAGCATCACGTGCCCGGGGTCGGTGTAGATCCCAGAGATGTCTATGACTTCGGCCTTGATGCCGGTCTCTTCCCAGACCTCGCGCACAACCGTGTCACTGATGGACTCGCCGACGTCGTGGCCGCCACCGGGCAGTGCCCAACGGCCGTTGTCCGAGCGCTGAATGAGCAGGACAGCGCCTTCGTCGTTCCGCACGAATGCCACGACGGATGGGACCACCGAGTTGGCCGGCGGGGCGTCCGGGTCGTGAAGGTAGTCGATGCGTCCCATGTTTAGGCTCCCACCATGTCGTCGTCGGTGATCGGGCGTGCGCTGCCCCAGGTCTGTTCGATGCTACGGGCGTAGGTGTCGAAGAGGCCGCCGCCGGGCAGCCGGCGCAGGTGCAGGACCGGGGCCATGTAGGCGCCGATGCCGTAGACGTGCGTGTTCACGAGCATCTCGTCGTCGGACCGGAAGAGTGAGTTGTAGAGCGTGGCGTCATGGAGCCGGAAGCCGACATCTGGGTGGCTCGTGAAGAGCGGCTGGTAGTTCACCAGGGCGTTGCGGATCTTGCCGTCCATGATGCGGTGCCCCTCGTCTATGCCGCGCTGCCGCACAGCGTCGCAGCCGGGGTCCCCAAGCATGATCCGCACCTGTGCGTTGCTCTCAACCTTGGCTTTCAGCAGGTTGTGGAAGAGGGGGTCCTCCGAGAGCCAGAGCCCGGAGTAGACCAGCACATCGAGGTGGCTGCGTGCCCGCGCGTACAGCTCCCGCCACAGTCCGTTCGGGACCATGTGGCGGTGCGGATAGACCGTGACGATCTCCGCCTTGCTCAGGTCGGTTGCGCTGTCGACAGACCTGCCGTCGTCCCACAACGTCGTGACGTCCACGGCGAGCACGGAAGCCGTCGCGTACTGATGCCGCCGGTACGGCACCTTCCCCTGCGTGATCCATCGCTCCACTGTCTTGGCGTTCACGTCGATGGCTTCGGCCAGGTCGCGGACGGTCATGCCCTGCGCGAGGAGCGCCGACCGTAAGCGTTCGTTGGTCATCTCTACCCCCGGTGGGACGTCTTGGGACTTCTCGAAGGTAGCCAGATGTACCCAAGGTGTCTACGGAGGGGGTGACCAACGCCCCTGGCCTGCAGCGATGCTGATGGTGCGCCAAGAAGTTCCGGCGCAGAGCCCAGAGGTTCCGTCGATGAGCTTGACGGCAATCGATGCAGTACCTGTAGTAGAGGTACTGCATCACCTCGGGGTGATCGTAGCGAACGGCTCAACCTGCGCCCGGAGAGCTCCGTGAAACGGGTTCGAAGGAAGCGCTCGTGGCTTGAGAACTGAACAGCGTGCCAAGAACGAATGACGGGGTGGAAGTCCTCGTCCCCGCGGTGACCGGGTGATGTCACCCGGCGCCCAACCTTCTGCGCAACGGCTCTGGAGAACACCTGAGAACACCTCTGGGTGCCACCCGTGTGCGCGCCGCCCTGCTGGCGTCAGAGCAGCGACGATGACGCGCCCGATTCCCCAGGCTCGGAACCTGTTGGCCGTGGCATCGGCCGGCAGGTCAAGCCCTGTGTCTGTCCGCTCGGAGGCTGATCGCTTTGCTGATCATCGCCGCCGTCTGATCCTGCTGCACCCGGGGTGGTCGCCTCTCGCCAAAAGACCGCGACCGCCCCGGTTTCCGATCCCTTCGTAGTCCTGGAGTTCTCATGCGCATGTACATCGGCGGCCACCAGGTCGTCTCAGACACCGACTTCGTAGAACTGGCCCTCGGTACCCCGCTGGATCTCTGGCTGGGTGTGGAGGGTGAGAGTGAGATGGAGCGGGCGGCCCGTCTGGATGCGGCCCGCGGCATCCTCGCCGACAACCCCGACCTGCCCGACCGCGTGAGCCAGGCCGCCGCCGAGGCGATCGAGGCTCATGCCCCGGAGCTCTTCAATGTCGAGCTCCTCCCCACCCGCCGGGCGGCCGGCCGACGGCAGTACCGGGGCGGTGCGGCGGCATGACGACTACAACGCACGACGTGGTTCGGCCGGCGGTTCCTCCGCTGACCCGTCCGGAACTGGGATTGGCCGGTGTCGGTGCGCTTGCCGCAGCCGGTGTCGGTGCGCTGGGGCTGATCTCCTCGTTCGACGCGGTCTCGGCTGCGGCGGCCCGGTGGGGGTTCAGTGAAGCGTGGATGGTCCCGGTCGGCATGGACGTGTCCATCCCGGTGTTCTCCGTGGCGAACCTGCTGCTGATCCGGATGGACATGGCGCTGGCCTGGGTCCGCTTCGTCCCCTGGATCCTGACCCTGGTGACCTGCGGACTGAACATCTCCGCCGGACACGGCCTGTGGGCCAAGGTGGCGCACGGAACGATGCCGCTGCTGTGGGTGGTGTTCTCCGAGATCGGCGCCCACATCTACGCCTCCCGCATCGGCGCCGTCACCGGCCGCCGCATGGACAAGATCCGCGCCTCCCGGTGGCTGCTCGCCTTCCCCTCCACGTTCGCCCTGTGGCGCCGGATGACGCTGTGGGAGGTCACCTCCTACGCCGATGCGTTGGCCCGCGAGCGGGAACGTCTGCTCGCCCGTGCCGAGCTGCGCGAGCGGCACGGCCGCCGGTGGCGCTCGCAGACGCCCCGCAGGGAACGTGTCCTGCTCAAGCTCGGCGAGCTCAACCCCGCCACCGAGCAGGAAACGCCTGCCAAGGACTCGGTAACGGCCCCGGAGCAGGAGCGCAGCGAGGAACCCAAGGCGGAGCTGAGGGTGCCTGCAAAGCCTGCTCGCCGCAACGTCAAGCCGAAGCCGAAGCCGCGGCGGACGCCGGACGAAACCCTGGCCGAGGCCAGGGAGGTCACCACGGCGTGGCCGGACGCGGCCCTTACCGCGGACGGCATCCGCATGGCGGTGCGCGTCTCTGCGGCGACCGCCCGTACGTTGCGCGACACTCTCAAGGCCGAGCGCGCCGCTCTCCCGCTGCACTCCGTGGACACCGAGCAGGACAACGACGGTGACGACACGGACGGGGCGGTGGCGGCATGAACGCCCTGTTATCCGCCCTCGCTGCTGGTGGGCCGATCGCGGCTGGATGGGCGGTCCACTCGCTGTGGCTGCGCCGTTCCCTGCGTAGCGCTCGTAGGGACCCGCTCACCGGGCTGCACACACGGGACGGCTTCACCCGCCGTGCCTCCACTCTGCTCAGGGATCCGCGGGCGGTGGTGGTCCTCGCGGATGTTGACCGCTTCAAGCAGATCAACGACAACTACGGCCACGCAGCGGGGGATGCCCTGCTGCGGGCAACCGCGGACCGGCTGGCCCACTACGTCGGCCGGGCCGGTGTCGCCGGACGGCTCGGGGGCGATGAGTTCGCTGCCGTTGTCATCGACGACCACGGCACCGTCTCAGACCTCCTCGCGGTCCTGCACGGCGTGCTTGCCCGCCCCGCAGACGGTCTGGATCCGGTGGTGCACACCACGGTGTCGCTCGGCTGGGTCCGGGCTGCAGACCACCCCGGTGAGGATCTCTCTGGTCTGCTGCGGCGGGCGGATGAGGCGATGTACGCGGCAAAGCAGGGCCGGGCCGGTATTCGCCGGGCGGGGCTCGGCAGGCTGCTCGCTACGTGGTCCGGCCGTCGTGCCGGCCGACGCGGCACCGCACTTGCAGGACCGCGGGACGCGGCCTGATGTCCCCCGCGTTCGGCAAGTGCTACGACCCGACCGGGGCGCTGCACGGGATACCGACGTTCCCGTGGAAGTACGCACCCGACGGCTATGCCACCCGCCGCCAGCTCCGTGCCCGCGGGCTGCGGCCCGGCGGGCAGGAGGTGGCCGCGCAGATCATGCGCCGCTCGCGCCGCCGCAAAGCCGGTATGACCGTCGCCTACCTCTACCGCATCGACCGGGCCAAGCCCGTCCGGCCGATGACCCCGGGCCGTACCGCGGCGCTCGCAAAGGCGATGCTCGCCCGCCGGACCTGCCCGAAGTGCCGCACGGATGCCGGGTACTGCATCCCGACGTCGCTCGGCATGTGCCCCTCCTGCGCCTACCTCGACGAACAGCGCGCCGCCTGAAATCCACAAAGGATCACGCTCACAGAACTGTGAGCGTTGAGCCCTCTCACGGACGCGATCCTCGAACCACGGGCCCGACCGCTCACCTCTCACAGCGTCGGCCGGGCCCGTGTCCACTCCCTTGTCCAGGAAGGACAGTCAGTGAATCACGACGACGAAAGCGAACTCTTCAACCGACTCGAAGCCGACATGAACACCCCCACCGCACCCGACTCGGGTGGGGAAGTAGTCGACCTCGACAAGGCACGGTCGGCCCGGACCGAGTCGGCCGACCCGCGAGCCGACCGGTCGCCCGACTCGGCTCACGCGCGGTCGGGTGACGGGTCGGGCGACCCGGACGAGCCGGTGATGGTCGATGGTCCGGCCGAAGTCGGGCCCGGGTTCATGGGCCGGATCATCGGAGCCAAGCGCCGAGCGATCGTCCCCGCGTGGCTGCGCTCCACCACCGAGCTGCGGACCGCGACCCGGTGGGCCGCAGGCCACTACGGCCACCTTGCCGGATACCACGCACTGCGCTCCCCGTACTACGCCGCTCGCCTCACCTTCCAAGCCCCGGTCGGGGCGGCGAAGTTCATGGGCGGGACGATGCGGTGGGTGGCCGACCGGGAGGGCGAGCCGGTCCGGCTCGCTTCCGTCCGGCGCGAGGACGCAGCCGAGTACCTCAAGCTCTCCCGCCAGCGGGACGGCCGGGTCCGGCTGCGCACCCTCGTTGCGGTGCTCGGCATGTTCGTCGGACTCGGTATCGCGCTCGCCATCTACGTCCTGGCCCCCGGATGGCTCCAGGCCCTGTCGGTGGGGGCTCTGCTGCTGGCCCTCGGGTCGGCCGGCACTCAGGCCGACGCACCGGTCATCACCCGCGCCGTGGAGATGACCAAGGCACCCAAGCTCACCAGTGACATCGTGCTGCGGGCACTCGGGGCTCTCGGGATCACGGCGATCAATCAGGTGCAGAGCAAGGGCCGGGACGGGTTCACGTTCACCGCCCCGATCACCCGTGACGGGCCCGGATGGCGTGCGGAGGGGGACCTCCCCTACGGCGTCACGGTCACCGACGTCATCGAGCGCCGCGACAAGCTGGCATCCGGGCTGCGCCGCCCGCTCGGGTGTGTGTGGCCCGAAGCCGTCCCGGACGAGCACACCGGCCGCCTGGTGCTCTGGGTCGGGGATCAGGACATGTCCACGGCCACGAAGCCCGCATGGCCGCTGATCAAGGGCGGGTCCGTCGACCTGTTCAAGCCGGTCTCCTTCGGCACCGACCAGCGCGGCCGGTGGGTCGAGATCACCCTGATGTACATCGCCGGGGTCATCGGAGCGATCCCCCGCATGGGCAAGACGTTCCTGCTCCGCCTGCTCCTGCTCATCGCCGCCCTCGACAACCGCGCCGAGCTGCACACCTACGACCTCAAGGGCACCGGCGACCTCGACCCGGTAGGCGAGCGGGTCTCGCACCGCCACCGGGCCGGGGACGATGACGAGGACATCGAATACGCCCTGGCTGACCTGCGGGAACTGCGCACCGAGCTCCGCCGCAGGGCCAAGATGATCCGGTCCCTGCCGCGGGATATCTGCCCGGAGTCGAAGGTGACGTCCGAGCTGGCGAACAAGCCCAAGCTCGGGCTGCACCCGATCGTCATCGGGGTGGATGAGTGCCAGGTCTGGTTCGAGCACCCCAAGCACGGCGGGGAGTTCGAAGAGATCTGCACCGACCTCGTCAAGCGCGGCCCCGCCACCGGCATCGTGCTCCTGCTCGCCACCCAGCGCCCGGACGCAAAGGCCCTGCCCACCGGCATCAGCGCGAACGCGTCGGCCCGGTGGTGCCTGAAGGTCATGGGCCAGCTGGAGAACGACATGGTCCTCGGTACTTCCTCCTACAAGCGGGGGATCAGGGCCACGATGTTCAGCTGGAAGGACAAGGGGATCCACTACTTCGTTGGCGAAGGCTCCGACGCGCGGATCGTCTCCTCCGTCTACGTCGATGCCCCGACGGCTGAGGTGATCGGGCTGCGGGCCCGCCGCCTGCGCGAAGCCGCCGGAACGCTCACCGGGCACGCGGCCGGGGAGGTCTTCGAGGACCGGGAGTCGTCCGGGTTCGATCTCCTCGCGGACATCCTCGCGGTCGTGCCGGCCGAAGAGCCGAAGCTGTGGTCCGAAGTCGTCGTGGCACGCCTGGCCGAACTCCGGCCGGACGTCTACGGCGGCTGGGAGCCCGAGCAGCTGGCCGCCGCCCTCAAGCCGCACGGCGTCAGCACCGGCCAGGTCTGGGGCAAGACGGAGGCCGGGAAGGGCGCCAACCGGCGCGGCATCGAGCGCTCCCACATCCTCACCGTGATTGCGGAGCGTGACGGAAACCGGGACGCGGGCTAGCCGGTTTCGCCGCTAGACCTAGCAGCACACCCCGCTAGGTCTAGCGGCACCGCTAGCGGCACATCTGCCGCTTGATCAGCTTACTAGCCTCTAGCGCCCCACCTGCGCAAACCCCCGAAACAGGCCCGGGAGGCCCTTCATGACCCCTGCCCTGCTCGCTAGCGCACTCCTCCTGCTCATCACCCTCAGTTACAGCGGTCTGTGTGCGGTCTCGCCGTTCGGAGACTGCCGCAAGTGCCGCGGCTGGGGCTTCGCGACCAAGACCGACCGCAAGGGCCGCACCAAGCGCGGTAAGGACTGCCGCCGCTGCAAGGCCACCGGCAAACGCATCCGGATCGGCCGCCACCTCTACAACGTCGCCGCCCGCCTCCACCGCGACGGCACCCGCTAACCACGCAGTGGACCGGCGGTCACCCGCCCTGAGGCGATCCCGACCATGTCAGGCGCTCGCCAGCCTGACCGCCGGTCCAAGCCCCGAACTTGCGAGCACCCGGGGCCCCGCACCCTACCCAGCACTCCCCATCAGCTTCCAAGGAGTTCCCGTCGTGGCTGTCACCGTCTCCCTCGTCCTGCTCTTCGGACTCGTCCTGTTCTTCCTTCTGCGCTCCAACACCCTCGGCTGGGGCTCCGCGTTCATCGCCGTCATGTTCGGGTTCTTCCTCGCCTCCACCGGCGCGTCCGGCCCGATCAACGAACTCACCACCGCCGTCATCGACGCCATCCCCGACCTGTAGGAGGCACCGTCATGAACGAACCCCTGATCCAACGCCACTGGGCCGCACTCGCCGCCCCCAAGGTGGCCCCCGCCATCGCCACCTCCACCGTGCTGATCCTCGGACGGATCTGGAACGCCAACGGCGCCGAACACTCCACCGGCAACGCCGCGTTGGTGGTCGTCCTCGCAGCAGGTGCCGCAACGGCCGGCGCTTTCGCCGCCGCCGGACGTGGGGGTGGCGACGGGGTCCTTGCCGGGACTGCGTTCGCCACTTCGGGAACCTTGGCCTTGGCCGGGGTCGCCGGATACGCCGACGGCCTCCCGCTCCCGGTCCTCCTGTGGGCCGTGGCCACCGCCGTCGCCTACGGACTCGCCGCCCGCTACTGGCGCACCGACCGCCGTGACACGGCGGCCTTTGAGCGGCAGACCACGATCCGCCGCGAGGACCACGCCCACGTCGAACGCGTCGAAGCACTGCGGGCCGGTGCACAGATCGAGGTCGCCCGCTCCGGCGCCGCCTACGCCGAACACCTCGCCGCCGCACTCATCACCCGCGCCGCCCTGCCCGGCTTCGACCCCGCCGTACTCACCCACGCCGGACTCCCCGAACTCCCAGCCACCGACACCACCAAGGAGCACTGAACATGAGCACTGGCACCGAACAGTGGCCGACCCCAAGCGCGGCATACGCCAAAGCCCCGGGCATCGTCCGTGAAATCGGATGGACCGCTCAGACCGCAGCAGACAAGCCGTTCGGCACGCGCATGGGCCGGGAGTTCTGGCTTCGCAAGGCCGCGCTCCTGGACCGCATCGCGCTGTCCGAAGAAGCCGCGGGCCACGGCGGGGACGCCATCGCAGCGGCCGAACTCGCCGCGGCGCGGCTGATGGACCTGGACGACCCGGACGCCATCTGCGACCCGCGCCACTACGTCCGCCAGCAGTACGCCCTGTGGGCCGACGAGCAGTAGCTATGCCCGGGGCGGTCGCCTCTCGCCAAAGACCGCGACCGCCCCGGTTCCCTTGTCCCTTCGCGGAAACAGGAGAACCCCCAGCATGACACCAACCCCTGCCCCAGCGCTGCTGAGCGCCGCCCTGGCTGCTGCCGAGCGAGGCTGGCACGTCTTCCCCCTCCGGCCGGACGACAAGCGGCCCGCAGGGCACCCTGAACGCCACTGCCCCGGCACCGGCCGCTGCGCGAGTGGCCACCGCACCCCTGAGCAGCGCGCCACCACCGACCCCGGGAACATCGCCACGTGCTGGCAGACGGTCCCCTACAACGTCGGCATCGCCACCGGGCCCGCGAACCTCGTGGTCCTGGACCTCGACCTGCCCAAGGACGACACCGACACCCCACCCACCGCCTGGGCGGGAGCAGCGGACGGTCTGGACGTGTTCGCCATGCTCTGTGAGCGCGCCGGGGAACGGCTGCCGACCGAGACGTACACGGTGCGCACCCGCCGTGGCGGCCAGCACCTGTACTTCACCGCGCCTGCCGGAAAGCAGCTACGCAGTACGGCCGATGTCCTGGGCTGGAAGGTCGACACCCGGGCCTGGGGCGGGTACGTGGTGGGCGCCGGCAGCACCGTAGGTGGAGCGTCGTACGAGATCATTCACGACGCGTCTCCGGCCCCCCTCCCTGCGTGGCTCAGTGACCTGCTCACCCCCAAGCCCGCACCGGCCCCCATGCCGCTGTCTGAGCTGTCGGCCCGGATGCGCAACGCCACCGCCTACAGCACCGCTGCTCTGCGCGGGGAGCTCGAAAAGGTGCTGTCCGCCCGCGAGGGCGGTCGTAATCGTGCCGTGTACTTCGCGGCCTACGCCCTTGCCCGGATGATCCGGAGTGGTGACCTCACCGAGGCCGCCGTCAGCAGCGAACTGATGAGTGCCGGGCAGTCGATCGGCCTGCCTGCCGGAGAGTGCCGCACCGCGATCCGGTCCGGATTCGTCCGGGGCGGCGCGCTGGAGGTGAGTGCGGCATGACCGGCCGGGAGGAACTGCCCGTGCCGTCCAATCCGATGGCCGTGGCGCGCCGTCTGCTCCCGAGCTGGCAGAACGAGAACCAGCGGCTTGTGTGCCGTCGCTGGCGCGGATCGTGGATGCGCTGGACCGGTACCTGCTGGCGTGAGTTGGACGATCAGCAGATGCGGTCCTCGCTCTACAAGCGGCTGGAGTACGCCACCTACAGCGTCCCGGGTAAGGACGGCCAGCCCGAGATCCGCGACTGGTCGCCCACGAAGCAGAAGATCAGCAACCTGCTCGATGCCCTGGGAGCCATCACGCTCCTGCCCACCGACACCGACGCTCCCTCGTGGGTCGAGCAGGACGCCGCGGGCAAGGACGGCAGTCCGATCGTGGCCTGTGAGAACGGCTTGCTCCGCATCCGGGACCGGGCCCTGCTGCCGCACACACCCGGCTTCTTCAACCTCGTCTCCGTCCCGTTCCACTACGACCCCGCCGCCACGGCGCCGACGTGGGAACGCTTCCTGCGGCAGATCTGGCCCGACGACCAAGCCGCCCTGGACGCGCTGCAGGAATGGTTCGGCTACGTTCTCTCCGGCCGCACCGACCAACAGAAGATCCTGCTCATCAAGGGGCCCTCCCGCTCGGGTAAAGGCACCATCGCCCGGGTCCTCAAGGAACTGGTCGGACGCGAGAATCTCGCCGGGCCGACGCTCGCCGGTCTCGGCAGCAACTTTGGTCTGTCCACGCTGCTCGGCAAGCCGCTCGCCGTCATCTCCGACGCCCGTCTGTCCGGCAAGGACGGCGGGCAGGTCGTCGAACGGCTGCTCACCATCTCCGGTGAGGACACCATCGACATCGACCGCAAGTTCCGCGACCCGTGGACCGGCAAACTGCCCACGCGGCTGATGATCCTCACCAACGAGCTGCCGAGCTTCGGGGACTCCTCCGGGGTCATCGCCCGCCGGTTCATCGTGCTCAACATGACGGTGTCCTGGCTCGGTAAGGAAGACACCAACCTCACCGACAAGCTGGCCGCCGAGATGCCAGGCATTCTCAACTGGGCACTGGAAGGGCTGGCCCGTCTCCAGAGCATCGGCCGGATCACGGACCCGCCTTCCTCGCAGGAAGCGGTCATCACGATGCAGGACACCGCCTCGCCCACGAGCGCATTCATTCGCGAGCGCTGCACGGTCGGTGCCGCCTGCGAGGTCCCCGTGGACACCTTGTGGGCGGTCTGGCGCGAGTGGGCCGAGGACAACGGCGTACGGGCCGTGGGGACCAAGCAGATGTTCGGACGGAATCTGCTCTCCGTCGTCCCGCAACTGCACCGGGCCCGCCCCCGCGACGCGTACGGCCGGCAGGTGCCCACGTACACCGGCATCACCCTCACGCCGTCCGATCGGCGATAGCCCGTGTCGCGACTCAAGCGACTCACGCCGCCCCGGAACGGCCCCTGAGCCGCTTGAGTCGCGACACACAGCAATGCGGACTCCACACACACCAGCTCGCATGACCGCACCGAGGAGTGCCATGCCCCAGCTCGAATTGCTGAAGAACGACGAGAACCCGCAGGACCTCGACCTCACGCTCCTCGCCGTGACAGTCGAGGAAGCTGCCCGCCGCCTGAGCATCGGCCGGACCACGATGTACGGCCTGATCCGTGACGGAGCCGTCCAGACGGTCCCGTTCGGTCGCAGCCGACGTGTCCCCGTTCAAGCGCTCATCGACTACCTGAACGAGCGCATGCAGACCCGCAACAACCACGCCGCGGCGTAAGGAGCACCAATGGCCAAGCGGCCCAAGCGCCCGGATGGGGCGTCATCCATCTATCTCGGCAGTGACGGTTACTGGCACGGACGTGTGACCGTCGGCATCCGTGACGACGGCAAGTCGGACCGGCGCCACGTCATGAGCAAGATCAGCGAAGGGGAGGTGATCAAGAAGGTCCGCGCGCTGGAGAAGCAACGGGACGAAGGCAAGGTGCGAAAGCCCGGACGTCCGTGGACCGTCAATGCATGGCTGCTGCACTGGGTCGAGGAGATCGCCAAGCCGTCGGTGCGAGAGAACACGTACGCCGGTTATGAGGTGGCCGTACGGGTGCACCTCGTACCGGGCGTCGGGGCTCACCGGCTGGACAAGCTGGAGCCCGAACACCTGGAGCGCTTCTACAGCCGGATGCTGGCCAACGGCAGCAAGCCCGCCACCGCGCACCAGGCGCACCGGACCATCCGTACCGCGTTGAATCACGCGATGCGTCGCGGCCACGTCACACGGAACGTCGCCACCCTCGCGGTCCCGCCGAGGATCGAGGAAGAGGAGGTGGAGCCGTACGACATCGAAGAGGTGCAGCGCCTGCTCTCGGAGGCCGCCAAGCTCCGAAACAGCGCTCGCTGGTCCATCGCGCTCGCTCTGGGGCTCCGGCAGGGGGAAGCGCTCGGGCTGCGGTGGGCGGACCTCGATACGAGCAGCGGAGTCCTGCGCGTCAGGAAGAACAGGCTGAGGCCGAAGTACCTCCACGGGTGCGGCGGCGACTGTGGCACGAAGCCGGGGTACTGCAAGAAGCGGGTCAGGAAGAACGAGGACACGGCCAGCACGAAGTCGCGCGCCGGCCGACGCGTCATCGGTGTCCCTGACGAACTGGTGAGGCTGCTGGAGCTCCACCGCAGAGAGCAGGCGCGCGAACGGGCGATCGCGGGGGAGGACTGGCGAGAGTCTGGGTTCGTCTTCACCTCTCCCGTGGGGGAGCCGTTGGTGCCGAGCACGGACTACGACGCCTGGAAGCGGCTGCTGATCGATGCGAAGGTTCGGGACGGGCGCCTGCACGATGCTCGGCACACCGCGGCGACGGTTCTGCTCATCCTCGGTGTTCCCGAACGGGTCGTGATGCAGATCATGGGCTGGTCGTCCACGGCGATGGCGGCCCGGTACCAGCACGTGACGGGCGGCATCCTGGCCGACGTCGCGCAGCGGGTCGGAGGACTCATCTGGGAAGTGGCCAACGACGCTGACGACAACAGCACGGAGGGCTCCGAAGAGTCTCGTTGAGACTGCAGATGAGACTACGAACGTCGAAGAGCCCCACCGCAAGCGGTGGGGCTCTTCGACGTATTGCCCGGTGAGAGCAATGGCGGAGGATACGAGATTCGAACTCGTGAGGGGTTGCCCCCAACACGCTTTCCAAGCGTGCGCCCTAGGCCACTAGGCGAATCCTCCGCCGCAAACAATACAAGACGTTGGAGGGTGCTCGCGAACACGTTCCCCGAAGATCGTCCGGAGAGGGGCTGCGGGGCCGTTCGGTTGTCGTTCGGCGGGGTGGGCGGGTGGACCGGAGGGGGTGGGGATCCGCTAAGGTGGGCGTCAGCCCCTCACGTGGCGCTATCTGACTGAACTCCCCCAGGGCCGGAAGGCAGCAAGGGTAGGTCGGCTCTGGCGGGTGCGTGGGGGGCCCTTTGCGTTCCGGGGCCGGTTGCCCGGTCGGGTGCGCAGGCTCGCCGGGAGCTCGGGAGTGGGCTCCGCGGGCCTGGGGAAGGGGAACGTCCAGCCTTGGGGAGCGGGCGCTCGGGCGGTGTGGGTTCGGTTGTCGGTCGGCCCCGATAACCTCGTAGGTGTGTCGTCCCTTGCGCTGTACCGCCGCTACCGCCCCGAGTCATTCGCCGAGGTCATCGGTCAGGAGCATGTCACTGACCCGCTCCAGCAGGCCCTGCGGAACAACCGGGTCAATCACGCGTACCTGTTCAGCGGGCCGCGCGGCTGTGGGAAGACGACCAGCGCGCGCATCCTCGCCCGCTGTCTGAACTGCGAGCAGGGGCCCACGCCCACCCCGTGCGGGGAGTGCCAGTCGTGCCAGGACCTCGCGCGCAACGGGCCGGGGTCCATCGATGTGATCGAGATCGACGCCGCCTCGCACGGTGGTGTGGACGACGCCCGTGACCTGCGCGAGAAGGCGTTCTTCGGGCCCGCCTCCAGTCGTTACAAGATCTACATCATCGACGAGGCGCACATGGTCACCCCGGCGGGCTTCAACGCCCTGCTGAAGGTGGTCGAGGAGCCGCCGGAGCACCTCAAGTTCATCTTCGCGACCACGGAGCCCGAGAAGGTCATCGGGACGATCCGGTCGCGTACGCACCACTACCCGTTCCGGCTGGTGCCCCCCGGGACCCTGCGCGGCTACCTCGCCGACGTCTGCGGCAGGGAGAACAGCCCCGTCGAGGACGGCGTCCTCCCGCTCGTCGTACGGGCCGGGGCCGGGTCCGTGCGTGACTCGATGTCCGTCATGGACCAGCTGCTGGCCGGCGCGGGCGACGACGGTGTGACGTATGCCATGGCGACCTCGCTCCTCGGGTACACCGACGGCTCGCTGCTGGACTCGATCATCGACGCCTTCGCCGCCGGCGACGGGGCCGCAGCCTTCGAGGTCGTGGACCGGGTGATCGAGGGCGGCAATGATCCGCGTCGCTTCGTCGCGGACCTGCTGGAGCGGCTGCGTGATCTCGTGATCCTGGCCGCCGTGCCGGACGCGGGGGAGAAAGGGCTCATCGATGCCCCCGCCGACGTCGTCGAGCGCATACAGGCCCAGGCCTCCGTCTTCGGCGCCGCAGAGCTGAGCCGCGCCGCCGACCTGGTCAACGACGGGCTCACGGAGATGCGCGGGGCCACCACGCCGCGCCTCCAGGTGGAGCTGATCTGCGCCCGGGTCCTGCTGCCCGCCGCCTACGACGACGAGAGGTCGCTGCAGGCCCGGCTCGACCGGCTGGAGCGCGGGGCCTCGGCCGCCGCTGCCGCCTCGTTCGCCGTTCCGCCCGCCGCCGGGGTGCCGATGGGGTACGTGCCGGGCCCCGAGGCCCACGCCCCGGTCCAGGCGGCCCCCG
>NZ_NEUE01000150.1 GCF_002910905.1 Streptomyces sp. SM11 | reverse complement strand
TGGATCAGGTGCCGGCGGATGGTGCCGGTCCGCGCCTTGGCGTGGAAGACCGAGGCGAGGCGGCCGGCGGCGCGGGTGAGGTTGTGGGCGGCGGCCGCCAGGGTCAGCCAGGCGGCGTTCGCGGTGGACTTCCCCGAGGGCGGGTGGCCGAGGGCGGAGTCCTCCAGATCGGCAAAGACCTGCTCCACGCAGGCGTGTTCGCGGTGCATCGGCTCGGCCCGGGCCAGGACGAACGGACTGTCGGTGAAGATGACGTGGTGGCGCCAGACCCCGAACAGTTCGGCCTGCCCGTCGGGCACCGACTTCGGGTTCAGCCGCTTGACCCGGCGCACGATCAAGCGGGCCGTGGTGTGGAAGGTCTTCTTCTTGCTGGTGAACGCGGTGAAGGGGATCTCGGCGATCTCCGCGTCGGAGATCCAGCGGTCTTCCTCGCTGTCCCAGATCGCGTTCGTGTATGCGATCGCCGTCCAGGCGTCGGCGGGTATCTGCTCGATCGCGGTGCGGATGGTCTTCTTCACCGCGACCGCGAGGGAGAAGCGCACGCCGGCCTTGCGGCAGACGTCGACGACCTTGTGCGAGAAGTACGCCGAGTCGGCCCGTACGACGATCTGCGCGGTGGTGCCCATGGCCCGCACCGTGGACAGGGCCTCGCGCAGCAGACTGGCCGCCCCCTTCCCGCAGGGCCCTCGGCAAGTGTCTCGACGTGACCGGCGACAGCACCGCGAACGGGGCGCAGCTCCAACTCTGGGACTGCAGTGCCGGCCCGAACCAGCGATGGACCGTCACCGGCGCCCGCGACATCGTCAACCCACAGGCGGACAAGTGCATGGACGCCACCGGCAACTCCTCGGCCAACGGCACCCGTGCCCAGCTGTGGACCTGCACCGGGGCCGCCAACCAGAAGTGGACCGTCGCCTGAACGGCCCACCGCGCCCACGGTGAACCGCCCCTGCTCGGGCCAGGGGGTGTCTGACAGCATGGCGGCGGACCTCCTGGGCGGCGGTTCGCTCGGTGAACGGATTGCCGTCAGCCGACGGATGGGCTGTACATGCGGCCGATCCGGCTAATCGCCTCCAGCGAATCTCCTCCAGCGGATAGGGGGTCTTCCTGCTCTCGCCCTGGAACCCGCGGTTGAAGTCCGCTGTCACGGCGGCGACTGGCGCGTGCCGGGCGAGGATCGCTGAGGCTCTTCTGGGAATCCGGCAAGGCGCTTGCCCTCGGCGTAGTCGCGCACCAGTTCGTAGCAGCCGTCCTGGTCCGTCCTCTGATAGTCGAGAAGCGCGGTGACCAGCCAGTTCAACAGGTACGTGGCCGTGTAACAGCGGTCGTGGGTCTGATGCCGGTCGAAGAAGTTGGCCTCGTCCTGCGACAGCTCGAACTGGGAGGACAGTGCGAGGCCGTAGCCTGCGAAGAAGAGGCGGTGACCGTCGGTCAGGATGTTTTCGAAGTGCGCGTCGAAGTGGAGGAGCCCGCGGTTGTTCATGAACGAGATGCCGGCTGCCAGTTCACTCTTCACCATGGCGCAGGCCCGGTTGGCGGCCTCGTCGCCTGCGTAGATCCGAGTGCCCGGCCACTGGTGCAGGTTTCGTGGGATGTGCTCCAGGAACAGCGCACTGCTTCGCCTCGGTCTCAGGTGTTCCGCGATCGGCAGGCGCACGCGGACCGCAGCCACTCGTTGATCGCTCCGCTGAGGACAGTTGCCTCAACGCGCTGTACCGCGCGCTCGACATGGCCGCCGGATGGCCGCCGGACCTGCTCGACGGCCCGCTGAGCAGTGGCCGGGACTGCGGCACCACCGTGCCGCAGCCCAGGTGCGCCGCCCGTTCGGCTCCTGGCCGGCCGCCCGGCCGCACATGAACTGCGGCCCGCCTGCCCCACGGCTACGCTCGAAGAATGGAAGACAGCGGAGCCGGCTCCGGGCCGCCGCCGAACGGTGCCGTGGACGTCCAGGACCCTGCGGTACAGGCCTGGCTCGCAGCCCTGGTGGAGCAGTGGTCCGCCGCGATCGTCTCGAACGACGTGACGCGGATGGCGGCCTTCATGGCGGACGAGTGGGCCATCGTCTCCGAGTCCGGCATCTCGGACCGGGACACGTTTCTCGGCTGCGTCGAGTCCGGCGACCTCACCCACTCGGCGATGCGAGCCATCAGCCCGCCGAGGGTCCGCGTCCACGGGGACGGCGCCACGATCACCGCACGGATGACGAACACGGCCCACTACGACGGCCGGCGTTTCGACGCCGACGAATGGGTCACGGACGTCTTCCTGCGGCGCGACGGCCGCTGGCTGTGCGTGCTCACCCACATCACGCCCGCCGCGCCGACGGTCCCGCCGACCGCCGCATGAGCCGGACGACCGACGCCGCCCGTCCGAAGAGGCGCCTGGGCTACCCGGCCGCCGCGGTCGTCTTCGCCATCGGAATGGCGGGCACCACGCTGCCCACCCCGCTCTACGGCCTCTACCGGGAACAGCTCGGCTTCTCCGAGCTGATGGTGACGGTGGTGTTCGCCGTCTACGCCCTCGGGGTGATCGCCACCCTGCTGCTCGCCGGGAACGTCTCCGACGAGGCGGGGCGGCGGCCCGTTCTCCTGGCCGCCCTGTGCTTCTCGGCGGCAAGCACCCTCTGCTTCCTCTTCGAGGGCGGGCTGCCCGCCCTGTTCGCCGGCCGTCTCCTCTCCGGGTTCGCGGCCGGACTGCTGAGCGGCGCGGCGACGGTCACGGTGATGGAGCTGGCCCCGCCGGGGCGCGTGGCCAGGGCCGGACTGGCCGCGACCGCCGCGAACATGGGCGGCCTGGGGTGCGGGCCGCTCCTGTCGGGTCTCCTCGCCGAGTATGCCCCCTCGCCCCTGCGGCTCCCCTTCGTCGTGCATCTGGCGCTGATCGCCGTGGCCGCCGCGCTGACCTGCCTCCTGCCCGAGACGGTCACCTCTCGCGTCCGCGGTCTCCGGCTGCGGCCGCAGGGTCTTGCCGTCCCGCCCGAGGTGCGCGGTGTGTTCGCCGCCTCGGCGCTGGCCGCCTTCGTCGGGTTCTCCCTGCTGGGTCTCTTCACGGCGGTCGCCCCCGCGTTCGTGGCCGAGACGCTCGACGTCCACAACCTGGCCCTGACCGGACTCGTCGTCTTCTCCGTCTTCCTCGCCTCGACGGCCGGGCAGGCGCTCATGGGCCGGGTCGGCGAGCGCCGGGCCCTGCCGGGCGGCTGCTTCGTGCTGGTCGGCGGACTCGTGCTGGTGGGCGTGTCGTTGCTGCTCGCCTCACTGCCGGTGCTCGTCGCCGGTGCGCTGTGCGGCGGCCTCGGTCAGGGGCTGGCATTCCGCGGCGCGGTGACGGCGATCAGCGCGGCGGCGCCGCCCGAGCACCGGGCCGCGACGGTGTCCGCCTTCTTCGTCATCGCCTACCTGGGCATCTCCGTCCCCGTCGTCGGCGTCGGCGCCCTCACCCTGGGCATCGGACTCAGGAACGCCGGACTGACCTTCTCCGGCTGTGTTCTGGCACTGGCCCTGGGCGTCGGCCTGTACCTGGCGCGGCGGCCGCCCGCACCCCGCTGACGTACCCGGAAACGATCCTCGCCGACGTACCCGAAAACCGTTGCCGCACCCGCCGATCATGGTGCGAGACTGGCTCCGTGGACACAGCGACGCGCTTCGGGCAGACGGTCATCGCCCGGGCCGCGGGCGACGGGGACATACCGGCGCCCGCCGAGGCCGGGGCCGCCCGTGACCTGGCGGCCGACCTGGGTTTGCACACCGTGGTGCTCGTGGAGGGCGTCAGCGACCGGGCGGCCGTCGAGGCACTCGCCGAACGCCAGGGGCGCGCCCTCACCGCCGAGGGCGTCGTGGTCGTGCCGCTCCGGGGCGCCACCAGCATCACCCGCTTCCTGCGCCTGCTGGGCCCCGACGACCTCGACGTCCGGCCCGTCGGCCTGTGCGACGCGGCGGAGCAACGGTTCTTCCGCCAGGGCCTGGAGCGGACCGGCTTCGGCACCGCCCGCACCACCGGAGACCTGGAGACGCTGGGTTTCTTCACCTGCCACGCCGACCTGGAGGATGAGCTGATCCGGGCGCTCGGCACCGACGGAGTCCAGCAGGCCATCGACGACCAGGGCGACCTGCGCACCTTCCGGATCTTCCAACGGCAGCCCGCCCAGCGGGAGCGGCCCGTGGAGGCGCAGCTGCGGCGGTTCATGGGGACCATCGGCGGCCGCAAGGAGCACTACGCGCGAGCGCTGACGGAAGCGCTGGACCTCACCCGCCTGCCACGCCCGCTGGATGGGCTCCTCGCCTACCTCTGACCGAGGCCCCCGGCCTCAGCGCGGGGCGAGACGGGAGCGCCGCATCACCAGCTCCGGCTGCACACCACCTCCGGTGCTCGTGCGGCACTTCCGCCGCCCCGGCCCCGGTCTCCTCCAGAAGCAGACCCGCCGCCGGCGCCCCCATGGTCGCCGCCGGCTGCCGCGCGGACGTCAGCGGCACGGCGGCGGCCGCCGTGAACTCGATGTCGTCGTAACCCACCAGCGTCAGATCGCCGGAGCGGAGACCCTGGTGGCGAACAGGGACTGCAGCCCGCCCGGGGCGAGCAGGTCGTTGGCGCAGAACACGGCGGTCGGACGGTCGGAGAGCCCCAGCAGCCGGGCCCCCGCGTCCCGGCCCGCCGTTACGGTGAGCCGTCCCGTGGGCAGCTCCCCCAGCGCCTCGGGTCCCGGCCTCGGCCGGCGCGGCGAGCGCTCCCGTACGGCGGTCCCGGACCTGGTTGAAGCCGGGCGGCCCGCTCGCGGACGCGATGGAGCGGCGCCCGGCGTCCAGCAGCTGCCGTACGGCCGGGGCCCTGCCCGCCAGTGCTCGACGGGCCGCGCGCGGCGGGCCCGGTCGACTCCTCGGCATCGACAGCTGGGCCGTGGACTACGAGCTCCTCGACGCGGGCGGGTTCCTCCTCGGCGACCCCGTCCACCACCGCGATCGCCGCACCGAAGGTTTCCCGGAGAGGGGGTGGGCCACGGTCCCGCCCGAGGAGCTGTACCGGGCGACCGGCATCCAGTACGCCCCGTTCAACACGCTCCACCAACTCGCGGCTGCCCGCGGCACACATCAACTCGCCTGCGCGAAGCGACTGTTGCTGGTCCAGGGCCTGGTGGTGTACTGGCTCACGGGCGAGCAGGGCACCGAGCTCACCAACGCCTCCGCCACCCAGCTCGTCGGCCCGCGCACCGGCGACTGGAACCGTGCCCTGGCCGGCCGGCCGGCCGTCTCGGCATCGGCCTCGGGGCCTTCGCCCCGCTGCGCCACCCCCCCCCGGCGACCCCGCCGGTTCGACGCTGCCCCTGGTCCAGGAACCGACCGGGCTGCCCGGCCCCGTACCGGTGACCGCCGCCGCACCGGAGTTCCTGGCCCCCGGAGACATGCCCGAGCGCACCGTGGCCGCCTGCAGGGCCACCGGCCAACCGGCGCCCCTCATCGGGGGAGACCACGCGCTGCGTCCTCGACTCGCCGGCTCTCGCCCACCGGCGCGCGATCCACGAGGCGCAGCGGAGCCGCCCGTCCCCGTGACCACCTCGGCGTCGCCGCACCGGCCACCTCCGGCGACGGCCGGGCGGTCTGTGCCGGGGCGCTCATTCCGGCCAGGTCCAGCACGCCCTCGGGCAGGGGGCAGGCCGACGGCGACAAGGAGGTCGTGGCCATGTCGCGCTACCGGTAGGCGAGTCGGCCCAGGAACCCGGCGTTCCGAGGAACCTCGGGAGAAATCGGAAGGAGCGCACACCACCGTCACCCCTCGCGCCGCGACCTCCAGAGCAGCCACATGAAGTACGGAGCTCCGATCACGGCGGTGAGGAGTCCGACCGGGATCTGCGCCGGAGCGATGACCGTCCGGCCGACCGTGTCGGACACGACCACCAGCAGCGCGCCGAGCAGCGCGCTCACCGGAATGACCCGCACATGGCGGCGGCCCACCAGGGCGCGGGCCGCGTGCGGGGCGACGAGGCCGACGAACCCGATCACGCCGACCGCGGCGACGGCTCCCGCCGTCAGAAGGACGGCCAGGCTCAGCAGACCCAGCCGGGTGGCCCCGATCCGCACGCCGAGCAGGGCGGGCGTCTCGTCGTCCAGCCCGATCAGGTCCAGTTCGCGGCGCATCACCACGAGGACGGGCAGCGCGACGGCGAGGCCCACCAGCACCGGGATTAGCTCGGGGAACGTCCGTCCGTACGTCGACCCGCCGAGCCAGGCCAGCGCCTTCGTCTCGTTGTACGGGTCGGTGAGCACGATCAGCAGACTGACGAACGCGCCCGCGCCCGCCTGGACCCCGATGCCGATCAGCACCAGACGGTTCTGTTCGAGACCACGGCGGGCGGCAAGACCGAACACCAGCGCCGCGGCGGCCGTCGCACCGGCCAGCGCGGAGCCGCCGATCAGCCAGAAGCTCGCCAGCGGTACGACGGTGAGGACGGCGACCGCCCCCACCCCGGCTCCGCTGACGACCCCGAGGACCCCCGGCTCCGCGAGCGGGTTGCGCGACACCGCCTGGACGACGGCTCCCGCGACCGCCAGCGCCGCACCGGCCAGCAGGGCGGCGGCGACCCGGGGGACGCGTGTGTCGAGGATGTACGTGACCAACTGTCCCGACCGGCCGGTGAGCCAGTTGCCCACATCGCCCAGGAGCAGCGTCGCGTCGCCGAAGAGCGTCGCCGCCAGCACCGTGCCGAGCAGCGCCACGACCGTCGCCACCAGGGTGAGGGCGAACGCGCGCCGGCTGCGGAGCCGGGCGAACGCCGTCGAGCCGCTGTCCGTGCCCATGTCGCGAGACCGGTAGGCCATGAAGACGAGCACGAGCGCGCCGAAGCAGGTCGTGACGATGCCGGTGGGCACCTCGGCCCCCGCCTGGGCGCCGAACACCGCGCGCAGCATCACGTCCGCGCCGAGCACCACGAGCACGCCCGCGAGCGCCGACGCCGGGATGAACGTGTGGTGCCGGACCAGGCCCGGGATCCATGTGCTGAGCAGCCGGACCACGGCGGGCGCGCACAGGCCGACGAAGCCGACCGGCCCCGCGACCGCCACGGAGACCGCGGCCAGCAGCACCGCGAGGATCACGGCGATGCTGCGCGTCAGCCGGGGGCTCACCCCCACGACCGCCGCCCCGTCGTCGCCGAGGGCGAGGATGTCCAGCCGCCGGCCCAGCAGCATGAGCCCGGCGAACGCGAGGAGCGCGACCGGGGCGAGCCGGTCGATGGACTGCATGCCGATCTGGGCGAGCGAACCGTTGCCCCAGGCGAACAGCCCGGTCGTCTGCTGGGAGCGCAGGAGCAGGAGCATCCCGCTCAGCCCGGACAGGGCGAGGGTGAGCGCCGAACCCGCCAGCACCAGCCGGATGGGCCCGGCCCCCGCCCGCGACAGGCCGAGGACTACACCCGCCGCCAGCAGCCCGCCGAGGAACGCCGTGGCCCCGGCAGGCAACGCGGGCAGCGTGATGCCGAACGCGGCGACCGCGACCACCGCGAGATACGCGCCCGCGTTCACGGCGAGCGTGTCGGGGGAGGCCAGCATGTTGCGGGACACCGACTGGAGCGCGGCGCCCGCCGCGCCGAGCGCGCAGCCGACGAGGAGCCCCGCGGCGAGCCGGGGCAGCCGGGAGTCCAGGACCACGGCGGCCGTCTGCTCGTCGGCGGTCCGGTCGGAGGCGGCGCCGGTGGCCAGTTGCCAGAGCGTGTGCAGATCGACGGCGGCGGTGCCCTGGCTCACGTGCACGGTCGCGAGGGCGGCCAGGGCGAGGAGCGCGGCGAGCGCGAGGAGGAACATCCGGCCGCGACGGGCCGGTCGGCCGGCTCCGGCCGGGGACTCCGTCCCGGCTGGAGCGGCCGCGCCCGCCACCGACTGCACGGCGGCGGGCGGGGCGGATGTGGTGCGTGTGCTCATCGTCAGGCGGTCAGCGCGCCGACGAGGGCGTCGATGTACGCGCGCATCGACGCGGTGCCGCCGAACATCCAGACGCCGTCGGGCAGGCGGTGGACCTCGTCGTTCTTGACGAACGGGAGGGATTTCCACACCGCGTTGTCCTTGAGGCCGTCGGCGAACGGGTCGCCGCCGTCGGAGTCGTTGGCGATGTAGGCGAACTGGGCGTCGCCGATCTTCGTGAGGCCCTCCACATCGGTCGCCGCCAGACCGTAGGCCTTGTCGCCCTCCAGCTTCCACGGGTCGACGAGGCCGAGTTCGGTGTTCACGTCGGAGAGCAGCGAGCCCTTGACGTACGGGCGCACCGAGACCTGGTTGCCCTCCTGCCAGCCGTCGGCGAACGCGACCTTCTCACCTGCGAGACCGGCGTCCGTGAGCTTCTTCTTCCCGTCCGCGACCGCCTTGCGGAAGGACTCGACCTCGGACTTGGCCTTGCCCTCGGTGCCGGTGGCCCGGCCGATGAGTTCGAGGGTGTCGACCATCTGGTCGATCTGCCGGCTCGCGTCGGCCGAGCGCACCACGGCGACCGGGGCGGCCTTGGACAGCTGCGCGATGGCGGAGTCGGACAGGTCGGTGGTGGCGATGATGAGGTCGGGCTCCAGACCGGCGACGGTGGCGACGCTGGGCTCGCCCCGGGTGCCTATGTCCTTGACACCCTTGGTGAGCGGCGCGGCCTTGTCGTACGCGGTGTAGCCCTTGACGTCGGCCACGCCGACCGGCTGGACGCCCAGCGTGACGAGCGTCTCGACGACGTTCCACTCGGTGCCGACGACGCGCTTGGCCGGCCCGTCGAGCGTGATTTTCTTGCCGCGCGAGTCGGTGACCGTCACCGCGTTGTCCCCGGCGGACTCCTTCTTCGGCGCCTCGGTGGTGCCGCAGGCCGTGAGGGCGAGCGCGGCCGCGGCCGCGGCGGCGAGCGCGGGCCAGGTCAGGTGCTGGTTCTTCATGAGGGTGTTCAGGGCCTTTCGGAACGAAGGTGGTGGCGGCCGACCGCGCGGGTGCGCGGGATGCCGGTGGAGGAGTCGGGTTCGACGTCGATGCGGATGCCGTAGGCGTCGCTGAGCCGCTCGGGGGCGTACACCTCGGCGGGCGTGCCCGCGGCGACGATCCGTCCGGACGAGAGGAGGACGACCTGGTCGGCCACGGCGGCGGCCTGGTCCAGGTCGTGCAGCACGACCCCGACGGTGACACCGTGGTTGTCGGCGAGATCGCGGACGAGGTCGAGGATCTCCACCTGGTAGCGCAGGTCGAGATAGGTCGTCGGCTCGTCGAGCAGGAGTACGTCGGTGTCCTGGGCCAGGCAGGAGGCGAACCAGACGCGTTGCAGCTGCCCGCCGGAGAGACTCTCCACCCCGCGGTCGGCGAACCCGGCGAGGTTCGTGACGGTCAGCGCGTGCTCGATCATCCGGGCGCCGTCCGGATCGTTCCCCCGGACCCGGCCCCGGTAGGGATGCCGGCCGAATCCGACCACGTCGCGCACGCTGAGTCCGGCCGGCGCGGTCCGGCTCTGCGCGAGCAGGGTGACGCGGCGGGCGAAGTCGGAGCGCGACAGCGCTAGGGCGTCGACGGGCCCGGCGTCCTCGGCCCGGGCCTGGGCCTGGGCCGTCACGGTCACGGTGCCGGTACGGGCCTTGTGCAGCCGGGCCACGGCCCGCAACAGGGTGGACTTCCCGCTGCCGTTCGGCCCGATGAGCGCGGTGACGCGACCGCGCGGCAGCCGCAGATCGGCCCCGTGCACGACGTCCGTGCGGTCGTACGCGATCGTCATGTCGCGGGCGTCGAGGCCGGCGTCGGATTCCGGGACCGGGCAGGACACGGACGTGCCGGGCCCGCCGGCGGCGGTCAGGGCGGGAACACCGGCAGCGGGCGCGGAGCGCCGACGCGGCGGTGGGTCTTCTCGGTCGAGGGCAGGAGCGATCACGATTGTGAGGGTAGCCTTGCCTAAGTTTCCTTGGTCAAGAGATATTCGGAATCGTGTCCTCCGTGTGATCTTCGAACGGCTCGCCGGGGGTGGCGGCGGTCGCCAGGCTCCCGGGTGGCGGTACTTTCCGGCCGAAGCGGCGGTTTGGCGCATCGGGTCGTTCGGATGTATCCGCAGGTCAGGCGTTGGTCTCGGATTGAACTGCCGAAGTCCGTCCATATGTTGGACGGGTCGCGCGAGGCGCCTGAGCTGCCCGAATGACCATTCGGTCGGTTCGAACGTTCGCCTACGGCTGGAAGCTGGCCGTCGATGTGCGCTTACTTTCCGCATACGTAAGACTCCTGACCGCAATCAGGCACCCGATCGAGGAGTTTTCACCGATGCGACGCAACTCTCACGCTATCTTCGCAACCATCACCGCAAGCACCCTTCTGCTCGGCGGTTTCGCGACCGCCACCGCGCAGGCCGCACCGGCCAAGGCGGAGAGCCTCTACGCACCCTCCGCGCTCGTGCTCACCGTCGCCCGCGGCGAGGACCCGCAGACCGCCACCGTGGAGCGGGCCGTCACGCTCACCTGTGCCCCCACCGCCGAGGGAACGCACCCCGATCCCGCCGCGGCCTGCAAGGAACTGGCCGCGGTCCAGGGGAAGTTCTCCGAACTGACCGTCGGCCCGTCGAACCGGACCTGTACCCGCCAGTGGGACCCGGTCGTGGTGACCGCCCACGGCGTCTGGCAGGGCAAGCCGGTCCAGTTCAGCACCACGTACGGCAACGCCTGCGAGATGGCGGGCAGCATGAACGACAACGCCGTGTTCGCCTTCTGATCCACCTGATCCACTGATCCATCTGAATCGCCGGGGCGTGCCGACGGCGGGGTGACGGAGCACCACACCGTCCCCGCCCGACCGTGTCCCGCGTCCCGCCCCGCCCGGCGTGCCCCGCACACGCCCCCGTCCACGACGACCGGGAGCCATGTGGTCGCCCCAGCCGTTTCCGCCGCGGTCTGCAGCGACCCGCCCCGGTCGGTTCGTCACCGGACCCGCCCGGTACCGGGCACACCCTTCGCTATCCGGAGGACTCCTGCGTCACCCGGGTCCCCGGATGGCGCAGCGAGATCAGGAAGGCGACGTCCAGGGCGATGGCCATCCCGTAGAACACCCACTGGTTCGCCTCGGCGAAGTCCATCCGGATCGCCGCCATCGAGTCCCGGATGGTCTCGGCCACCGGTCCCGAGCCGGCGGGCCCCCGGGAGTCCGCATGGCCGGTCACCGACTGCGCGATGGACTCGGCGATGTCGCGCGACTCACCGTCCGGCACGCCCTTGGTCCGCAGCGTCCCGTCCACCTTGGTGATCGTCGTACGGGTCAGCATCGTGCCGTAGACGGCAAGACCGATGCCGGCGGCGAAGTTGCGCACGGTCTGGGTGATGCCGGTGACCTCGCCGTAACCGGCGTCGATCGCCCGGTTCACCGCGTCCGTGGAGGCCGGCGCCAGCAGCAGTCCGATGCCCGCCATCGCCACGTACAGCCACTGGTCGTGCATGGACAGGGATGTCAGCTTTCCCGCCCACAGGGCGAACCCGACCGCACCGAGCGCCGTGCCGAGCTTCATCGCGGGACGCGCGCCGCGCTTGTCGAGGATCCGGCCGCCCCACTGGGAGGCGATCCCGAAGCCGATGAAGAAGTACAGGAGATACAGCGCGGCCTGGTTCGGCGAGGCGCTCAGCGAGACCTGCGCGTACACGGAGGCGAAGAAGAAGACCGGGACGAACGCCATCATGGTGAAGAACAACACCGCGTTGTCGACGCTGAACGCCCGGTCGCGGAAGACCCGCAGTTTGATCAACGGGAAGCGTGTGCGCAGCTCGAACCGGCAGAACACCGCCAGCCCGCCCGCGATGCAGGCCCAGGTGGCGACGGAGTCCCAGCCCCAGGTCCCCGCCTGCTGCAGGCCCAGCACCGTCAGCCCCATGCCGACGGCGACCAGCGCCGCGCCGGGGCAGGTCCAGCGGCTCGCGGCGGGACCGGTCCGGGATGCGGGCCACCAGTGCCAGTACGACGGCGATGGCGGCGATAGGGACATTGACCCAGAAGATCGCCCGCCAGGTCCACGCGGTGAGCCAGCCGCCGAGCAGGGGCCCGACGGCGGTGAGCGCCCCGGACACCCCGAAGAACAGCGCCAGTGCCCGTCCGCGCCGCTCCACCGGGAACACGGCGATGACCACGGCGAGCGCGGCGGGGAACATCAGGGCCGCGCGATGCCCTGGACGGCCCGGAAGCCGATCAGCCAGGCCTGCGCGAAGTCCCCGGAGGGCACGGCGCCGCACAGTGCGGAGGCGATGACGAAGACCAGGGTGCCGATCAGCATCACGCGGCGGTGCCCGAAGATGTCGGACAGCCGTCCGCCGAGTGCGAAGAAGGTGGCCAGCGTCAGCAGATAGGCGTTGACGGCCCACTGCATCTGCGAGGAGGTGAGCCCTAGTTCGTCGACGATGTCCGGGCGGCGATCGCGACGATGGTCTGGTCGATGAACGCCATCGACACGGCGAACAGCACGGCGGCGAGAGCGAGGCCCTGGTGCGGCGGACCGCCCCGCCGGCCCGCTGTTCCCGGACCCGATGACCTCGGACCCGGGGCGTCCTTCTCGGGGATCTCTCTGCCCATGCGTCCATGTTCCCCGGGCTGCCGCCGTGTTGCATCCCGAGCCGTGGGCGTCCCCGCCGCAGGGGCGGGGACGCCGCGCGCTACTTGCCCGTCGCAGGTCCGGAGTACGGGAGCAGGGCCATCTCGCGGGCGTTCTTGATGGCGGCGGCCATCCGGCGCTGCTGCTGGGTGCTGATCCGTGTGACCCGTCGGCTGCGAATCTTCCCCCGGTCGGAGATGAACCTCCGCAGCAGATCGGTGTCCTTGTAGTCGATGTACGTGATCCTGGCGGCGTCCAGGGGGTTCGGCCGGTTCTTGAGCTGCTTGCGGGGGTCCGGCTGACGTGCCATGAGGCTTCCTCGTGTTCGGTGGGTTACGGGGCGACGGGGTTTCGGGGGCGGGGACGCGGCGGTACGGGTCGGGTCAGTGGACCGGGTCGAGGAGCGAGTCGAACGCGGCGGGCAGGTTCTTCCACGCGTCCCGGCCGGAGCCGTACTCCTCGTCCGTGAGCAGGCAGGAGTCCAGCAGCCCGGTCAGGCCGTCGCGGTCGAGGCCGGGGGAGACGAAGACCAGGTGCTGGCAGCAGTCGCCGTGTTCGGGGTGCCAGTCCAGTGCGGCGGCCGCCCGCCGGTAGGGCGGCACCATGGACCAGGCGGCGTCCGGGAGCGAGGCGAGCCAGGGGCCGGTGTTCTCCACGCAGAGCGCGCCGCCCGCCGCATCCCAGGAGAGCAGGGTGTCGGGCCGGTCCGCGAGCCAGAACCGGCCCCGGCTGCGGGCCGCCGCGCAGCTCAGGTCCTCCAGCGCGTCCAAGAGGCGCTCGGGGTGGAAGGGCCGGTGCCGGCGCCAGACGAGCGTGCCCACCCCGGCCTCCTCCGCCTCCTGCGGCAGCAGTGCGCAGGCCGGGTGCTGACCCGCGTCCGCCGCCTCCACGTCGAATCCGGCGAACGCGAGACGGGCCAGCTCGGTTGATCCGGCTACAGCCTGACGAGCCGTCGGGTGGAGCTGCCGGATCAGCGCGCGGTCCTCGTCGTCGGCCGCCGGGCTCGGTGCCACCGCCAAGACGGGGGCGTACTCCACCTGCCGGGCCCAGGTGTCGCCGATGGTCCGCCGGTCGGCCGGCGCCGCTGCGAGACCGGCCTCGGCCAGATCGTCGCCGTTGGAGAGACAGGGCAGGACCAGGGCGGGGTCGACCGCCGCGAACACGTTCGTCACCTCGGCGGCGTCGGTGTGCGCGGCGATCGCCTCGGCCATGGACTTCGGCTCGACGGAGTCCCAGAGCTCCAGCACGGCGAGGCGGGTCACCCCGTCCGCCGCGAGCCGTTCGAGTTCGGGGACGAGGTCCTCGCGCAGCGCGCAGCAGGCGCATTCGTTGACCAGTGGCGCCTCACCGGAAGCCAGCTCGCCGCCAGCGTCCCGCAGGGAGCGGCGAACCGTCCCACCGGTGGCCGTCGACAGGTCGTGGTGGAGCGCGACGCTGTGCGGAACGTCCCGCAGCAGCCCTTCCACCACTTCGTGGCGCGCCTCGGAGTGCAGGCCGCAGACGATGACGACGGGCAGCTTCGTGCGGTGCTCGCTCACCGGGCCTCACCGCGTCCGTAGCGGCGCTCGAAGCGCTCCACGCGTCCGGCGGTGTCCAGGACGCGGGCGGTGCCGGTGTAGAAGGGGTGGCTCGCGGAGGAGATCTCCACGTCGACCACCGGGTAGGTGTTGCCGTCCTCCCACGCGACGGTGCGGTCGCTGGTCATGGTCGAACGGGTCAGGAACGCGAAGTCGGCGGCCTTGTCGCGGAAGACGACGGGGCCGTAGGAGGGGTGGATTCCGGGCTTCATGGCGGTGTCCTAGCAGTGGGGTTCAGCGGAGTGCCGGGGGAGGTGAACTGTGGTCGGGCGCCTCAGCGCTCCTCGCGGAAGTCGACATGGCGACGGGCGACCGGGTCGTACTTGCGCAGCACCATCCGGTCGGGGTCGTTCCGCCGGTTCTTGCGGGTGACGTAGGTGTAGCCGGTCCCCGCGGTGGAGCGGAGCTTGATGACCGGGCGTACTTCGTTGCGAGCCATGGGCGCTACTATATGGCAATGGTTTCCATTTCCAATAATGGATGCGTCGAAGGAGAGGCAGGTAACTTTTCATGTCCGCCCACTGCCAACTGACCGGCTCGAAGCCGGGATTCGGCAACAACATCTCCCACTCGCACCGTCGGACGTCCCGCCGGTTCGACCCGAATGTCCAGCGCAAGCGGTACTGGCTGTCCGGTGAGGGGCGGTATGTACGCCTCACGCTGAGTGCTCGGGCGATCAAGACCGTCGACATCATCGGCGTCGAAGCCGCGGTCGCGCGCATCCGTGCGCGCGGAGGGAAGGTCTGATGGCGAAGAAGAGCAAGATCGCGCGGAACGACAGGCGCCGGGCGACCGTCGACCGCTACGCCGCCCGCAGGGCCGAGCTCAAGGAGACCATTCGCCGGCCCGGTACTCCGGAGCGCGAACGTGTCGCCGCCGTCGAGGAGTTGCGGCGTCAGCCGCGCGATGCCAGTGCCACGCGGGTCCGCAACCGGGACAGCGTCGACGGCAGGCCCCGGGGGTATCTGCGCGGGTTCGGCCTCTCCCGGGTCCGGATGCGCGAGCAGGCCCACGCGGGATTCCTTCCGGGCGTGACCAAGTCCTCCTGGTGACACGCCAGCCGCCTTCCCGGTGACACGGGGCCGAGCGCGCCGAGGGTCGCGGGTGGTGGCACGGCGGCCCCGCCGCGCCACCACCCGCCGATGTCGTTCTCAGCGGCCGACCGGGTCGGCGTGCGCCCCGTCCCCGGGCGTGACGAGCGCGAGGTGACCGCCGTCGTCCAGGGGCGTCGGGACCGTCAGGGTCGTGACCTGGGCCGCCCGGTCCGCGTCGAAGACGTGGACCTCGCCATGGCCTCCCCGGCTGACCGCCACCAGACCTCCGCCGGGGGAGGCGGCGACGGCCCGCCGCTGCACGCCGTCCCAGGGGGTCCCGCCGCGCCGGGGTGCGCCGGACATGGCGGGCAGGGGTAGCCGGGCGCCGACCTCCGGGCGGGATCCGGCTGCCGGGGGCGCGGTGAGCAGGATGAGCTCGTCGCCGTCCGGATGGACCCGGGTGTACGCGATGTGGCGTGCGGTCACCGCGAGCCGGAACACCAGCCCGGGGCCCAGGCCCAGCCGGCCCGTGACGCCCGTGTCGAGGTGGTGCCACCAGGCGTCGTTGGACCAGTCGGGCCACTGCCCGGGGTCAGTCGATCCGCCGCGTACGCAGGACCAGAGCATGCGCCGCACGGGGTCGAGCCGCAGGTAGTAGCCGCGCCCGCCGGAACGTCCGTCGGCGGACCAGGCCAGGGGGGCCTCGGGTGCGAGGCCGTCCCCCGCCCGCCGTGCGCGATGTACCCCCGAGCCCGCGGCGGCGAACACCCGCCCGGTGGCCGGGTCGTGGGCGTCACCGTGCCCGTCGTCGTCCGGCAGGGCGATCCGCCGGACCGGGGCCGCCGGTGGGCAGGCGGGAACCGAACGCATCAGGTCGCGGTGCCGGTGGACCAGCAGTTCACCCGGCTCCCGGTGGCGCAGCACCACGAGCGGGGACGGCCCGCCGAGGACCGTGACCCCCGGCTCGCCGGTGCGCCCCCGTACGCGTACGGCGACGGCGCCGTCCGGTGCGTCGAGGTCGACGGTCGTCAGAAGTCCGGTCCAGGCCTCTTCGTTGCGGCCGAGGCCGGTGGTCACCGCGAGGTGCCGTCCTGCCGGATCCGCCGCCAGGTGCTCGGCGGGGACCGCGACCGGTATCCGCCGGCGGACCAGCGGCCGGCCCGCTCCGGGGCCGTAGGGGGCGAGGACCAGCAGCTCGCCCGCGCGGTCGTCCACGCATGCGGTGAGGTCGCCCGGCAGGGCGAGGAAGCCCGCGTGCTCGGCCAGGTGCCGGTGGTTCAGCTCCGCCCGCTCCGTGCCGTCCGGGAGGTCCAGCAGGCTGATCCGCCCCGCGACCTGGTCGGCGACCAGGAGGCGCGGCGGCGCGTGGGAGGCCTGGGGACCGGGGCGTGGGATGTGCGGCATGGCGAACTCCTGAAGTCGGCGGGTGAGTGGGGTCTGTGGAGGCGGCGGGGGGTGGCGGTGGCCGGTGGGTCTCGCCGAGAACCTTGCCGACTTTAATGGAAATGATAATCATGTGTATGGTTTCGGCTCGTGGCGGGGATCGCTCCCGGGGCTCCGCCGTCTTCACAGCCGCATCCCCGGGACCGCACAGGAACGTTGAGGGACCGTCGATGCCACGAACCGCGCTGAGAGTCCGCCGCTGGGCCGCGATCGCCGTACTGGGAGGCCTGCTGGCCGGCTGCGGAGCCGAGGAGGCCGGCACCGGCGGACCGGCCGCCGCTCCGGGGGACGGGGCCGGACCCCGTACGACGACAGAGGTGCGGCCCATCGAGGCCGCCACCCGGATCACCGACGCCAAGGGCGTCACGGTCTCCCTGCCGAAGCCGCCGGAGAGGATCGTCTGCCTGGTCGCCCTCTGCGACGACATCCTCGTCGAGCTGGGCATGACCCCCACCGCCACCAACTCCCAGGTGCTGGCGCACCCGAAGTTCCTGGGCGAGGAGAAGGCGGCGAAGATACCGGTCGTGCCCGGCGGCTTCCTCAGCCCCGAGGTCGAAGCGATCCTGTCTCACCGCCCCGACCTGGTGATCGGCCTGGACGACACGCACGGCAAGCTGGCCCCCGCGCTGAAGGGCGCCACGACGTTCTGGCCGGTCCAGCCCGGCTCCTGGCAGGACAGCGTCGGCTACCTGCGGGACCTCGCCGCGCTCACCGGCCGCACCGAACAGGGCGAGAAGGCGGAGAAGGCCTTCCGCACCCGGCTGGCACAGGCGGAGAAGCGGAAGAGCGACAGGACCGCGCTGATCATCTACGGCAGCGACGAGAACTTCGGAGTGGCCACCCCGGAGACCGACGTGGCGGCCGGACTGTTCCCGAAGATCTCCCACTACCCCTGGAAGAGCCGGGGCGTCGACGGCAGCTACAGCCTGGAGGAGATCCTCGCCCGGGACGTCGACGTCCTGTTCGTGGAGACCCTCTCCTTCGGTGCGCCGGACGGCAAGCTCTCCGACAAGCTGGCCGGGAACCCGCTCTGGTCACGGATCCCGGCCGTGAAGAACGGCAAGGTCATCGAGGTCGACTCCGAGGTGTGGGCGAAGGGGCGCGGCACCCGGTCCCTGGGCGTCGTCCTCGACGAGGCGACGGCCGCACTGCGGTGAGGCGCCCGCCCTTGGCGCCGCTCTGCCTGGGCGCGGCGACCCTGGCGAGCGCGGTCTGCGCGCTCAGCCTCGGCACGCCGTACGTCCCGCCCGCCAGGCTCCCGGCCGTGCTGGGGTCCGACGGACTCGCGGGGCTCGTCGTCACCGAACTGCGGCTGCCCCGCCTGGTGCTGGCGCTGCTCGCCGGCGCCTGCCTGGGTGCGGCGGGCCTCGTCCTCCAGGAGGCCCTGCGCAACCCGCTGGCCGTTCCGGAGATGCTGGGGGTCTCCTCCGGGGCCGCCCTGGGTGTCGCCGCACCGCTGGTGCTGGCCCTGACGGTGCCCCTCGGACTGCAACCGTTCCTGGCCCTGGCCGGGGCGGCGTTCGGCGGTCTGCTCACCCTGGTCGCCGCCGGATTCGGGCGGAGCCCCTCGGCAGTCCTGCTGACCGGAGCCGCCGTCGCCGCCGCGCTCCAGGCGGGGCTGCTGGTGCTCATGGTCATGGCCGATCAGCTCGACCTCCAGCTCATCTACCGCTATCTGCTGGGCAGTCTGTCCGCCCGCACCTGGGACGACGTCACCGGTCTGCTGCCCTGGCTCGCCGTGGCCGTCCCCGCGCTGGTGCTGTGCGTGCCGGTGCTCGGTGTGCTGCGGCTGGGCGACGACGACGCCCGTGCCCTGGGCATTCGCGTCGAGCGGGCGCGGGTGGCCGCGCTGGGCATCGCCGTCGTCCTCATCGCCCCCGTCGTCGCGGTCTGCGGGCCGGTGGCCTGGGTCGGCTTCCTCGCCCCGCACCTCGCCCGCAGTCTCCGCCCGGACGGCGGCGCGGCCGGGTGGCTCGTCCGGTCCGCCGTGTGCGGCGCGATCGTCGTGCTGTGCGCCGATCAGCCGGCCCGGCTGGCACTCGCCCCGGTCGAGACGCCCGTCGGCGCCTGGACCGCCCTGGTCGGGGTGCCGGTCGGGGTCGTGCTGCTGAAGCGGGGGAGGCGGCCCGCCCGGGACCGGGGGCCCGTGGCCCTGTCCGTACCGGGGGGTCCGCCGGACGTCCCCGCTCCCGTCCTGCGGAAGGCGGAACGATGACGCTCATCGACACCGCGCCCGGCCGGGCCGG
>NZ_NEUE01000149.1 GCF_002910905.1 Streptomyces sp. SM11 | reverse complement strand
GTGGTCGAAGAAGGCGTCCATGACGTCCTTGCCGTGGCCGTCGGCCATCCACACCACTCGTCCGGTGTCATGGTCGACCACGCAGGTCATGTAGCGGTGGCCGCGCTTGTAGGAGATCTCGTCGATCCCGACCCGCCGCAGCCCGGCCAGTCGGTCGACGGCCCCGTCGCGGTCGGCGACGTAGCGCTCGACGATCCGGCCCACCGTCCGCCAGGACGTCCGTATCAACACCGCCGTCGCGGACTTCGAGCACTCCGCGGCCAGCCACGCGGTCCGCTGGTCGAAAGCGCGGGTGTGCCCGGCACCATGACGGGCCCAGGGCACCGCGACGACCGTCGGCCCATGCTCCCGGCAGGCCACCCGAGGCGCATCAGCCTCCAGGAACACCCGCACCGCACCGTGGTCCAGGGCCCGCCACCGGCGCCGTCCCCGGCCACCGTCGTACCAGGACGCGGGCCGGACACAGATCCCACACCGCTGCCGCCGCCGCGCTTCGGGCCGTACCGACACGATCACGCACTGTTCGTTCCCGTCGAAGCGGACCCCTTCGACCACGGCCTTTCGACCATCAGGGTCCGCTTCCATATGCTGAAGATAGACACGCCGCTTCTCTGCTTGATCAACCTTGTTGCTAGACACCTCAAGGTTCACAGAGAGCGGCGTGTTTCACGTATCAGCCCAGCTCAGAGCCCCCACACATATGACAGGAGAGCCCGAAAAGAGGTGGCTCCTTGAGGCCGGCCGGGGCCTGATCGGGGCATCGGCTCGCGCCGCCGCCCAGAACCGCCGGGGGTGACGGTGATCACGGACACCCCCGGAGGGGCTGCGTAGGCTTGTGCCGTCGTCGCGGTGGGTCTCAGGAGGGTGGGCGAAGGCCCCCTGCGAGCACCTGGCGACGTGTCAGGAAAGTCGGCAAGTGGTCAGCATGAGTCCTGGGAAACCTGGGGAACGCTGCCCGGACATGCGACTCGTTGTAGGGTGAGGAAACAGCCCTTGACCTGCAAATACGCAGGCAGGGAGCCTACGTCCAGGAGTGCCTCGATGATACGTACAATGTTCAAGTCCAAAATTCACCGGGCCACCATCACCCAGGCCGACCTGCACTACGTCGGCTCCGTGACGATCGACGCCGCCCTGATGGAGGCCGCCGACCTGCTGCCCGGCGAGCTGGTCCATATCGTCGACATCGACAACGGCGCCCGTCTGGAGACCTACGTCATCGAGGGCGAGCGCGGCTCCGGTGTCATCGGGATCAACGGTGCGGCCGCACACCTCGTGCACCCCGGTGACCTGGTCATCCTGATCAGCTACGCACAGGTCGACGATGCTGAGGCCCGTGCCCTCGTGCCGCGGGTCGTGCACGTGGACGCGGACAACCGGATCGTGGCGCTCGGCTCAGACGCCTCGGCGCCGGTTCCCGGGACCCGTACGGAGCGGAGCCCACAGGCGGTCGTCGCGGGCGGCTGAGGCCATCGTCCGCGCCCCCACGAACGAGAGAGCAGGAGCTGAGCCATGGCGGAGAGCGCAGCCGTAGAGGTCAGGGACGACCGGGAGCACGGCAGCCTGGTGGCGTACGAGGACGGCAAGCCGGCCGGGACCATCGCGTACTTCGTCATGGACCCGGCTCCCGGCGCGCTTGTTGCCGTGCACACCGTCGTCCGGCCCGAACATGAGGGCAAGGGCATCGCGGGGGCGCTCGTGAGGGAGTTCTACGCCATGGCCGCCCGCGAGGGCGTCCCCGTCGTTCCGCTGTGCCCGTACGCGGCGAAGTGGGCGCAACGCCACCCCGACGAGGCGCCCGAGGTGTCGGCCGGGCTCGTCCGGGAGGCGGAGCGGCAGCTCAGGAACCGCCCCGAGCTGTTCTGACCGGCCACGCCCCGGCAGCACATGGCCCGGGGCATGTCAGGAGCTCAGTTCCGTGTCGGATCCGCCACGGGGCGTGAGGTCCTGGCGGATGTACCACTCGGTGCCCAGCACCTCGCGCTGAACCGCCGGAGGCAGGGCGGCGATCCGGCCCGGTGCCGCTCCTCGGTCCACCTCGCTGCGATGCGCGAGGATCGCGGCCAGCTTCTGCGGAAACCAGGGGCCGATATCGACGGTCGTGGTGATCCATGTGTCTTCCGAGGAGTACAGCGCGTCTGCCGGGGTGCCCGGCCGGGCCAGCCGTCCGCCCACCGGGACGGCCGCCGAGCGGGGGTGCGTGGCGAGGTAGAGGGCGCTCGGCTGCCAAGGATCGCCGGATCCTGGACAGAAGCGGGGGAGGCCGGCGGCCCGGACCGCCAGCGTGGTGATCCGGTGGGCGTGTACGTGGTCGGGGTGGCCGGTCATGCCTCCGTAGGCGTCCGTCGTGATCACGACCTCCGGCCGGACCTCACGGATGTGGCCGACCACGGCCGCCACGGCCTCGTCCAGTGGTGCGTCGAGGAATCGGGGCCTGCCCGGGGCCGACTCCGGTACGCGGGCGTCCGCGTAGCCGAGCAGCCGTGGCTCGCCCGCGCCCAGGGCGTCGAGGGCCCGGGCGAGCTCGACGGCCCGGTGTGTGCCCTCCGCCCAGGTCGCCGTGACCACCGCCGTGCGGGCCCCGGCGGCCGCGTGCTGGGCGAGGACGCCCCCGCAGAACAGGGACTCGTCGTCCGGATGGGCGTGGACGGCGAGAACACTCGGCAGGGGCATGAGGGACACCTCTCGTAACGGCGGTGGTGGTCACGGAGACCTGTCGGGTCCGGGCACCCTGCCCGAGTCCTGCCCGCTCCGGGCGGGCCGGAACGCGTCGGCACACGGCTTCGTGCGCCGCTGTCGCCGGGCGTACGTGTGGACTCGGCAGGCGCGGGCAACCGCACCGGGAGACGGTGGAGGAGAGCTCCATCTGTCCTGTTCGTGCCGTTGTGGAGGAACGCGATGACCCACCCGTACCCCGACCCCGTACCGCCCTCGCCGACGCCTCCGCCCGTACCGGGCCCGCCCACTCCGGTGCCCGGTCCGCCGCCCGTGCCG
>NZ_NEUE01000148.1 GCF_002910905.1 Streptomyces sp. SM11 | reverse complement strand
CGGTGGTGTGACGGGTGAGGGCGGGAAACCGGGTACGGGTGTTCTGGGGTCGAATGGGTGACCTTGATGATGGTTGCTCGTTGTGCCGGGTGACAGGTTGCACGGCTTTGGGGCGGGGGTGTGGTGGTGGATGGTGTGCGCGCGTTGGCGGCCCGTTCGTGGTGCCCGGACCTTCGGGGGTGGCGGTCCGGGACCGTCTCAAACACCTCACCCCGCAGGATGAGCGGGTGCTGCGGGCGGTCGGTGAACATCAGGGCGTGCTCGCTTCACGTGACCTGAAGGTTCGCTGCGCGCAGGGTCTGGAACCTGGTGCTGATTCCTGGGCTGCGCGTAAGCGGGGGCTGACGAAGGTGTCGTCGTCGCGGATCGCCGGGGCGATCACCAAGGCCAGTCATGATCAGTGGGCGCTCGCCCGTCGCTGCCAGGCCGCACACATCCGGTCGCTGGAGGCCGGGGTCCGGACACTGCGGCACCGCCTGTCCCTCCCGCTCGGGCAGAAGGGCACCAACCGTGCGGCCGGTGGATACCGGTCCAGGGGTGAGTGGTTTCAGAAGTCGCGTCGACTCACCACCCTTGAAGCACGGCATGCCGCCGCCGTGAAGGACTGGCGTGCCGGGCGGGTGCGGGTCGTACGCGGCGGCAAACGCCTCCTCAACACCCGGCACCACCTCACGGAGTCCTGCTTCACCCAACCCCGCAGGCCTTCGGGACTGACCCCGAGGTCGCGGGCGACCTCGGTCACCGTCTTGTCCGACGAGCGGGCCAACCCGATGGCATCCCGCTTGAACTCGGCCGTATAGCGCTTGCTGCTGTTGCTCTTCTTACTCACTACCTGGAACTGCTTCCTCCGGAACGAATCGTCCCAGTATGAGGCTGTCCAAGTTCAGGGGAGAACTTCCAAGGCCGGGGAGTTAGGGCCTGCCGGGAAACAAGCCGTCGCTTCCGTGGTCGAGCCTCGTTGTTGTGGTATGGGGAGACCGGAGGGGATCGAGACCGCCCTGGCGGTGAAGTTTCAGGCGCTGTTTCCGCACTTGGACGAGCGTCAGCGTCGGCTGGCCATAGGGGCCGAAGCGCGGTCGCTGGGGCATGGCGGCATCCGGGCCGTGGCCCGTGCGGCGGGGGTGCGTGAGGGGACTGTGTCGCGCGGGGTTGCTGAACTGGAGTCCGGTGAGGTGCTGTTGGGGCGGGTCCGCCGGGCGGGCGGGGGCCGCAAACGGGCGGTGGACCTGGATCCGGGACTGCGGCCCGCGCTGCTGGCCTTGGTGGAGCCGGACGTGCGCGGCGATCCGATGTCGCCGCTGCGGTGGACGGTGAAGTCGACGCGGCAGCTGGCCGCCGAGCTGACCCGGCAGGGCCACCGGGTCTCGGCGGACACGGTGGCGGCCGTGTTGCGCGAGGACGGGTTCAGCCTCCAAGGCAATGCCAAGACCGTCGAAGGCGCCCAGCACTCGGACCGGGACGGGCAG
>NZ_NEUE01000147.1 GCF_002910905.1 Streptomyces sp. SM11 | reverse complement strand
GGATGCCGGGGTAGTGCTTGCGTTGGTTGGAGAGGAGCATTTCTTTGGGTGAGGACAGTCCGATGGTTTCGCGGACGCGGGCTGCGAAGGCGCGGGAGGAGGTGGGGGTGATGCCTTCGGCGCGTGACCAGGTTCTGTAGGCGTTGTAGAGGCGGGCCTGTTCGACACGGTGGTGGGGCTGGAGGGTGCAGCGTTCGGTGAGGAAACGGCCGGTGTGGTCCTCGGTCTCGGCGTAGGCGGTGGTGGCGATGCGGACGGTTTCGGGTCCGGTGAGGTCGCGTGGGCTGTTGAGGTACTGATGGGCTCCGGTGACGAGCCAGTTCAGGATGCCGGGGCCTTCCTCGGTGACGAGGATGTCGGCGAGGTTGTCGATCTTCTGGTGGTCGGAGACGACACGGTCGAAGGGGATCAGACGCATCCGGCGCCAGAAGGCGTAGCCGCCGGTACCGACCTCGGGGCGGTGGTTGCCCAGGAGCCAGAGTTTGTGGGTGGGGGCGAAGGAGAAGAAGTCCTGGCGCATCCGGCGTGCCTTGATGCGGTCGCCGCCGGTCAGGAGTTTGACCCGGGCCTCGTCGAAACGGTCACCCGGCTTGACCTCGGAACACACGATCACGCGGCGGCCGTGGAGTTCGGCGAGATCGGTGGGGTGTCCCTCGAAGGGCCGGGCCATCAGGAAACCGGGAGGCGCAGCATCGGCGTAGTCACCCAGAAGCTTGATCAGAACGTCCAGGAGAACGGACTTCCCGTTCTTCCCCGAACCGAAGAGGAACGGCAGGACCTGCGCCCCGACATCACCGGTGAGGGAGTACCCCAGCAGCAGATGCAGGAAACGGATCATCTCCGTGCCCTGGGCATCGTCCCCGAACGTGTCGGCCAGGAAACGGTTCCAGCGCGGAGTCGGCATCCGCCGCGGACCGATCGACGTCGAACGGGAATGGAAGTCCCGGTCCGGATCCGGAGCCCGCAGCACCCCCGACCGCAGATCCACGATCCCCGCCGGCGTGCACAGCACATACGGGTCCGCGTCCAGCGCACCCGCGCTCAGCACCATCCCCGGCGCCGACCTCGCCTGCCCCAGCAGCGCGTTGATCCCCGACGTACTCAACGCACGACGACGATGCCTGTGCAACACCGCATCCGAATACACCCCCCGCGGATCACTCGTGGCGATCCCCTCCGCCATCTCCCCCGCCGCCCACAGCACCGTATCGTCCTCATCACTCCGCCACCGCGTCCCGTCCCACCGATACCACCCCAGACCCGACACATGCCGGTAATCCCGCGCATACAACCGCACAAACAACTTCGCATTCCCCCGATCCGTCAACGAATCCGGCAACAACCCCACCGCCAACACCTGGTCGGAGGCCGCAGGGGGTCGGGACTGTCGTGCGGACGGGCGGCCGATCGTTGCGGTCGGGACGCTGTGAACGATCTGAAGGAGCCTGTTGTCGCACACCGGCTCGGCATCCGGCCTCTGGAGGCCGACGGTCTGGGGTGGCCGGGCGGCGGCCGACGGTACGTCCTCGGGACGTCCGGTCATGTCGGCCGCCGCGGCGGACATGATGTTCGAGGGGTGACGGCCCCCGGCTTCTGCCGCGGGCCCGGCTCCCTCAGCCACGGACTCTCCTGACCTTCGGTACATGCGGAAGGCCTGCCCGCAACGTCCTACGCGCGTCGACTTCCCGGCTACGGGCTTCCACGATGAAGTGTGTGCGGTTCTGGTCCGCCCCTGCACACCCGCGGCGGGAGTTCGGGCGGGCGTGCCTACGGCGGCGCGGCGCGGCAGGGAATTCGACCGCTGCTGGTTTCGCGATGGTCCGCGGCCCCGCGGCGGTGGCAGGGCGTCCGACGCGCTCCGGCCGAGGCGGTGGTCGAGGGGAACGCGGCGCTCCGTGGGGGACAGCGGTGTTCGGGCCCGTCCGGTGCTCTCCGTCGGGAGCGGAGCTCTGTGCGCCTCCGGCTCCGGGGCGCGGAACGTGGGGGAGAAGGGCTGCACGGCGGTGACAGCGCGCTGGTTCCGAGGCACCGCGCCACGCGGAGATGAGTACGCTCGCGGGACTCGTCCTGCGAATCAGGGAGGTGGCCCCGGCGGCCCGCAGCGGGGGTAGGTCCTTGGAGGCGTTGCTTGCGGCTGTACTCATCACACGTGCACTCCACTGGATCATCGAAACTGACCGTACTTTGGGTGCCTGAACGTGCCAGGGCGCCTCGTGCCCTCTCCCGTCGGAGATCGCCCTCGAAGCATCATAAGAATGATTCCTTCCTTGTCCATGCTGGACGAGTGTGCAACTCGATTGTCCGACAGGCGGCCTGTAACGCAGAGGTGCGAGCCGCGGGGACGGATCACCTCCGTCCGCGTCGCCGTAAAGGTGTTCACCAACAGCGTCTTCGCGGGTGCGAACTCTCCTGGCTGGTGGACCGGGTCGGCGGCGCTCGTCTCGATGCACACCACTGTGGACATCCGGGCCTCCGCACGCATGGTCTCGCACGCATGGTGGCGGGCCCCTGCGCCGGAGCGCAGGCGCATACCCGGCAAGTCCGGCCGACGCGGTCCGAAACCGTGAACCGTGGGACTCCGCACCCTCGTGACGATTTTCTGCCGATGGCCCCTGGCTATTCACCCGGCGCCCGTTAAGGTCGTGCCCGGGGGAGCATAAGTGATCGACGTCACGCCGTTGTCGTCGACGGGGCGCGTGGGGGAGGGGTGTATGAGGACAGCGACGGGCGGAGCTGCCGAGCGTGGGCAGCCCGGCGGCACGGTGGTGGCGCAGGACGGTTCCGGCGCCGGTCACCGGACGTACGATCCGCGACGCCCTCTCCTCGGGTCACGCCGGGGGGAGCAGGTCGTCGTCGGCAGCGGCACGTCGCAGCGGCTCGTGGGTGGTGGACAGTCAGATGTCCGTCCGTGCCGAGCCGCCCGGACGCTCCTCCAGCCGTAGCAGGGGGGTGCGGACCGTGTCCTCGTGCTCGATGAGGCGGGCGAGCTCCGGAGCCGGATCGGCCAGGTGTTGCGGGGGCGCCTCGGAGGTGTCATCGGACCGTTCGGTGGCCGCCTTGACCCTGACCCGGTCCTCGGCCTCGACTGCTTCGGCGAGGTCCGCCTCCAGCGGGAGGCGGAAGGTGACCGCACCCGTCGATACGTCGGCCTCTTCGCTGATCCTGGCCGGCCGCGCACCCGCGTTCCCGTCGAGGCCGGACCGCGGGACGGTGCCGCGTGTACGTGCCACCCGTTCCTGTTCCACCATGTTCTCTCCGAGGTCGTGGACTGTGGGGCGCACATCGTGGGAAGCCTCGGTGCCGAGGGGAGCCGCGGCCCTGCCCCCCGGGCGGCCGACGACGGCCGGTCTAGGGCGGGACCAGGGCTCGAAAACAACCGCGAGTTGCTCATGCAGATGGACCTGTTCAAGGGAGGGGCGGGACGATCGCGATCTTCGTTCCGGCGGAATCCGGCGCTGGTGGCCAACGAGAACGCCTCCTGTCCCGTTGAAAAAAGAGTACGTATTCTTTGGGGCGCTCGATGGGATGCCCCAGTGGAAGGGAACGAGCCATGGCGGCACAGGACGTGAGCCACGCGCAACTACCGGTCTCCGTATTTGCCGATCAGATCTTCGGGCATCTGCCGAGGGCCGATCAGCGGGCCTGGGCCCAGACGTATCTGGCCGGCCTGCTGACCACCGAGGGCAAGAAATCGATACGGCGGATGGCCGCCACCGTCTCCGGTTCACCCACTGCCTCCCAGTCGATGCACCAGTTCCTCAACGCCAGTCCCTGGGACTGGAACCCGGCGCGGGCCGAGCTGATGCGGTGGGTCGAGCAGCGCCTGTCGCCGCGCGCCTGGGTCCTCTCGGTTTCGGTGCTCCGCAAGCGGGGCGACCACTCCTGTGGTGTGCACCGGCGCTTCGTCCCCGCCACCGGACGCTCCGTCAACTGCCAGCTCGCGGTGGGAGCTTTCCTCGCCGCCCGGACGGAGGCGGTCCCGGCCCACTGGGGGCTGCTGCTGCCCGGCTCCTGGGCCGACGACCAGACGCGCCGTGCGCGGGCGCGCATCCCGGACGACGTCGGTCAGCTCACCGTCGAGCAGCACGCGCTCGACCTCGTCGACGCCCTGTCCGCGAGCACCCAGCTCAGCGCCCGGCCGGTGGTGGCCGACCTGAGCCATCACTCGGGGGTGGCCTCGCTGGTGCGTGGACTCAGCGCCCGGGGACGCGAGTTCATCGTCTCCCTGCCCGGACGGACCCCGGTGGTCCCCGTCGGCCGGACGGCCGCGCGCGGTGCGTACGCCTCGAAGCTGCCCGCGGCCGTGGAGGCACAGCGCCTGTTCGGCCTCAAGCACAGTGGTCAGCTCAGATCCCATGCCCATGACGGGCTCGGCAGCGCCGAGCACACCGCGATGATGACCACACTGGTGCGTTTGCCGCAGGTGCGGCTCTCCCGTCAGGCCCCGCACCCCACCTACCGGGTCTTCGGCCTCCGTTCCTGCGCGGGGCACTCTCCGCGGATCTGGCTGACCAACATGACGCAGCGGCGTACCGATGAGCTGATCACGCTGACCGGACTCCAGCGCCGGGCCGGCGCCGCGGTGCAGACGCTGGAGGACAGTGTCGGGCTGCTCGACTTCGAGGGGCGGTCCTACCCGGGCTGGCACCACCACATGACGCTGGTCTCGGCAGCCTTCGCGTACAACCGGCTGGGGCTGCCCGGCTCCCCCGACGGAGGAGGGCCGGGAGGGGGGCATGACGGAGGGGCAGCGGGCTGATCCCTCGGATCAGCCCGCCCGTGTTCCGGGGCACTACGCTCACGCCGTCGCCGCCGACGGGCCGCTTCGCGCGGGCAGTGGAGGCGGCATCAGGTGGCGGCGAGCCACGGCTGTGAGCAGGACGTAGGCGAGGATCGTCAGCACAGCCGTGAAGATCCACGCGCGTGATCCGGTCGGGTCGTAGACCCGCCCCGCGTTGCCCACGTCCACGGCCTGCGCCGTCTGCCCCGCTTCGAAGGTGTCGCGGCCGCTGCCGTACAGCTTGACGCCCCCGAGTTCCACGGTGCCGTCGTCGGACCGGAACGTTCCCGACCACTCGCAGGTGGTGTGCCCGCCGTGCCCCACGCACACGAGCCGGGCCGCGGTGAAGGTGCCCCGCGGGCCGTCGGCCGTGGCGGCCCTGGCGACGGTGCCGAGATCGGGCACCGTCACCCAGAACAGCAGGACTCCGGTCAGCAGGAGCAGCAGGGACACGAACCCGGAGGGCTTTCGCCCGCCCGCGGCCACGAGCTCAGTCCTTCGGCGCGCAGGCGCACCGCGCGGCGGCGTTGTCCGGCCGTTTTCCGCGGGTGTGCAGGTACATCGCCACCACCATGGGGATCGTCACCAGAGTGTTGTAGAAGAGGTGGAGTTCCACCCGGGGAATGATCAACTGGATCAGGCTCGCCGGAGCGGCCTTGCCCAGGAGGTGTGCCCCCGCGAGCACCTGGACCAGGAGCAGCAGGTGCTCCAGGTGGTGCCACACCTGAACGCCGAGCGACACCTTCCACCAGGTGCCCGAGCGACCGGTGAACCCCGGGCGCAGGAGGAACAGGCCGGCCATCATCACCAGGGCGTAGCCGTAGTGCATCCATTCCGAGGTGACGAGCCACGGGAACGGAACCCCGAGTACGCCGCGCGCCTCAGGGATCGGCCAGCCCATGACGTAGATCTGGTACGCCTGTACCAGGTGCTCCGCCCAGTGCGCGACGACGATGAAGATGAACACGCGCAGGCCCAGTTGGTGGTGGCGGCCGTTCACGGCGTCGACTCCGCCCCGCAGCGTGCGCGGTAACGTTCCCGTGGTGATGGCCATGTTCGAACCTCCGGTTCGGGGACTGAGAGGTAGCGGGTGGCCCATCACACCAGGTGCGCTCGCGTGCGAACTTCTTCCGTAGTGCCCTCTTTCCATCTCCGTGACCGTCTCGTAGGTCCTGTGATGCAACGCGGGCGGTACGGTCGGGCATGCTGCCACGGACGTACGAAGGACAGGACTGCTCGCTGGCCCGTTCCCTGGAGGTGATCGGGGAACGCTGGAACCTCCTGATCGTCCGCTCCGCCCTGCTCGGGGTCGGACGGTACGACGCGTTCCTGCGTCAGATGCCGATCTCCCGCAACGTGCTCGCCGACCGGCTCGGCCGACTCGTCGAGCTGGGGGTCATGAGCCGGGTCGTGTACCAGGAGAAGCCGGTGCGCCACGAATACCCGCTCACCCCCATGGGCCGTGAGCTCACCGTCGCGGTGGTCGCGCTGATGCAGTGGGGTGACCGGAACCTTCCTGCCGAACTGGGACCACCCCGGCAGGCACGGCACATCGGGTGCGACGGCGACGTACGGGTGCGTCTGAACTGCTCCTCCTGCGGACGCGACATTCATGAGGAGGAGGTGGCCGTGCGGCTGGCGCGCTGATTGCAGGTCCGTCGCGTCTCGTCCGAGCACCGCAAACCGTGAGTTGCGGACGCGTTCATTTACTCTCAAACCCCTTGCAGAACAAGGGTTCTGCGCATTTGCGAAGATGCCCTGATCTTTGCAGCGAGCCGACCATGAGGCCCTCCGCCACCCCCCTGGTGGCCGGTCGAAGGAGGCACGCGTGGCATCGGCGATGGGATCTCTGCGCAGACTTCTGATGGCTCCGTCCCTCCGCGACGTGAGCTTCGCGGGCCGCGGTTTCCCGTTGACCGAGACCGCGGCGACCCGGCAGCTGGAGACCATCCCCCAGACCGTGGTGACCGGTTTCGAGTGGGGCATCGAGTCGAAGAGCCTGTGGGAGACCGAACGCCGGCTCTCCCTGGTGGATCTGGAGCTGCAGGGCTTCGCCTACGAGGGCGCGACCATGGCGTCGGTGATCCGGGACTCGATGCCGGGCCGGGGCGGTCGCACCGCGCAGCTGCTCCAGGGTGCCGGGCGACGGCATGTCTTCCTCAACTACATCGGCATCGGTTTCGCGATGGCCAAGCTGCCCAGGCCGCTGTGGAAGAAGGTCATGCCCGAGCTGGACGGTGAGGACTTCTACCCGCCGATGAGCTGGCTCGCGGTGGACGGCTACGGTTTCGACCGCGCGTACTTCCATCCCGCCCGCTGGGTCGGTCAGCAGCGCCTGGACACCCCGTACGCCTGGGACGGCCACCGGGACTACTTCCAGCGGGCGGTCGACCAGGGCATCGGACGTGCCGTGTGGTTCATCCACGGCGCCCGGGTGGACGCTGTCTGCGCCGCCGTCCACCGGTTCCCGGCCGAGCGCCGGCCGGACCTGTGGGCGGGCGTCGGGCTCGCGGCCACGTTCGCCGGATGTTCCACGGCGGCCGAACTGGCTTCGCTGCGCGCCCGGTCCGGCGAGCTGAGCGGGCATGTCGCCCAGGGCTCCGTCTTCGCCGCGAAGGCACGCCACTTCTCCGGCACCGTGCCCGAGCACACCCGGACCGCGTTACACGCGTTGGCCGGGATCACCGTCGAATCGGCTGCCGCACTCGCCGACGACGCCGCGCCGACGGGCGCGGCCGGCAGTGTTCCCGCCTATGAGATCTGGCGCCGTTCGGTGCGCGAAAAGATTTCGGTGTAAGCATTCTTGGAGTAGACATTCGGTCACCCCAATTGAATATGTTCGGACTCAACGAATAGGAATATCAGGCAAAGGAATCGAAGGGCGGTCTTCCAGGTGTCCATGTTGCGAGCGCTGAGGCGCCGAGTTCTCACTCCCAACGTCCGTGAAACGCTGCTGGAAACACGGGGATTCCACGTCAAGGACGCGGATACCAAGCACCAGTTGGAGACGGTTGGGGCATGCTTCCTCCAGGGGTACGCCTACGCGGTCGAGGCCCGTTCGGCGGAACAGGCCGTCGACTGGCTGGAGACCGTTCCCCGGGCCTTTCGCGGTTTCGCCTACGAGGGTGCCGGCATGGGCGCCGTCATGCTCGACTCACTCACCGGGGGCAACCGGAGACTGACCGGGATTCTGGAGGGCGAGGGCCGACGGCACAACTACATGATCTACGTCGGGATCGGCTGGGCGATGGCCAGACTGCCCAGGTTCCTGTGGCCGGACGTGGCCACGACCGATCCCGTGCTGCGCTGGCTGATCCTGGACGGATACGGCTTCCACCAGGCGTACTTCAAGACCGACTCCTACGTCCGAGAGCCTGCCGCCGAACACGCCTTCACCTGGAAGGGCGGCCCGGACGCCTACAGTGCCCGCGTCATCGACCAGGGCATCGGGCGGGCCATGTGGTTCGTCGGGGGAGCCGACCCCGACGTCGTGGCCGATCTCATCGGCACGTTCCCCGAGCACCGCCGCAGCGACCTCTACGCAGGCGCCGGACTCGCCTGCACCTATGCGGGAAGCGTGGACGAGGACGAGTTGTGGCGTCTCGCCAAGCACGCGGGCGACCACCTGCCCCACCTGGTGCAGGGTTCCGCGTTCGCCTGCGAGGCCCGGGAACGGGCGGGGACGACGATCTCCCACACGCACCTGGCGGCCCGGGTCCTGTGCGGGGGCCGGACCCCCGCGGAAGCCTCCCGGGTGTGCGTCGACGCGCGGCCCGCCACCTGCGACGGCGGGGAGGTCCCGGCGTTCGAGACCTGGCGGCAGCACATCGCCACCACCATCAGTTCCGTTCCGCACACGCAGAAGGGCGCCGTCGCATGACACATCCCCTTACCTGGCTGCGAAAGCAGATGCCCGGGGTCATCGCGCTCGCCCTGATGGTCGGCACCTTCTACGCGGTGAAACCGTCGGAGTCCAGCGCCGCCGAGAAAGCGGAAATGGCGGAGAGTTTCGCTTTCGAGCCGATGGCGATAGCCATGCCCGGCGGATACAAGAGGCAGAGCGTCCGCAAGGTGAACAAGGCCTACAAGCACATCGAGGCGTGGATCTCCTCGGTCGGTGCGGGCGTCGCCATGAATGACATCGACGGCGACGGCCGGCCCGACGATCTGTGCGTCACCGACCCGCAGATCGACCAGGTCGTCATCACACCCGCGCCGGTGTCCGGACGCGGGAGTCCCTCGTACGCCCCGTTCGTGCTCGACCCGGCGCCGCTGCCCAAGAGCGACATCATGGCCCCGATCGGCTGCCTCCCCGGCGACTTCAACGAGGACGGCGCGATGGACCTGCTCGTGTACTACTGGGGTCGCACCCCGGTGATCTTCCAGGCGAAGAGGGAGCCCGGCAAGGACACCACGACCATGGACCCGGAGTGCTTCGAGCCCGTCGAACTCGTCCCGGGCAACGGCAGCGGTGTCTACAGCGGCCCGCTGTGGAACTCCAACGCCGCGACGGTCGCCGACTTCGACGGCGACGGGCACAACGACATCTACATCGGGAACTACTTCCCCGACAGCCCCGTTCTGGACGACACCGTGCACGGCGGTGTGTCGATGAACGACTCGCTGTCCCATGCCCAGAACGGCGGCGGCGGCCACTTCTTCCGCTGGACCCCCTCCGGCTTCGAGCAGGTCAAGAACGTCCTGCCGAAGGACATCGACCGGGGTTGGACGCTGGCCGTCTCTGCCACCGACCTGGACGGCGACCAGCGCCCCGAGATGTACCTCGCGCACGACTTCGGGACGTCGGCCCTCCTCTACAACCGGTCGACCCCCGGCACGTTCAAGTTCAGCGAGGTCAAGGCCGACCACACCGCGACCACTCCCAAGTCCAAGGAGATCGGCCGCAGCTCCTTCAAGGGCATGGGTGTCGACTTCGGTGACCTGGACAACGACGGTCTGTACGACGCCTTCGTCTCCAACATCACCACGTCGTTCGGCATCCAGGAGTCGAACTTCGCCTTCATCGGAACGGCCCGTGACAAGGCGGACCTGCGGGCCAAGTTCCGCGACGGCGTCGCCCCCTACAAGGACGAGAGCTCCCCGCTCAACCTCGCCTGGTCCGGATGGGGCTGGGACGTGAAGATGGGCGACTTCGACAACGACGGGATCCAGGAGATCACCCAGGCCGTCGGCTTCGTCAAGGGCAAGCGCAACCGCTGGGCGCAGCTCCAGGAGCTCGCCACCGCCAACGACGCGCTGCTCAAGCACCCCCGCTTCTGGCCCCGTGTGGAGGAGGGCGACGACCTTGCCGGCGACCAGCACCTGCGCTTCTTCGTCCAGGACGAGGACGGCGAGGCCTACAGCGACCTGTCCAAGCAGCTCGGTCTGGCCGTACCCGTGCCCAGCCGGGGCATCGCCACCGGCGACGCCGACGGCGACGGGCGCCTCGACATGGTCGTGGCACGCCAGTGGGAGGACCCCGTCTTCTACCGCAACACGAGCGAGAGCACGGGCGGCTACATGAATCTCCGTCTCACCGACGACGCCGGATCGCCCGTGATCGGCGCACAGGTCACCGTGACCCTGTCGGACGGCAGCACCCGCCTGGGCCGTGTCGACGGTGGCAGCGGCCACTCCGGCAGGCGCAGCCAGGACGTGCACATCGGACTCGGCCAGGAGGCCGAGGGGCCGCTGCAGACCCGCCTGACCTGGCGTGACCGTACCGGACAGGTGCGCAACAAGGATCTCCAGCTGGCCCCCGGCCACCACTCGCTGGAACTCGGCGCCGACGTGAAGGAGAAGTGACCGTGACCGATACCAAGACGCTCGCGGCCGCGCCCCGGCACGACGTGAAGGTCATCACGGCCCTCCGCCGGTTCGCGATCTCGATCTCGATCCTCAACATCGCCGGGTACACCTTCCTCGGCTTCGAGCAGCCCTGGCTGTGGCCGTTCATCGCGGTCCTCACCGCCTACGTGGTGGAGATCGCGCTGGAGGCCGTCAGCGCACGTGGCGAGAAGCGGATGCCCCGCTACGCGGGCGGCGGGTTCAAGGGAATGGTCGAGTTCCTCTTTCCCGCGCACATCACCGGCCTCGCCGTGAACATGTTGACCTACGTCAACGACCGCGTCTGGGTCATGGTCTTCGGTGTCATCGTGGCCGTCGGCACCAAGTGGGTGCTTCGGGCCCCGCTTAAGGGGCGCATGCGGCACTACATGAACCCGTCGAACATCGGCATCACGGCGATCCTTCTCCTCTTCCCCTGGGCCAGCATCGCCCCGCCCTACCACTTCACCGAGTACCTGTACGGCCCCGCCGACTGGGTCCTCCCGGCGATCATCCTGGTCCTGGGCACCATGCTGAACGCGAAGCTGACAGGCCGTATGTGGCTGATCATGGCCTGGCTCGTCGGCTTCGTCGTGCAGGCCGTCGTGCGAGGTCTGGTCATGGGGACCTCCATCCCCGCGGCGCTCGGCATGATGACCGGGGTGGCCTTCGTCCTCTTCACCAACTACATGGTCACCGACCCCGGCACCTCGCCCTCCAAGCGTTCCTCCCAGATCGCCTTCGGCGCCGGCGTCGCCGCGATGTACGGGGTGCTGACCGCTCTCGGCATCGCGTACGGCATCTTCTTCGCCACCGCCCTGGTGTGCCTGATCCGCGGTGGCTACCTGTGGGGTCTGCACTTCCTCGCCGAGCAACGTGCGACCTCGGCGCTTCCGGCCCCCGCCCACCGGGACAGTCCGGTCCAGGAGACCGCACCCGCCTCGGCGCCACCCCCTGCCGCGTCCGTGCCGGAAGGCGCCGCGCCGCGACCGACGGCGGTCGCGCTCTCGGGCGACCCCTGCAAGGACGGCACCTGCTTCCACGGCAGGTGCGCAGCCGAACGAGCGGCCAAGAAGAAGGCGACGGTGCCTGTATGAGCCGAATAGCCATCGTCGGGGTCGCGTGCACCTACCCCGACGCCACCACGCCCCGCGAACTGTGGGAGAACGCGGTCGCCGGGCGACGCGCCTTCCGCCGTCTGCCCGATGTCCGGATGCGCCTGGACGACTACTGGAACCCGGACCCCACGGTCCCCGACACGTTCTACGCACGCAACGCCGCGGTCCTGGAGGGGTGGGAGTTCGACCGTGTCGCCCACCGGATCGCGGGCAGCACCTACCGCTCGACGGACCTGACCCACTGGCTCGCCCTGGACACGGCGACCCGGGCACTGGCGGACGCCGGCTTCACCGCCGGTCAGGGCCTGCCCGGCGAGCGCACCGGAGTCGTCGTCGGCAACACCCTGACCGGCGAGTTCTCCCGCGCCAACGGGATGCGCCTGCGGTGGCCCTACGTACGCCGGGTGCTCGCCGACGCGCTCAAGGGGCAGGACTGGGACGACGACCGTCTCGGCACCTTCCTCCAGGGGGTGGAGGACGCCTACAAGAAGCCGTTCCCCGCCGTGGACGAGGACACCCTCGCAGGTGGCCTGTCCAACACCATCGCCGGCCGGATCTGCAACCACTTCGACCTGAACGGCGGGGGCTACACCGTCGACGGCGCGTGCTCCTCCTCGCTGCTGTCGATCACCACCGCGGCCACCTCGCTGCAGGGAGGCGACCTCGATGTCGCCATCGCCGGCGGCGTCGACCTGTCCATCGACCCCTTCGAGATCATCGGCTTCGCCAAGACCGGTGCGCTCGCCCGGAAGGAGATGCGGCTCTACGACCGCGGCTCCAACGGATTCTGGCCGGGCGAGGGCTGCGGCATGGTCGTGCTGATGCGCGAGGAGGACGCGATCGCCGCCGGGCACCGTATCTACGCCTCCATCGCCGGCTGGGGCATCTCCTCCGACGGGCAGGGCGGCATCACCCGGCCCGAGGTGAGCGGATACCAGCTCGCGCTGTCCCGCGCCTACGAACGGGCGGGCTTCGGCATCGAGACCGTGCCGCTCTTCGAGGGCCACGGCACCGGTACCGCCGTCGGTGACGCCACCGAACTGCGGGCCATCATGGGCGCCCGCGCCCAGGCCGGCCCTCGGTCTCCCAGCGCCGTCATCAGCTCCGTCAAAGGCATGATCGGCCACACCAAGGCGGCGGCCGGGGTCGCCGGACTGATCAAGGCGGTCATGGCCCTGGAATCCGCGGTGCTGCCGCCCGCCATCGGTTGCGTGGACCCCCACGAACTGCTCACCGACGATGCCGCCAACCTGCGGGTACTGCGCAAGGCGGAGGCGTGGCCGGAGAACGCCCCCCTGCGGGCCGGGATCACGGCCATGGGATTCGGCGGCATCAACACCCACGTCGTCCTCGAAAGGTCGGCCGCCTCCGGGCGCCGGCCGGCCGTCAGCCGCCGGACCACGCTGCTGGCCAACTCCCTCCAGGACTCCGAACTGCTGCTCCTCGACGGGGAGTCGCCCACGGCACTGGCCCAGCGGCTGGCAGCCGTGGCCGACTTCGCCGCGCAGGTCTCCTACGCGCAGCTCGGCGACCTGGCCGCGACCCTCCAACGAGAACTGCGCGAGCTGCCCCACCGGGCCGCCGTCGTCGTCACCTCGCCCGAGGACGCGGAGCTCAGGCTGCGCGGCCTCGCCCGTACCGCCGAGACGCACACGCCCGCCGAAGGCCCGTTCTTCTCCCCGGACGGCCGTGCCTTCCTCGGCAAGGCCGTCGAGCGTGCCCGTATCGGCTTCCTCTTCCCGGGCCAGGGCTCCGGCACGTCCACCGCCGGAGGCGCGCTCGCCCGCCGCTTCACCGAAGCCGCCGACGTGTACGCGCGTGGCGACCTGCCCACCGCCGGGGACATGGTGGCCACCGACGTGGCCCAGCCGCGGATCGTCACCGGTTCGACGGCGGGACTGCGGGTGCTGGACGCTCTGGGCATCGAGGCCGACATCGCGCTCGGCCACAGCCTCGGCGAGCTCTCCGCCCTCCACTGGGCGGGCGCGATGGACTCCACCACTCTGCTGGAGGCCGCACGCACCCGCGGGGCGGCCATGGCCGAGCACGGTGTCTCGGGCACGATGGCCTCGCTGACCGCCACCCCCGAGGAAGCCGGGGCCCTCGTCGAGGGACTCCCTGTCGTGATCTCCGGGTACAACGGCCCCCGGCAGACGGTGATCGCCGGAACCGTCGAGGCCGTGGAGAGCGTGGCGGAGCGGGCAGCGGCCGCAGATTTCGCCTTCACCCGCCTCGCCGTGTCCCACGCCTTCCACTCCCCCCTCGTCGCTCCGGCCGCCGACTCCTTCGGGGACTGGCTCGCGGGAGCGCGACTGGGCGGACTGGAGCGCCGGGTCGTCTCCACCGTCACCGGTGCGGAGCTGGAGAGCGACACCGACCTCGCCAAGCTCCTGCGGCAGCAGATCACCGACCCGGTGCTGTTCACCCAGGCGGTCCGGGCGGCGGCGGACGAGGTCGACCTGTTCGTGGAGGTCGGTCCCGGCCGTGTCCTCACCACCCTGGCGGAGGCCGCCACCGAGAAGCCCGCCGTCGCGCTGAACACCGACGACGAGTCCCTGCGCGGTCTGCTCCAAGTGGTCGGTGCCGCCTACGTGACCGGCGCCCCGATCGTCCACGAACGGCTCTTCAACGACCGGCTCACACGCCCGCTGGAGGTGGGGGCGGAGTTCAGTTTCCTGGCCAGTCCCTGCGAGGGCGCACCCGAGTTCTCGCTTCCCGCCGCAGCCCGCGGCCCGTTCGTCCAGGAGCCCGACGGCGAGACGGCCGCGGACGACGGCTTCTCGGCGGGGGAGTCGGCACTCGACGTCCTGCGCGCCCTGGTCGCCGAACGGGCCGAGCTCCCACCCGAGCTGATCGACGAGAACAGCAGTCTCCTCGACGACCTGCACATGAGTTCGATCACGGTCGGCCAGATCGTCAATCAGACCGCGGTCCGGCTCGGTCTCGCTCCCTCCAGCATTCCGACCAACTTCGCCACGGCGACCGTGGCCGAACTGGCCACGGCTCTCTCCACCCTCGTCGACACCGGTGAGGCCCAGGGGGCCCCGCCCGTCGTGACGGGCGCGGCCCCCTGGGCCCGGCCCTTCTCCATCGACCTCGACGAACTGCCCCTCCCCGCCGCCGTGGCGGACCGGAAGGGCGGAGCCTGGGACCTGTTCACCACCGAGGACCATCCTTTCGCCCACGATGTGCACCGCGCCCTGGAAAGCGGTGCCGTGGGCTCCGGGGTCCTGGTCTGCCTGCCACCATGCTGCTCCCCGGAGCAGCTCGAACTCGCCCTGGACGGGGCGAAGTCCGCTCTGGCGGGCGATCAGGAACGCCGTTTCGTGCTGGTACAGCATGACCGGGGAACAGCGGCCCTGGCCAAGACACTGCACTTGGAGGCGCCTCATCTGCGGACCACCGTCGTCCACACACCGGTGGCCGACGGGGTCGCGGACCGCGTGGTCGCCGAGGTCGCGGCGACCACCCGCTTCAGCGAGGTGCACCTCACCGAGGACGGCAGCCGCCGGGTGCCGGTCCTCCGCGCGCTGCCCTTCGCCCCGAAACGCACCGACCAGGTGCTGGGACCCGATGACGTCCTGCTCGTCACCGGCGGCGGCAAGGGCATCACCGCCGAGTGCGCGCTCGCCGTCGCGGAGCGGACCGGAGCGGCTCTCGCCGTGGTGGGCCGCTCCGACCCCGACCAGGACCAGGACCTCGCCGCGAACCTGCGGCGGATGCGGGACAACGGCGTCACGATCGGTTACGCGGCCGCCGATGTCACCGATCCGCTGCGCGTCGCCGAGGCGATCACCGAGCTGACCGGGGCGCTCGGCCCCGTGACAGCCGTCCTTCACGGGGCGGGCCGCAACGAGCCGGCCGCGCTCACCGGGCTCGACATGGCAGCCTTCCACACCACGCTCGCGCCCAAGGTCGACGGGCTGCGCAACGTGCTGAACGCCGTCGGTGAGGAGAACCTCAAACTCCTCGTCACCTTCGGCAGCATCATCGGCCGGGCGGGACTGCGGGGAGAGGCGCACTACGCCACCGCCAACGAGTGGCTGGCCGGCCTCACCGAGGAGGTCGCCCACCGCAACCCGCGCTGCCGTGCACTGTGCATGGAGTGGTCCGTGTGGTCCGGCGTCGGCATGGGCGAGAAGCTGTCCGTCGTCGAGTCCCTCTCCCGCGAGGGCATCGTGCCCGTCTCCCCCGACCAGGGCATCGAGATCCTGCTGCGGCTGATCGCCGACCCGGACGCCCCCGTGGTGACGGTGATCAGCGGCCGCACGGAAGGCATCGAGACCGTGCGGCGCGAGCGACCGCCGTTGCCCTTGCTGCGTTTCACCGGAGAGCCGCTGGTGCGCTACCACGGGGTGGAACTCGTCACCGAGGCGGAACTGAACGCCGGAACGGACCTCTATCTCTCGGACCATCTGCTGGACGGCAACCTGCTGCTGCCCGCGGTCATCGGCATGGAGGCAATGGTCCAGGTCGGCTTCGCGGTCACCGGACGCGAGGGCGTGCCGGTCATCGAGGATGTGCGGTTCCTGCGCCCGATCGTGGTGCCGCCCGCAGGCACGACCCGTATACGGATCGCGGCCACGGTCACCGGCACCGACACCGTGGACGTGGCTCTCCACGCGCAGGACACCGGTTTCGCGGCCGAACACTTCAGGGCCCGACTGGTCTACGACAGCGCGGCGATACCCGACGGTCCCCCCGACCAGGTCCGCCCCGGTCTGCCGGACGTACCGCTGGATCCCGCGACCGACCTGTACGGCGGCGTGCTCTTCCAGGGCGAGCGCTTCCAGAGGCTGCGCCGCTTCCACCGGGCCGCCGCGCGACACGTCGACGCCGATGTGGCCCTCGGCACGCCTTCCGGTTGGTTCGCCGGCTTCCTGCCGGGCACTCTCCTGCTCGCGGACCCGGGGATGCGCGATGCCCTGATGCACGGGAACCAGGTATGCGTCCCCGATGCGACCCTGCTGCCCTCCGGCATCGAGCGGCTGTATCCGATGGCCGCCCGCGAGGACCCGCCGGAGCTGGTCCGCTACTGCGCCACCGAACGACACCGCGACGGCGACACCTACGTGTACGACATCGCCGTACGCACTCCCGACGGCACCGTCGTCGAGCGGTGGGAGGGACTGTCCCTGCACGCCGTGCGCAAGTCCGACGGCTCCGGACCGTGGGTCGCCCCGCTGCTCGGCTCCTACCTGGAACGGACTCTGGAGGAAGTGCTCGGCACCCATCTCGACGTCGCCGTCGAACCGGACCCGGCCGGCTCCGGGGAGCCCGCTGCCGATCACCGCCGCGAGGCCACCGCACGGGCAGTCCAGCGGGCTCTGGGCGAGAGCGTGCAGATCCGCTACCGGCCCGACGGCCGACCCGAACTCGACGGCACCCGGCGTCTGTCGGCCGCCCACGGCCCAGGGGTGACCCTGGGGGTCGTCGCCGCGTCGACGGTGGCCTGCGACATCGAGGCGGTCGCTGCTCGCGGGGCGGCGGCGTGGGAGGGGCTGCTCGGTGAGAACGGGGATCTGTCCGCCCTGGTGGCCAAGGAGACGGGGGAGCATCCGGACACCTCGGCGACCCGCGTGTGGACCGCCGTCGAGTGCCTGAAGAAGGCGGGGCTGCCAGCAGGGGCACCCCTCACCCTGGAGCCGCAGAACCGGCCCGGATGGGTCGTTCTGACGGCGGGTGCGCTGCGCATCGCCACCTTCGTCACCACACTGCGCCATGTCGCGGAACCAGTCGCTCTCGCCTTCCTCACCGACGGCACGGTCGGACCGGACCAGGGAAGGCCCCGAACATGACCGGCGTCGCGGAGCGGATGCGGGAAGCGTCGAGGCTCCCGCACCCGCTCGCCTCCGCCGGCGCCGGGCGCGTCGCCG
>NZ_NEUE01000146.1 GCF_002910905.1 Streptomyces sp. SM11 | reverse complement strand
CTCCTCGAAGACCGGCACAGTCATGCGATTCCCCTCCGCACTCGTCATTCCGTCAAGATCTTTGGGCGCAGCCGCAACGGATGTCAGTGTCTTAACTCTCCTGACATGTCGCATTTTGACGGAAGAAAGGAAAAAAACGACTATCTGACGGGGTGTGGCGTCCGGGAAATGGTTCGGAGCACCCCTGCGAGTCGGGTAGAGTTCTTCAGGTCAGCAGGCGCCGTTAGCTCAGTTGGTTAGAGCAGCTGACTCTTAATCAGCGGGTCCGGGGTTCGAGTCCCTGACGGCGCACGCACAGTCAAAGCCCCCTCACGTTCAGTGAGGGGGCTTTGATCATTCCCCGTTCGGCATCCGGCGACACCCCGCGACCGTCCACGCACATACGCACCCCGGAACTCCGGACCGTCACCAGGCAGTGACGGAGGGGTTGGTGAGCGCCGTTCGTCACTTCATCACACCCCTTCCACATGTGGGGCATAAATCGTGCGTATGGCGAGTAAACAGCCCGTTTCACCCTTGCGATCCCGTTCGGTGTCGGACAATCTGTCCGGGGGCCCGGACGGGCGCCAAGGGAGCCACTGATCCGTACAGTTGGCACAGCAGAGCGTGACGTTCCGGTTGTCTGCGCCGCGGGGTGGGGGTCCCGCTCGGGGGCAGACACCGAGGGGGCATCATGCAACCGGAAGGCCGCCGATCCATGTCTGTGGGGACGGTGGCTTGCCACCGTGTGCGTGCCCGGTGAAGAACGGGGCCCACCGCGCACGAAGAGAGAGACCGAGCAGTCACGCACCAGCATGCGTGCGGGGGGATGACCCATGACGTCGACGCCGCCAGGCGACCGGCAGGAGAACGACGCTTCCCGGACGACACAGCTCCGGATACCGCAGCAGCTGCGGGCCGGGGCGTCGAGGCGGCGCGCCAGGAAAGAGCTGCCGCGCTACGACTACGAGCACTACAGCCGGCTCGCCGGACCGCTGACGCAGCCCCCCGCGGGCAAGCCGTACAAGGTCCAGTACCGCTCGCTCATATCGCAGGAGCCGCACCGGGTGCGCGCGGCGCTCCTGCTCGGCGCGGCTCCCCTGGTCTCGCTCGGCCTCTTCGCCTGGCTGATGCAGCCCAGCCACTGGACGGACCGCGACCCGAACCTGGACAACGACCTCCTGCTGGTCCTCGACATCGTCATGCTGGTCTCGATCGGTCTGATCGAGCTGTTCCGCACGATGAACGTCCTGTCGAACGCGCATGCCACCCTGGTCGCCCGCGACCCGGTCCCGGTGGTCCCCGAGTCCGGCACCAAGGTCGCCTTCCTCACCTCCTTCGTTCCCGGCAAGGAACCGCTGGAGATGGTGACGAAGACCCTGGAAGCGGCCGTGAAGATCCGCCACCGCGGCCTGATGCACGTGTGGCTGCTGGACGAGGGCGACGACCCGGCGGTCAAGGAGGTCTGCGCCCGGCTCGGCGTGCACCACTTCTCCCGCAAGGGCGTGGCGCACTGGAACCAGGCCAAGGGCCCGCACCGCGCCAAGACCAAACACGGCAACTACAACGCCTGGCTGGACGCGCACGGCGGCGACTACGACTTCTTCGCCTCGGTCGACACCGACCACATCCCGATGGCGAACTACCTGGAGCGGATGCTCGGCTACTTCCGTGACCCGGACGTCGGGTTCGTCATCGGCCCGCAGGTCTACGGCAACTACGACACCTTCGTCACGAAGGCCGCCGAGTCGCAGCAGTTCCTCTTCCACGCGCTGATCCAGCGCGCGGGCAACCGCTACGGCTCACCGATGTTCGTCGGCACCAGCAATGCGGTCCGTATCTCGGCGCTCAAGCAGATCGGCGGTCTGTACGACTCGATCACCGAGGACATGGCCACCGGCTTCGAGATCCACCGCCACCGCAACCCGGCCACGGGCAGGAAGTGGCGCTCGGTCTACACCCCGGACGTGCTGGCCGTCGGTGAGGGCCCGACCGCGTGGACGGACTTCTTCACCCAGCAGCTGCGCTGGTCCCGGGGCACCTACGAGACGATCATCGGACAGTTCTGGAAGGGCTTCGGGACCATGCCGCCCGGCAAGCTCTTCAACTACACGATGATGATCATCTTCTACCCGATGTCGGCGCTGAACTGGATCCTCGCGGCTCTCAGTTGCGCGCTGTTCCTCGGCATGGGCGCCTCCGGTGTCCAGATCGACCCGACGATCTGGATGATGCTGTACGGCAACGCCTCCGCGCTCCAGATCGGCCTGTACATCTGGAACCGCCGCCACAACGTCTCGCCGCACGAGCCCGAGGGCTCCGGCGGTCTGGCCGGCATGGTGATGTCCGCGCTCTCCGCGCCGATCTACGCCCGCTCGCTGATGGACGCGGTGCTGCGCCGCAAGAGCTCGTTCGTGGTGACCCCCAAGGGCGACTCCTCCAGCCCGGACACCCTGTTCGGCACCTTCCGCATCCACCTGTTCTTCATCGTCGTCTTCGGCGCGTCGATGATCTCCTCGTTCCTCCTGGGCCACAGCCACCCCGCGATGATCACCTGGGCCACGCTGGCACTGCTGATCACCGCCGCACCGATCATCGGCTGGCGGTACACGATCCGCGCCGAGAAGAAGAAGCGCCGGGCGGGCGGCTCCCACCGCAGCGGCGGACCGGCCCCGGAGCCCCGGCCCGTGCCCCTGCCCGGGGCGCCCGGCAACGACCAGACCATGCAGATCGCCCTTGGGGGACGTAAGAAATGAAGTACCGTCCGAGCCGCCGTACCCGCCGCCTGGCGATCAGTACGGCGGTGGTTCTCGCGCTCGCGGGGGCGAACGGGCCGTGGCTGTACCGCTTCAGCACCGAGCGCTATCACGAGTACAAGATCAACCAGCCGGATTACAAGGCGGCCAACGGCCACTGGGACTTCCTGGACGTCCCCTCCGAGCACCGGATCAACACGATCCACGCGGCGCTGCTGCACACCGGCAAGGTGCTGCTCGTCGCGGGCTCCGGGAACAACCAGAAGAACTTCGACGCGAAGAGCTTCCGCTCGGTGCTGTGGGACCCGAAGACCAACGTCTTCAAGGACATCGCCACCCCCAAGGACATGTTCTGCGCCGGGCACACCCAGCTGCCCGACGGCAAGCTCCTCATAGCCGGCGGCACCAAGCGCTACGAGAAGCTCCAGGGCGATGTCACCAAGGCCGGCGGCCTGATGATCGTCCACAACGAGAACCCGGACAAGCCGATCACCCTGCCCGCGGGCACCCGGTTCACCGGCAAGGAGAACGGCAAGACATTCGTCTCCAAGGACCCGGTGCTGGTGGAGAAGGCCACGAAGGTCTTCGACGAACAGACCGGCGCGTTCCTGCGCAACGACCCCGGCCTCGGCCGGATCTACGTCGAGGCGCAGAAGACCGGCAAGAAGTACGAGACCGGCACCGAGGACAACTACCGGGTGGCGGGACTGTCCGGCTCGGACACCCGCAACGTCTACGGCATCGCGCAGAAGCTGGCCCTGGACAAGAAGGACTTCCAGGGGATCAAGGACGCCTTCGAGTTCGATCCGGTCGCGGAGAAGTACATACCCGTCGACCCGATGAACGAGGCCCGCTGGTATCCGACGCTGACGACGCTGGAGGACGGCAAGGTCCTCGCCCTGTCGGGTCTGGACGAGATCGGGCAGATCGTCCCCGGCAAGGACGAGATCTACGACCCGGCGACCAAGAAGTGGGAGTACACCGGCATCGAGCGGAGGTTCCCCACCTACCCGGCGGTCTTCCTGCTCAACGACGGCAAGCTCTTCTACTCCGGCTCCAACGCCGGATACGGTCCGGCGGACGTGGGTCGCGACCCGGGCGTCTGGGACCTGTCGACGAACAAGTTCAAGAAGATCCCCGGGCTCAGCGACCCGGACCAGATGGAGACCTCGGCGACCGTGCGGCTGCCCCCGGCCCAGGACGAGAAGTTCATGGTGATCGGCGGCGGCGGGGTCGGCGAGTCGGAGAAGTCCAGCGAGAAGTCCCGGCTGGTCGACCTGAAGGAGAAGAACCCGGAGTTCACCGACGGGGCCGCGCTCTCCGAGGGCACCCGCTACCCCAGCGCCTCGCTGCTGCCCGACGACTCCCTGCTGGTCACCGGCGGCTCCAGCGACTACCGGGGGCGCAGCGACTCGAACGTGCTCCAGGCCCGGCTGTACGACGCGAAGAGCGACACGTACAAGAAGGTCGCGGACCCGGCGGTCGGCCGGAACTACCACTCGGGGTCGGTGCTGCTGCCGGACGGGCGGGTCATGATCTTCGGGTCGGACTCGCTCTACTCGGACAAGGCCAACACCCGGCCCGGCGTCTTCGAGCAGCGCATCGAGATCTACACCCCGCCCTACCTCTACCGGGACTCCCGGCCGGAGCTGACGGCCGGGCCCAAGAAGATCGAGCGCGGCGGTACGGGCCTGTTCACCACGCAGCACGCCTCCTCGATCACCTCGGCGAAGCTGATGCGGCCCTCGGCGGTCACCCATGTCACCGACACCGACCAGCGCACCATCGCGCTGGACATGAAGAAGTCGAAGGACGGGATCACCGTCACCGTGCCGGAGAACCAGGCGCTGGTGCCGGCCGGCTGGTACATGCTCTTCGTCACCGACGACCAGGGCACCCCGTCCGAGGGCATGTGGGTGGAGGTGCCCGAGTAGGGGCGCGCACCGCGTACGCAGGCCGCGAAGGCCGCGTTCCGGAAGAGACCTCTTCCGGGACGCGGCCTTCGGCTGCTCGGTGCTGCGGCTACTTCGTGGCGCCGGCCAGGCCCAGCGCGTACTCCGGCCACCAGGCGCCGGCCTTCGGGCCGCCCTTGCAGTCGCCGTCGGACTCGCCGGGGCGCTTGATCCACAGGTAGGCGTCGACCCGCTCGTCGCCGGTCTGCGTGGTGGGTGCCTCACCCAGCGCGCGGCCCGGGGGGTTGCACCAGCTCTCGGCGGAGTCACCGCCCTCGTAGGGGCCGTTGCCGTTGCGGCTGGTGTCGATGACGAAGGGCTTGTTGCCGATCTTCTCCGACAGCTTCTTGCCGAACTCCGTGGAGACGGCCGTCGTCTGGAAGTTGGAGACGTTGAGCGAGAAGCCGTCCGCATCGGCGATCCCGGCCCGCTGGAGCGGCTGGAACAGCACGTCGGGCGACTGCCAGCCGGCGTTGCCCGCGTCCAGGTAGACCTTGGTGGCGGGCTGCTGCTTCAGCCGCTGGATCGCGCCCTTGAGGAGGTCGTAGCGCTCCTCGTGGAACTCCTGGGGGGTGCAGCCGTCGACCAGGTGGAGCAGGGCGTCCGGCTCCAGGATCACGGTGGCGCTGCGGTCCCCGATGCCCTTGGCGACGCCGTCCAGCCAGGAGCGGTAGGCGTTGCCGTCGGCGGCGCCGCCCTTGGAGAACTGGCCGCAGTCGCGGTGCGGGATGTTGTAGAGGACCAGCAGGGCGTCCCGGTCGGCGGCGGCCGCCGCCTCGGTGACGCCCCTCACCTGGTTCTCCGCGTTGTCCGGGCTTATCCACTCGCCAACCGGCTGCTCGGCGATCTTCCGGATCAGCGCGGCCTTCTCGCCGTCGCCGTCCTTCGTATACGCGGCGACCTGGCGGGCCGCGTTCCCCTCGGGGTTGACCCAGTACGGGTCCTTGGCCTTGGGCTGCTGGGAGACGGTCGGCGCGGCGTCCTTGTCACCACCGTCCCCGTCACCGGAGCAGCCCGCCAGCAGCAGGGCCGCCCCGACCGCCGCCGCCGTACCGGTCGTCCGCAGGCCCGCCACGCGCTTGCGCGTCCGGGACCGGCCGGTGTAACTGCCGTACATCCACTCCCCCTTGGGTGCACTGCCTGCACTGTTTCTCACTGGTTGCACCGATGTGCTGCCGGTCCGATCCATCCTGGCACAGCGGTCGGGCGCCCACCCTCCCGCCCGTACAACGGTCACACAGGGGCACCGGTTCCGGACATCCTGTTCGAAAGCCGGTCATCCGTCCGGCGGGTCCCCCTACAGTGGCGAGGTACCTGACCCACCCCACCGCACCGACCTCCCGTACGGCGCCGGGCGACTCCCGCGGCCGGGCGCACGCGGTCGAGGACCGGCCCGGCCCGCACGCCCCGTGAGAGGCGGCCGGCCGGGCCGGGGTTGACCGTGTGATGGGTGACGTGTGGTGCGTGACGTGTGGTGCGTGGTGCGGCGGGTCAGCCGCGGCTCCCATGAGCTACCGCCGGCGCACGCTCCCCGCCGTCTCCGGCGTCCTTCGCGTCCTTCGCACCGGTGAGGTAGGCGGAGACGATCACGTTCGCCGTGTAGGAGCGGGTCTTCCGGTCGTACGTCCCACCGCAGGTGATCAGCCTCAGCTCGGCCCGGCCGTCCTCGCGGGGCCCGTACGCCTTCTGCGCGTCGAAGCGTTCGCGGGTGACGAGCTGGACGTCGTCCACGGTGAACTCCGCGACGCTGCCGTCGGCCCGGGTGACCTCGATCCGGGCGCCCGGCTCCACCGCGCTGAGCCCGTAGAAGACCGCCGGTCTGGTGTCGGTGTCGACATGGCCGACGAACAGGGCCGCGCCCTTCGCGCCGGGCCGGGTGCCGTCGCCGTACCAGCCGGCCGTCTTCGGCATGCCGTACGGGGGCGGGTCGATGGCCCCGTCGTCGTCGAGGCCGCGTGCGACGACGGGGGCCGTGATCCCCACGGAGGGGACCTCGACGCGTTCGGGGGCGGCTCCGTCGAGCGGGTCGTGGGCCGGGGGCAGCTCGGCCCCGAAGGGGCGGCCGACCGCGGCCACGTCACCGGTGGTGGGCCCCGACAGGCCGCCGAGCCCGCCGCCGGCCTCCCGGCCCCAGAGCCACAGGCCGAGCAGCAGCACGGCCCAGGTCACTCCGGCGAGTAGTCGCCCGTTGCCTGCCGGGCTGTCCGGGGCGCTCATGTCAGCTGCCGGCCGGGCCGCTACGCCTGCGCGAGCTGCGCAGGGCGACGGCGACGGCCGCGACGGCGGCGAGCACCAGGCCGATCACCGCGTGCCGGGTGCCGGGTCCCTCGGCCTCGGTGGACCGTTCGGCGAGGGTGGCGGTGCCTCCGCCGCCCGCTTTGACGGGTGCGGCGGGCGAGGGACGGCTGTGGTGGACGACGGTGAGGGTGCCGGTCGCCTTGGACCGGCCGTCCTTGCACGTCACCCAGACGTCGTAGGAGCGGGGTTCGGCATCGTCCCGGATTCGGGCCTCGGCGAAGAGGCCCTTGTTGTCGGCGGGGCGGAAGTGAGCCTCCGAGGCGAAGGCGTCGGAGTTGCCCGTCGCCTCGCGGCCCTTGCCGCAGACGTCGACCCACAGTTCCACCTGCCCGCCCGGGGCGGTCGTGGACGGGGTGACCGAGACGGTGCCGGTGCGCCGGTCGTCGTCGCCGGCCGGGGCGGCCGGGGATGCCAGAGCGGCGGGTGCGGGCACGGCTATGAGCGCTGCCGCCGCCGCGGCACAGAACGTGAGGGGCATTGAACGCATCGTAAACCTCCTACGGGAAGGTTCACGCCTACGACGGCGGCCCGCATCCGCAGTCCCCCATTCGGGCGACTGCGGATGCGGCTACGGGAACGGCTACGGAAGTGATCCGCGCAGGTCAGGGACGGGAAGACCCACCGGCGCCACACGCTTCTCCCCGGACAGCGCCGCCCCGAAGCCGCATGCCCGGAGCGCCCCTGCCTCGTCGCCCGCGCGAGGCAGGGCTCATGTCCCGCGCCTCTCGCGCGGACCGGCGTGTCGAGCTCTCAGCAGTCCGCGAAGACGGAACTCATCACGTCCTCGTGCGCGCCCGCGAGGTTGCCCTGGAACCAGGCGGGGACGGCTCCCAAGTACCCGGTGTAGTTGCTGTGCTTTGGGCGGCGATGGCCGCCGGGAGCAGCTCCGGATCGCCCAGGTTGTGCTCGATGAAGACCTTGATCCGGGCGAGCAGCGCGGCCTTGCGGGTCTCCACCGGCAGGGTGTCGTGCGGGCTGTGGATCGTCACGGGCATGACCTTGTCGCCGACCATCTCGACCCACCAGTCGAACCGTTCGGCTGCCGGGACCGCGTCGGTGCTCGCGGACACCACGTGCCCGTCCGCGCCATCGGCCTGCCGCGGCGCCTCCATGACGATGGACATTCAATGATGCTCACAGCCGGGCGCCCGGCCGGGAAGGCGGCAGCCGGTCAGATGGTGTCGTCTTCCCACCTCTGCGCCACCCACGCGCCACGCGAAGGAACCCTTCGGCCGCGTCCGGCGGCCGAGACACATGAGCCCCGTCAGCGACGACTGAATAGCATGGTCGTCCAAAGCCCGCGTACGGCAGGAGCCCGCACCCATGACAGATCGCAAGCCCATCGAATCGTGGCTCACCGACATGGACGGCGTGCTGATGCACGAGGGCGTGCCCATCCCCGGTGCGGACGCGTTCATCAGGAAACTCCGCGATTCGGGCAAGCCGTTCCTCGTCCTCACGAACAACTCGATCTACACGGCACGCGATCTCCACGCCCGGCTGAACCGGATCGGTCTCGAAGTTCCGGTGGAGAACATCTGGACCTCGGCCCTGGCGACGGCCAGGTTTCTGGACAGCCAGCACCCTGGGGGAACGGCCTACGTCATCGGCGAGGCCGGTCTGACCACGGCGCTCCACGATGTCGGCTATGTCATGACGGATCACGAGCCCGAGTTCGTGATCTTGGGCGAGACACGGACCTACTCGTTCGAGGCTCTGACCAAGGCGATCCGACTGATCGACAACGGCGCCCGGTTCATCGCCACCAATCCCGACAACACCGGACCCTCGCCCCAGGGTGCTCTGCCCGCGACCGGCTCCGTCGCGGCCCTGATCACGAAGGCGACGGGCAAGGAGCCGTACTTCGTCGGCAAGCCCAACCCGCTGATGATGCGTACCGGGCTGAATGTCATCGGGGCGCATTCCGAAGGGTCCGCCATGATCGGCGACCGCATGGACACGGACGTGCTCGCGGGTCTGGAGGCGGGGATGCAGACGTTCCTCGTACTCACCGGCCTGACGGCAGCGGGCGACATCGAGCGGTATCCGTACCGTCCGACCGAGGTCGTGGACTCGATCGCGGACCTCGTCGACCTGATCTGAGGCTGGCGGGACGGCGCCGGGCCGCCGAAGCGAACCGTACGGATCCCTCCCCACCGACTGGGGGGTGCCCGGACCACGCCGTCCCAGCACCCCCAGCATGATCAGGCGGAGGTGACCTTGACCCCGTCGATCACCCAGTACCAGTTGTTGCTGCCGGTGTAGCGGAACCGGAAGCTCACGTTGGCGGCCCCGGACGGGACGTCCAGGGTGAGTGACTGGGGCCGCGAGATCACGTCGGACGTGTAGCTCTTCACGACGACGGGCGTTCCGCCGTTCCAGGAGGCGAGGACCTGGGCGCTCTGGCTGCCTTCCTGCCGGTACAGGGTGGTGAAGCCGAGTGTCACGGTGGGCTTGCCGCCGACCGTGTACGCCGGGGTGACGAGCGTGGAGTCGTACGGGCCCGAGGACGCCCTGTCGTCCCACTCGTCGGAGTCGGCGACGGCGAAGATCCCGCGCGAGCGGACGTTCAGCTCACGGGACTGGTCGCGGTGGGTGCGGCTCCAGAACTCGTCGGTGGCGAAGGACCAGCCGCGCCACTCGGTCACACCGCCGGTGCCCATCGCGGAGTTGACCACGGACCAGCCACTGGGCGCGGTGTGGGTCCAGCCGAGGACTCCGGCCGGGATGCCGGTCTCGTCGGCGCGGGCGGAGAGGGAGGGGTACAGGGCCTCGAAGGGGTCGGTGGAACGCTCCTGGATCGGCTTGCCGTCCAGGCCCCAGGCGGGGTCGGGTGCGATGCCGAGCTGGTGGAAGACGGTGGCGGCGACATCGACCAGGCGGGTGTCGCCGGGCGTGGCACCGGCGGCGATGCCGGGGCCCTGGGCGAGGACGAAGGTGCGCCGTTCCTCGATCGCGCTGCCGCCGTGACCGCCGGAGTCGGTGTGGCCGTGGTCGGTGGTGACGATGACGGTCCACCGCTCGGTGGCGTACGAGGGGCGGGCCCCGATCGCTGCGAGGAGGCGGCCGAGGTAGCCGTCCTGGACGTCGATCGCCGCGCGGTACTTGTGGCTGGCGGCCCCGGAGTTGTGGCCGACGATGTCGGTCTGGCCGAAGTAGACGAACAGGACGTCCGGGTTCTGGTTCCGGAGGATCGACTCGGTCTGGGCGGCGATGGTGGCGTCGTGGCCGGTGTAGCCGTCGGCGTCGCCGTCGAGGACGAGCTTGGCGTCGGCGCCCGGGGTGACCGTTCCCTGAGTGTCCAGGGGCTTCCAGTCGAGGGCGGCGTAGGTGGAGAGCTGGGGGCGGACCTGGGCGAGGCGGGCGAGGAATCCGGGGTACTTCGCGTAGTTCTTCCCGGCGAAGGAGTTGTCCCTGACGCCGTGCTTGTCGGGCCAGACGCCGGTGGAGATCGTCGACCAGCCGGGGCCCGAGGAGGTGGCGGCCATCGGGCTGGCGTACAGCAGCGAGGTGCCGTACGTGCCGTTGGCCATCATCGACTTGAGGTGCGGGGCCTCGGCGGCGGCGATGACGTCGTGGCGCAGCCCGTCCATGCCGACGACGAGCACCTTGTCCTTGCTGGTGCCGTCGGGGAGGGTGGGCGCGGCGTACGCGGCGGTGGTGGCGAAGGGGCCGACGGCGGCGGCCGTGGCCGCTGCGGCGGTGGTGGCGAGCACGGAGCGGCGGGACAGGGACCGGGACACGTGATCCTCCGGAGTGAAGGGGCGGGTCGTGCGGAGCTGGACGTGAACTACCTATGGACCAGACCCGTTACCTTTGCGAGACAATCGGGTCGGGTCCAGACCTTCGCAGGAATCCGTGGCCGAAAGATGGCCGGTCAGCTTCCGGTGGCCGACTTCCAGGCGTCGATGTACGTCTCCAGGTTGGCGCCGATGTCCGCCCAGTCGGGCTCGAAGATCTCCACGCCGTCCATCATCCCGGCCAGTTCGACGGCGTTGGCGTCGGTGGCCTTGATGTCCTTGCGGGCGGCGAATCCCCCGCCGACCGCGCTGACGTCGCGCTGGGCCTGCTCGGAGAGCATGAAGTCGAGCAGCTTCTTGCCGTTCTCGCTGTGCGGGGCCTTCGCGACGAGCCCGGCCGCGTACGGCAGGGCGAAGCTGGTGGGCTTCCCGTCACCCTTCGCGGGGAACCAGATGCCGAGGTTGGGCATGTCCTTGGACTGGGCGAAGTTCATCTGGACGTCCCCGTTGGCGGCGAGGAGTTCCCCCTTGTCGACCTTGGGGGCGAGCTTGCCGGTGGAGGCGGACGGGCCGACGTTGTTGGTCTGGAGCTTCTTCAGGTACGCCATGGCCGGCTCCTGCCCGCCGAAGTCGTGCATCGCCTTGATGAGGACGGCGGTGCCGTCTCCCGCTACGCCGGGGGTGGAGTACTGGACCTTCTCCTTGTAGGAGGGGTCGAGCAGGTCCTCCCAGGTGCGCGGCGGGTTCTTCAGCTCCTTCGTGTTGTGGATGAAGCCGAAGTAGTTGTTGACGACGGAGGTCCACTTCCCGTCGGCGGCCCGGTCCGCGCCGTCGACCTGGTCCGCGCCCTTCGGCTCGTACGCCGCGAGGAGGCCCTTGGAGTCGGCCTGCTGGATGAAGGGCGGCAGGGTGACGAGGACGTCTGCCTGGGTGTTGGACTTCTCGCGGGCGGCGCGCTGCACCATCTCGCCGGAGCCGCCCTCGACGTACTTCACCTCGATGCCGGTCTTCTTCTCGAAGTCCTTGAAGATCTTGTCGTACCAGCCGTCGCCGTTCTCGCCCTTGAGGCCGTCGGCGCTGTAGACGGTGACGGACTTCTCGTCGGACGCGGCGGAGGAGCCGCCGCAGGCGGTGAGGGTGACGGCGGTGAGGACGGCCAGGGGAAGGGCGAGGGTACGGGCGGGGTTGCGCATGGGTTTCTCCAGAGGGAGTACGGGGGTGGGGATCAGCGGTAGGAGGCGCGGGTCCGGATGCGGGAGACGGCGGCCAGGACGAGGAGCGTCGTCGTCATCAGGACCACGGCGAGGGCGGCGCCGGTGAAGAGCGAGCCCCGGTCGGTGGCGGCGAAGATCTGCACCGGCAGCGGGGTCCAGTCCGGCGGGTAGAGCATCATCGTGGCGCTCAGCTCCCCCATGGACAGGGCGAAGCAGAGCCCGGCGGCCGAGGTGAGCGAGGGCAGCAGGAGGGGCAGCCGGATCCGCCACAGGACCCGGGCGGGGCTCGCCCCGAGGCCGGCGGCGGCCTGTTCGTACATCGGGTCCAGGCGGCGCACGGCGGCGGCGACCGACTGGTGGGCGAACGCGGTGACGAGGACGGTGTGGGCGAGGATCACGATCCACCGCGTCCCGTTGAGCAGGACGGGCGGCTGGCTGTAGGCCACCAGCACCGCGAGGCCGACGACCACCGAGGGCACGGCGACGGGCAGGATGAACAGGGCGTCCAGGAGCCGCTTTCCGCGCTTGCGGAGAGAAGCGGCGGCGAGGGCCGCCCAGCCGCCGAGAACGAGGGCCAGCACGCTCGCGGCCACGGCCGTGACCAGGCTGGTGGTCAGCGCCTGGAGGGAGTCGCCGCTCGTCGCGGCGGCGTAGCGCTCGGCGGTGGGCCCGGAGGGGAAGGCCCCGGACCAGTTCGTGGCGAGGGACGCGGCGAGGATGACGAGCAGGGGCACCGCGAACAACGGGACGAAGAGGAGGAGGAAGACGGCCCAGGTGGCCCACTTCCCGGCCCGGCTATGCACCAGCACGACGGCTCACCACCCGGTAGAGGCTGTAGAGGCCCACGGAGATCGCGATGTTGACGACGGCGACGACGCAGGCGGCCGGGTAGTCCGACTCCAGGATCGCCTTGCTGTAGACGAGCATCGGCAGCGTCGTGACGCCCTTCGCCCCGGTGAACAGGACGATCCCGAACTCGTTGAGGCACATCACCAGCACGAGGCTGCCGCCCGCCGCGAGCGCCGGGAGCGCCTCGCGCAGGATCACCTGCCGGATGATCCGGACAGGTCCGGCGCCGAGCGAGGAGGCGACCTCCAGCTGCCCGGTGTCGAGTTGGGAGAAGGCGGCGAGCAGCGGGCGCATCACGAACGGCGTGAAGTAGGTGATCTCGGCGAGCAGGACGCCCCAGGGGGTCGCCAGGAAGCGGAAGGGCCCGTCGGCCGCTCCGGTGGCGTCGGTCCAGAGCCCGTTGGCCATCCCGACCGAGCCGTAGATGAACAGCAGGGCCAGGGTGATGAGGAAGGACGGGAAGGAGAGGAAGACGTCGACGAACCGGGCGACCGCCTTCCCGCCGGGGAACGGGACGAACGCGATGACCAGCGCGAGGACGAAGCCCAGGACGAGGCAGCCCACGGTCGAGCCGACGGCGAGCCACACGGTGGTGGTGAGCGCGTCGCGGAAGACGGCGGAGGCGAAGACGTCGGCGTACGGGTCGAGCGAGACGCCGCCCTCGTCGGGGGTGAAGGACTGCTGGACGACGAGGGCCAGCGGGTAGAGGAACGCGAGCGCGAGGACGGCGACGGGCGGC
>NZ_NEUE01000145.1 GCF_002910905.1 Streptomyces sp. SM11 | reverse complement strand
GGGTTCGGGCACCGCCGGGGTGGGCCGGTCGGCGAGCTCCGGCGCCGGGTCCGCCGTGGGGGCGGCGCAGGCGGCGGCCGCGCGGTGGACGCATGCCGGGGCGAGGAGGCAGCCGCAGGTGATGGCGTCCGTCGTCGCCACCACGCCGCCCGGGGCATGCAGGCGCAACTCGGTCTCGTCGTCGACCTCGATCGTCACCGTGTCCCCGTCGCGGTGCGTCGTGCGGGTGCCGAGCTTGGTGACCGCCGCGTCCAGCCGCTTGCGCAGCCGGGGTGAGAGGTCCTCCACGAGCGTGGCCGTGACCTCCGGCGCGACGGGTGGCAACCGGTCGGCTTTCATGCGGTCTTCTCCCCTATCCAGCGGGCCAGTTCGAGTGGGCTGAGGGCCGCCACGGGCATCCCGGCGGCCACGAGCTGCCCGGCGACGCCCGTCGAGTAACGGGGCCGGCCGGCGTCGTCGAGACTCGCGCACCCGAGGACGTGGCAGCCGGTGGTCACCAGAGCCCGCACCTCGGCCAGCAGTCCGGCGAGCGGCCCGCCCTCCTCGAAGTCGCTGATGACGACGACGAGGGTGCGGCTGGGCACCTCGATCAGGCTGCGGGCGTGCCGCAGCCCGGCGGCGATGTGCGTGCCCCCGCCCACACTCACCTCCAGCAGGAGGGAGAGGGGATCGTGCACATGGCCGGTGAGGTCGACGACCTCCGTGGAGAAGGCCAGGAAGTGGGTGCTCAGGGCCGGCACCCCGGCGAGCACGGAAGCGGTCAGTGCGGACCAGATCGTGGACGACTCCATGGATCCGGAGACGTCGGTGACCAGGATCAGGCGCCAGTCGGCCGACCTGCGGGCGCGACTTCGGAACACGGGCTTCTCAGGGATCACCTGGATCGTTCCGTCGGCCGTCCGGCGGGCCGTGGCCAGGTTGGCGCGCAGTGTGCGCGGCAGGTCCAGCCGGCCGCCGGGGCGGGGGGTGGGCCGGGCCGACATCGTGCCGGTGAGGGCCGGTCGCAGCCGGGTGGCGAGCTGCCGGGTCAGTTCGTCGACCAGGCGGCGGACCAGGGGCCGGAGCGCCGCGAGGCGGGCTTCGGGGAGACCGCCGGCGTACCGCAGGATCGTCCGGAGCAGTTCCACGGAGGGAGTGGCGGCCGCCGGGTCGAGTTCGGCGAGGACGTCCTGCCGTCCTGTCACGGCCGCGGCGGCGAGGACCTCCTCGCGGACGCCGGGGCCGAACAGCGCGGCCAGTTCCTCGGACCACTCGCGGACGCCGGGGAAAGACGGTTCCCGGCCGCCGCCGTGACCGGGGCCGGGCAGACCGCTGCGGGATCCTTCGCCGTGTCCCGTGCCGTAGAGCTCGTCCAGAGCTGTCGCCAGGCGGACGGCGCCGGACGGCAGTTGGTCGGCACGCCGGCCGAGCACGAGCCGCCAGCGGTCGGCGGGCGCGAGCGTCCGCGAGGGGGCGGCCTCGGCGGAAGGTGCGGCGGTGGGGCGCGTTGCGGCAGGCCGGCCGGCCGGCGGGGGGAACCGGTCGTCGTACGCGGGTGGCGGGACCGGCAGGCCGAGGCCGGTCAGGAGCTCGCGGGCCGCGAGGTCGGCGACCGTTCGGCGCACCAGTTCGGCCGGGTCGTCCGCGTCCAGGGCGTCCACCCGTTCGCCGAGCCGCTCCTCGACGGTGTCCAGCAGCCGGTCCCGGGCGGCCGGGCTCAGGGTGTCGAAGCCACCGCGCAGGGCCGGCAGCCGGGCCAGGAACGCGGTGTCGTCCAGTTCGACGACCCGGTGCAGCAACGGGTCCAGGGCGCCCACGCCGACGGTCAGGAGCGGGCCCGCCACCGTCAGGACACCGGTGAGGCGGGCGGTGAGCGCGGCCCGGGAGGTGCTGTCCACGGCTCCGTCCACCCAGGAGGCGACGCGCCCCCCGAAGGACTCCGCCTCTTCGTGGCCCGTGAGCACCCTGACCGCTCCTGCGGCCGCGGCGATCAACGGGGTGCCGTCGGCGGCCAGCCGGGCCAGGGCGTCGGTGAGCCGGATGCCGCCCACCCGGTCGGCCCGCTGGGCCAGTTCGAGCAGCGCCCGGGCGTCTTCGGGTTCCTCGGTGCCGGTCAGGCCGTCGACCTGGCGGACTGCGGCCGAGGTCAGGAGTTCGGCCGCGTGCGCGGTGCGGGCGGCACGGGCGGAGGCGGTGGAGTCCGGGGCCGAGGGGCCGTCGGGCGCGGCCAGGCCCGGCAGGTGGCCGGCGTCGAGGCGATCCAGCAGGTCGAGTCCGGCGAGGAGTTCGGAAAGGGTACCGCTCGCGGGGAGTACTGCCGCGAGTTCCGTCAGCCGTTCCTCGGCCAGGGCGGGGAGCCCGCACTCGGCGGCCTCGGTAAGGCCGCGGACGACCTGGGCGGCCGTCGGGCCGCCCTCCGCACGCTCGGCCGCGTGCCGCTGCCGCAGCACGCCCTCGGCCGCCTGGGCCGGGGTGACGCCGCGGGCCCCGGCGGCGGTGAGCATCGCGGCCGTCGCCGGGGTCCACCGCACCTGCCAGCGTGTCGTGAGTCCTGCACCGCCCGCCGCACCGGACACCCCCTGCTCCTGCGCGTACGGGATGCCGCACACCGTCAGCCTGCGCAGCAGCAGTTCGCGGCGCCGGTCCAGGGGGGAGCGCGCCGGGTCGAGCCTCAGGTCACGCGGTGTCTTCTCGTGCGCGTCCTCCGGCCCGGGGAGCGCGAGCGCCTCGGTCTCGCCCTCTACGGCGGGGCCCAGTCCGCTGCGCGGAGCGGAGGGTGCGGGCCGTCCGGTGCGGGCTCCGACGAGTACGTGTTCGAGGGCCCGGGCGACGGCGCGGCCCGTGCCGTAGGTCTCGCCGCGCCCCAGCACCGTCTGCACGGCTTCCAGGAGTTCACCGCGGCCGGGGGCGGGCAGGCCGCGCAGGCGGGCCAGGTCGCCGGCCACCCGGACGACCTCCCGGCCGTCCGCCGGGCCGTAGGGGTGGCCCTGTTCACGCAGGGCGGCGCAGACGCGGACCGCGGTGCGGACCAGCGCCTCGTGCAGCGCCGCCGGGTCCCCGGCTGCGTCCAGGACGGTGTGCTGCCACTCCGGGTCCCGGATGCCGGCCGGGTAGCCGGAGCGTGAGTCGAGCAGCGGGTACGTGTACGGCACCAAGGAAACCGTGCACGCCGCAGTCCCGGCTGCGCCGTTCACGTGCCCGTTCACGCCCGGCCCGGGCTCGGCGGCCCGGTCCGGTGCTGCTGGTTCTTCCGGCGCTTCCGGCGCGGGGCCCCCGGCGGCCGCGGCGGCGGACGGCAGCAGGGCCGGGGTGTGGAAGGCTCCCACCACCACGGCGGGCCGCCGCCCGCTCGCCAGGGCCTCGGCGACATGTCCGCGCATGCACGCCTCGCGCACCAGGTCCGTGCCGTGCACCCCGCCCCGCGCCTCGGCCTCGTAGCGCAGCGCCCAGCCGGTGAGCAGGGCGGCACGGCGGAGCGCCTCGGGTGTCGAACCGGGCGCGAGGGTCTCCACCAGCCGGTCCCACAGGTCGTCGCCGTCCCGGCCGGTGAGCCGGGACCGGAGCGCGGCGGCCAGCCCGTGCCCCTCCCCCGGCACGGGTGTGGAGTCGGCGCCGGGGACAGGGGCGGGGGTGTCGGTGCCGCCCCCCGCCCACGCCCGGTCGGCCAGCGGCAGATCGCAGGCCACCGCCGGGACTCCGTTTCTCGCCGCCCAGCGCAGAGCGACCAGTTCGGGCGAGAAGTCCGCGAACGGGTAGAAGGCCGGCCCCCGCTCGCCTGCCGCGGTGGGTCCGGGCCCGTCGGCGGGGACGGCGGCCAGCGCCACCGGGGCCTCGGTCTCCTCGTGGGCGAGCCAGCCCAGCCAGGGCTGGAACTCGGCGGGCAGTTCGACGAGGAGGACGTCGGGGGCCGCCGCGTCCAGCAGCGCAGGGAGGGCGGCCGCCAGCGAGGGCGCGTGATGGCGTACCCCGATCAGGAACGGCGCACCGGGCCCGGTCGCCGCGAGGGCCGCCACCGCGGCTTCCGAGGTGGCGGGACCGGATTCCGGGGCAGCAGGTCCGGCCGCGGAAGTGGCGGGCCCGGCCGCCGGGCCCTGCGCCGGGGAAGCTGCCGGCGCGCCGGGGGTGGGCGACACCTCGGCGGTGGGAGCCGCCTCGGCGGTGGACCGCGTCCCGGGGATGGTCGACTCGCTCATCCGTCAGTTCTCCAGCACCGCGCGCAGGTCCCACAGGGCACGCCAGGTGGCCGCCCCCTGCTCCGCGCGCCTGCGCACCGGCCCGTCCCAGTACCCCAGCAGCCGTGCGGCGTCGGCGGGGTCGTCCTTTCGTACGACACCGAGCAGATGGCCGGGCAGGAGGGAGAGCACGTCCCGGTCGCCGGGGAAGTAGGCGGCGGCCAGGCCCAGGGAGCCCGCGACGGAGACCGCCTCCGCCGTGCTCATCACCGTGGAGGGTCGCTCGACCTCCCAGCCCTCCACGGAGCGGCCCTCGCGCAGGTCGCGGAAGGCGGTGACCAGGGCTTCGAGGACCGCGTCGTCCACCTGGTAGGCGGCGCCCACGCGTTCGACGGCTGCCCGCGACTGGCTCCGGACGAGCGCGGTCTCGGCGTCCACGTCCCCGATGGGGCCCACGGTCTCGAAGTTGAAGCGACGCTTCAGCGCGGCGGACATCTCCGATACGCCCTTGTCCCGCAGGTTGGCGGTGGCGATGAGCGTGAACCCGGGGGCCGCGTGCACCTGGGCGCCTTCGCCGCCCGCGAGTTCGGGGACCGCGATCCGCCGCTCGGAGAGCAGTGACACGAGGGCGTCCTGGACCTCCGGCAGGCAGCGGGTGACCTCCTCGACGCGGGCGACGGCCCCGCGGGTCATGGCGGCGAGGACCGGGGAGGGCACCAGGGCCTGCTCGGTGGGCCCCTGGGCGAGCAGCAGCGCATAGTTCCAGCCGTACTTGAGCTGGTCCTCGGTGGTGCCCGCGGTGCCCTGCACGGTGAGCGCGCTGGTGCCGCAGACGGCCGCCGACAGCAGCTCGGAAAGCATGGACTTGGCGGTGCCGGGTTCACCCACGAGGAGCAGTCCGCGTTCCCCGGCGAGGGTGACCACGCACCGTTCGACCAGGGCACGCTCGCCGACGAACTTCTGCTCGATCACCAGGCGGCGCGGCACCCCGGCAGCGGGCCTGGTGCCCTTCGGCAGGCCCAGTGCCTCGCCCGCGCTGCCCGTCACGAAGGTGACGACGGCGCGCGGAGTGAGCAGCCAGCCGGGCGGCCGGGGCCCGGGGTCGTGGGCGGCGAGGAAGGCCAGCTCGGTGGCGTAACGGTCCTCGGGGAGAGTGATCTGGCGGTGTTGCCGGCCGGGCACCGCCGCCTGGCCCGGGACGCGGGACGTGGTGGTGCTGTCCATGGCGGTCGTGGTGTCGTTCGTCATCGACGGCGGCCCTTCCGGGTTGCGCGGGTGTCCAGTTCTTCGAAGGCGGGGGCGTCGCCGCCGCGGACCCGTGCCCAGGCGGCTGCGAACAGCGCGGGCACGGGGAGGTGGGGCAGGGTCCGGGTGGACCCGACCACGGGGTACAGGCGTTCCTTCCAGGTCTCCAGCGGCAGTCCGGGGGCGCCGCGCTCCAGCCAGCCGCAGGGGAGGAACAGGGTGCGGCCGGCGCGGGAGCGCTTCGCCTCCACGACGAGGTCGGTGGCGGCGAGTTCCGCCCGGGCCTTCTTGATCCGTGCCGGCTTCCACTCGGTCCAGCGGACGCAGTTGCGGTCCGTGGGGTCGGGCAGCGCGAGCAGCATCAGGTAGAGGGCGGCGGCGTCCGCGCTGAGGTCGAGGGCGTCGGCTGCCTCGGCCACCAGGTCCGGCACCGTTCGCGTCGGGTCCTGGGCCGGGTGGTGCGGGGAGCCGTCGGGGGCGCCCGTCGAGGCCAACGCGTCGGTCTCCTCGCCCAGCAGTGCGCGCAGGGCGAGAAGATCGCCGGTGCTGTGCCTGCCGACGGTGCCCTCGACAAGGCCGAACGCCGGGTCGTCGGGGCCTGCCAGGCCGGCCGGGCGAATCAGCAGCTTCTCGTTGTTGCCGTAGCCGGGGGCGAGGAGCAGCGCCGTGCCGGCCCGGACCAGTCCGTCGGCGTCGGCGCCGCCGGACTCGGGGAGCCCGTGGGCGGCGCGGACCGTGGCGCCGATCGAGCCCCCCGACTCGGTCCAGTGCAGACCGAGGTCCAGCACCAGGTCCGGGGCGGTGAGCCGGCCACGCAGGGCCGCACGCCCGACGGGCAGGTGCGCCCGCAGGGGGTGCCTGTACGGCAGTGTGTAGGCGAGGGTGTGCAGAGCGGTCAGGGCGGAGGCGACCGTACCGCGTGCGCCCGCCACGCGCAGGCCCGGGCGACCGGTGCCGTCCTGGACTGCGGTGCCGTGGGCGAGCCAGGTCCGGGAGTCCGCGTTGAGGATCTGGTCGACGGCGCCCGCCGTGGTGCCCGAGAGATCGAGGTCCAGTTCCTCGGGGACGCGGGCGAGGGCGGCCAGGCGCTCCTGCCAGACCTCGGCGGTGGCCCGGACGCCGGGGCCCGTGGACCACAGCTCGGCCGGGTCCTCGGGCAGCAGCGCCCGGAGCAGGGCGTGCCGGTCGTCGCGGGGCAGGGCGTCCAGCCTGGCCTGGGCCGCTTCAAAGGCACGTGTCTTCGCCCCGAGCAGCGCGAGCGCCTCGGCGCCGGGTTCCTGGACGGCTGCTGACAACAGGGCGGCCGACTGGAGGGAACCGATTCCGGTGGCCGTGTGGAACGCCTCGGCGGCCTCCGGGCGCCAGGGCGCCGGGCCCTGCTCCCGTACCAGGGCGGTGAGCCGGGTGAGCCGGTCGCGGGCGATGCCCTGCCGGTGAACGCGCTCCCGGTCCAGGGTGAAACCGGGGACGGGACCGAAGGCGCCGGTCGGGTCGTGGTCCAGGGCGAGCCAGCGTGCCGCGTCGTCCCGGGAGTTCCGGCCGCGGTCGGCGAGGACCACGACCGTGCGGGTGCCCTTGCGCAGTACCTGGCCGAGGCGGTGCACGGCCTCGGGGCGTCCCCGCCCGGGTGCACCTTCGCCGAGCGGTTCGACGAGCTCCAACAGCCGGACCGTGCCCGCCGGGTCGGCCAGCGGGCCCGCGGCGAGGGCTTCCAGCAGCACGAGGAGCCCGGTGCGGTGCTCGGGCGAGGTGGTCGCCGAGGCGGCCCGGTAGGCCAGTTCGGGCAGCTTGTCGAGGAGGGAGGTCCAGGTGAGGGAGTCGCCGGGCACGGTGTACTCGTCCCGCTGCCAGCCGTCCACGGGGGTGAACGGGACCTTCGACGGGGTGGGCGGGCCGAACGCCGGCTCGCCGCCGAGGACATGGTTGACGGCGAGGATCTGGCGGATCGCGGTCCACCGGTTCCCGGCTCCCCACCAGGTGCCGTGCATCCGCTCGGAGCCCCAGGCGGAGGCGTCCCGCAGCGTCGTGTCGTCGGCGTGCTCGGGCTCGTGGTCGAAGAACATGCCCTTGGTGCGGGCGGCGTTCCGGGGAGTGGCCGGCTGCACCGGCTCGGGCGGTTCCAGGTACCGGGCGGCTGCGACAGCCCGGTCCACCGCGTTCCGGACGAACGCGGTGACGCCCGCGAGGAGCCGGGCGTCGGACACCTCGGGCAACACCCGGGCGGCGGCCTGCTCGGTCAGCTCCCGCGAGGAGGGCCCGGTGTACTCCTCGACGGCCCGGAACGCCTCCAGGTGCCGGGCGACCGCGGCGGCGACCTCGTCGAACAGCTCCTCCGCCCGGGAGTCCGTCAGGTTCCGCAGGGCGGTGGAGCCCCGCTCGTCCCTCGGACGCAGGGCGTGCCAGTAGGCGACGGGAGGCACGTAGGGGGTACCCGCCGCGTCGTTCCCACCGGAGGAGTCGGTGGTGACGGACCACAGGCTTCCACCGGTGCCGTCCGTGTCCGCCGGGTGCGCTTCCACGGAGCGGTGGTTCAGGGCCGCGACCGGCCGTGACCCGCCGGGCAGGGTGAGGGCGCCGAGCGGCACCGGGGAGCCGCCGCCGGGCAGCGGGTGCGGCAGCATGACCGTGTGGCCGTCGGGGGTGCCGGCGACGATCCGGTGCCCGTCGGCGGGTGGGGCCGTGCCGGTCTCGGTGACCGTGCGGCGGACCCAGCGGCCGAGAACCGTGCCGTCCGTGCCGAACGGGGTGGTCTCCAGACCGGGCTGGAGGGGCAGCACCTGGCAGTGCTCGGCGAGCAGCCGGGTGCCGTCCCGCACCCCGGAGCGGAGGAAGGCGGGGAGGGAGGCGCGGCCGTGCGTGCCGCCGGCCGGGTCGTACTCCAGCCACACCCGCTGCGTGCCCTGGTGGCCCTCTCGCCAGTAGCCGGAGCCGTCGGAGATGACCGCGCGCTGAGGCGGGAGGGACGTGTCGCCCGCGTGCAGCGCCTTGCCGCCCGTGGCGCGGCCGCCTCCGGGCAGCGGCAGGCAGACCTCGTCGGAGGGGCCGGAGCCGCCCCATCGGGGAATCTGCTCGCCGCCGACGGTGAACACTTCGGTGGGGCGGTGCGACCAGTAGCCGCGCTGCTTGCCGTCCTCCCACCACATGACCAGCAACTCGCCGTCGACGTAACGCAAGGCGATCGTCCGCCAGTGGTCGACGGTGGCGGGCAGCCGCAGGGTGTGCCGCAGCAGAATGCCTTCCGGGCCGATGACGACGGCCCGTTCCAGAGTGTTCAGGATCAGCGCGGGCCAGGCGCCCGTGACGCCGACGCTCTCCCGCCGGTGGCGTTGCTGCCGCGTGGCGGCGGTCTCGGAGGCCAGTTCGGCGTAGGTCTCGTCGAGCGCGGGCCAGCCCAGTTCGTCGAGGACGCCGGTACGCAGGGTGGCAGCCAGCAGCGGTACGACATCGTGGCTCTCGAGGAGTCGTACGGCTTCCGGGGCGGCGTCTGAGATCACGGCGCCGAACGCCGAGAGCCTGTTGAGAGCGGTGCGCAGCCCGGGGAGCCCTCGCGCGGCCGAGTACTCCTCGGCACGGGCGGTCAGCCACTCCCGCAGGATGACGGAGAGCACCGGGTGCGCCGCGATCTTCGCCAGGCCGGCGTCGCTCAGCCGCTGGCCGCGTCCGTCGCCGAGGGCCCCGACGTTCCGGCTCAGCAGGGCGCGGAAGACCGGCCGATCAGCGACGGCGGTGAGATCCCGCGCGCCGGGCGTGGTGTCGGTGAGCCACGGGCCGATCGGGACACCGGGGGACCGCGCGGTCCCCGCGTCCTGGTCGTCCGGCTCGGCGACGGGGACGCCGGAGGCCAGACAGAGGTCGAGAAGGTCCAGATCGGCGGTGCGCTGCCAGCGGCCCTGGAACAGGTCGACGGGGCGCCCCTCGGCGCGCAGCCGGGCCGCCATCCGGGCGGCCAGGTCGAGTGTTCCCGGGCAGCGGCCCGAGGTGACCCGGTTACGCCGGCGGTGTGCCTCCCAGCGGGCGAGCCAGTCCGCCGGGGAGACGGACGGGGCGGAGAGGGCTGCCGAGTCGGAAGGCGCGTTGTCGGAGGTGTCCGGGAGGGCCGTCAGCAGGTCCTCGGCGCCGGACGCGGCCAGCAGAGCGAGCCAGCCGGGTTCGCCGTCCGCGTCCGGGCCGCTCTCGCTGAAGGTCTCCGGGAAGAAGCCCAGGAGGCGGGCCCTCACAGCCGCGTCCCGTCGGGCGAGGTCGATGAGCGGGGAGCGGTAGGCCGTCCAGAACGAGGCGGGTGCGCGGACGACTCCCGGCGAGCCGATCAGGTCGGCCACCAGCTTCTGCTCGGCGGCCTCGCGGTCCAGCCCGGCGGCTCTGACGAGAGCGCGCACGTCCTGCGGCAGCGCCGCGTACGGCGGCATGCCGGCCGCGCAGCGCTCGACCAGCAGACGGCGGAACTGCTCCCAGGCGTCCGCCGGTGCGAGCCGGGCCACCAGGTCACGTACGTACTGCCGGAGCGCCTTGACCGTCAGCGCGCCGGCGAGGGCGAACTCCAGGAAGACGGCCCGCTGCCGCTCCTCGTCCACGACCAGCCCGTGCACCCGCTCGGCTTCACGGGCCTTGCCGAAGAAGGAGGCGGCGTAGCTGGTGTTCTCGGCCTGGAGGAAGAGGCGCGCCACCTGCTCGTGGTAGGTGGGAAGGAAGTGCGGCACGGCCCGGCCGAGCCGGGCACCGAGTGCGTCGAAGCCCTCCTTGGCCGCTCCGGCACGGGTCCTGGCCTGCCGGCCCAGCCGCTCGATGTCCTTGACCAGGGCCAGGGCGTGGTGCCCGTTGGCCGGGTCGTTGACGAGCGCCCAGGCCGGGAAGCCCAGCGTCTCGCGGCGCACCTGACCCACGACCGGGGCCTCCGCGGTCCGGGCCAGCCCGAGGAACTCCAGGGCCAGGTCCTCGGCTTCGCCCAGCGTGCCGGGCACGAGCCGGACCACGGGGCGGTCGCCGAGGGCGGTGTGCGTGTAGGTGCGGGCGGTCAGCGCGTCGGCGTCGTCCCGGCCGGTGGTGCCGGCCGGGAGGATCGCACCCGCGTCCAGCAGGGCCGTCGCGCCGGCCTCGGCGGCGCGGCCGGAGGGGCTCCCGCCCCGGGCCTGGCCGGGAAGAGTCGCCGCGCCCGCTGCCGTCGTGTTCGCGTCGGTGTTCGTCGTCGTGATGCTCATGCCGCCCGCTCCTCGTCCGCCACGTCGCGGCCGGCGTAGAGCGCCGCCGCCATCCGCATGCCCTCGGACCACGCCACGGGGCCGACCTCGGCGGCCGTCAGCGCGCGCCCCGCGGGGTCGGTCCAGCCCAGGGGGCCCGTCTCGGTGTCGTACGCGTCGTATCCGTCGTGCTCGCCGATCCAGATGCGGGCCTCGGCGGTGGCGCCGTCCTCGACCACCGGGCAGACCGCGTACCCCCCGCGCGACCGGTACCCGAGTTGGGTGACGCGGCCGTGCAGGAAGCGCAGTTCCTTGAACACGCCGCCGGCGTAGGTGTCCACGGAAGTGGTCTCCGGGGCGAGGCCGGGCGGGCGGTGCCACACCTCACGGAACAGCTGCTCCACGTTCTGGCGCACCCTCAGTTCGACTGCGAACTCCCGCAGCTCGTCGAGGTCGTCGAGGAGGACGGGGTGGGGCACGCTGACCACGTCCGGGGTGATGCGGACCGTGTCACCGTCCAGGTCGACGAGGCCCAGACCGCGCTCGGAATCGACGTCGCGCAGAAACCCCGCGACCCCGCCGCCGGCGCCGGTGACCACCACGTCCCGCAGGGCCGCCTGCCACGCCGGATCGGGCCAGACCCGGGCGAGCACGGCCGTGGGAACGGGCAGCGAACGCACCATCCACTGCTCGACGTCGGTCACGCACCGGCGTTCGTGCCGCTCCAGCCACTCGGTCAGCTGCCGGAGACCGATGACCGCGGGGTCGTCCTTCAACCTGGCCGGAACGGACTTCAGCCGTCGTCCCTTCCCGTTGCGGCAGACCACTTTGCCCGCCTCCAGGGCGACTTCATAGTCGCCTGCCGAAACCCACCCCATGCGCTGTTCTCCCCTGTTTCCGAACGGCCGCCGAACCGGTGGCACGCTGATAAGACCCGTCGGCGGCAACGCACCGTGACGAGTGGAAGAGACTCTAAGCGGCCCCAGTGACAATGGGTTCGGACCCCCTCCACATCGCCCGGCGGCCCACACCCCAGGAGGACGGCCCGTCGTGCCCACCGTCGCGCCGAGGACCGATCAGCTACGCCACGGAACCCGCCGGAGCGACGGGCGGAACGCCGGGGATGAGGGGGCGCCGGGAGTGAGGGGGCGCCACGGGTGAGAGGGCGCCAGGGGTGAGAGGGCGTCGACGGCCGAGGGGGCCGAGAACGTCGGCCCCCTCGCCCCGGCTGCCGCGCCGAAGTTCGGAGCGCGAGCAGCGTGCGGCCCGATCGGGTGCGGTCAGGGAACGCGTACGACCGTCCTGCCGGGCAGCCGCCCGGCTCCGGCGTCCTCATGCACTGCGGCCAGCTCGGCCACCGGGCGGTGGGCGGCGACATGGACCCGGAGCGTGCCGGCATCCACCTTGGCGACCAGCTCGGTCAGCTGGGATCCGTCGCTGCGGACCCACAGGCTCGCGCTGCGCACGCCTCGGGCGGGGTCCTCGGGAATCGGTCCGGCCGTGCTGGCGGAGACCCCGCCGTCGGCGACGTAGGGCGTCAACTGCGCGAGCTCCTCCGGGGAGACGCGCACATGGTTCACCACGACCTGGAACGGGCCGCCCACAGCGCCCGGGCCCGCGGCGAGGTCGAGGGGGCCGGTGACCCGGTCCGCGCCGTAGCCCCGAAGGCGGTCGGCGTGCTGCGATGAGTCCACCGCCGTCACGTGTGCCCCTGCGTCGACGGCGAGCTGCACCACGAGGCTGCCCACCGCGCCCCCCGCTCCGTTGACCAGCACGGTCTGACCGGGCTTCAGCTCGGCGAGCTCGAACACGGTCTGCCACGCCGCCAGGCCGGTCAGCGGCAGTGCCGCGGCGTCGACCAGCTCGGTCGTCCGAGGCGCCGGGGCGAGCGAGTCGGCCGGGGCGAGCACGTACTCGGCGGCGCCGCCGGCGGAGTCGAGGGGCAGCATCGCCACGACGCGGTCGCCGGCCTTGGGGCCGGTTAGCTCCGAACCGAGTTCGACGACGGTTCCGGCCAGGTCGAGACCCGGCACGTACGGCAGAGCGATCGGGATCATCTCGGCCAGGAAACCGGCGCGGATGTGGTCGTCGACCGGGTTGAACGACGTGGCCGCCACCCGTACCAGCACCTGGCCGGCGCCGGGGACCGGACGCTCGACGTCCTCGTAGCGCAGGACCTCGCTGCTGCCGAACTCGTGGAAACGTATCGCCTTCATGAAATTCTCCTCCAGGGTGTGTTGATGTCGCCGCCGACGGATGAGGGCGTCGGGCGGGACGGTGAAGCGCGTCGGGGCGCTCAGGTCAGCTGCACCGACCGGGTCGAGTTGCCCAGCACCATGCGATCGATGGCACTCACGGCGCCGGCTGGGTCATCGGCGGCGCCGACGGCGAGGAGCAGCGGGACGAAGTGCTCGGCCGTCGGGTGGGCGACCTCGGCGCCCGGTGCCTTGGTGCGGTAGTCGGTGAGGGCGTCGACATCGCCCCGGGCGAGGGCGTCGACGGCCCATTCGTCGAAGGCCGCGGTGTCGGCGGCGAGCTCAGGCCGGTGGAAGACGGCGAAGCTGTGCGTCATGAAGCCCGAGCCGAGCACGAGGACGCCTTCCTCGCGCAGGGGACGCAGGCGTGCCCCGAGTCCGAGCAGGGCGCTGGGGTCGAGGCTGGGCATCGACAGTTGCACGACCGGGACGCCGGCCGCGGGATACATGGCCATGAGCGGGATGAAGGCGCCGTGGTCGAGGCCGCGGTCGGCGAACGCGTGCACAGGCGTCCGGCCCAGCAGGCCCGTGAGTCGCCGAGCCAGGTCGGTGGCGTTCGGGGTCGCGTAGGGAAGGGTCTTGTACCGGGGGTGGAAACCGCTGAAATCGTAGTGGAGCGGGGTGCCGGCCTCGGCCCGGAATATCGCGACGGGCGCCCGTTCCCAGTGGGCCGAGATGACGACGACAGCTCGGGGCTTGGGCATCGACCGTGCCCAGTCGAAGAGGTCGCCGAGCCACTGCGGATCGTCGAGGGTGAACGGGGCACCGTGGCTGACGAAGAGACTGGGCAGGGGCCCGTCGGAGGGATTCCACACCCGCTGTTCGCCGCCTGTGGCAGGACCCGTGCGAGCAGGTCGTCGTACGCCGCGGCTGGACCACGCGGCGGGGAGGGCCGAGCCAGGCTGCTCGTGGCCGTCATCGAGATCAACTCCTTCACTTGTCGAGGAAAGTATTTTTACTTGCCTGGGCAAGTGAAGAACTAGCCTATCGAGGGTTGCCCAGGCAAGTGATGCGAGTTGTCCGGGCACGTATGATGAGGCTCATGGATACTCAGTCGCCCTGGCTCGACGACGACCAGCAGGACCTGTGGCAGGCGCTCCTCACGGTCGTCATCGCCCTCCCGGCGGCCCTCGACCGCCAGCTGCAGCGAGACGCGGGCATCTCCAACTTCGAGTACGGGGTCCTGGCGCAGCTGTCCATGGCCGACTACGCCACGATGCGGCTCAGCGAACTGGCCCGGCTCTGCGACAGCACCCAGCCCCGACTGTCGAAGGTGATGGATCGGTTCGAAGCCCGCGACTGGGTCGCCCGCCGAACCGACCCCGGCGACGGCCGATACACCCTCGCCGCCCTGACCGGCGCCGGCCGGCAGAAGCTCGTCGAGAGCGCACCGGAACACGTCGCGCAGGTGAAGCGGCTCGTGTTCGATCCGCTCAGCGCCGCTCAACGCCGCCACCTCGAAGCCGCGCTGACCCGCATCGCCGCTACGGTGCGCCGGGAACTCGAAGGAGGCTGAGCGCCGCCCTCGGGCCGATGGCCGCTCGGGCATCGCGCATGAGGGAGGCGGGTGGATCCCCGCGCTGCACTCCGAGCGAAGCACAGCTCGACCTCGCGCTTCTTCTCCCAGCGGCGGACGCCGCCGCGCCAACAGCCGCCCCGACGTCGGGCAGGTCGGCGCTCCGGAGGATTCCCGTCGGGCCCGCGCCGACCGGAGCGGGCAGCGCGCACAGACCTCGGTCCCAGGTCAGCAGCACGGCCGCTTCCCGTACTTCACGGCACCCACCACTTTCCCTGGTCGAGCTCACCGAATCCGTACCGACACGCATCGGCGCGGTCGACGGAAGGCTCGGCGCCTACGTCACGGTCTCGGCGGACACCGCTCCGGCCGCGGCGGTTCACGCCGAACGGGAAGTCTCCGAAACCGGACCGCGCAGCCCGCCGCACGGGATCCCTTTGGCCCTCAAGGACTTGATCCATGCCGCGGGCCCGCCCACCACGGCGAGCTCGGACGTCCGGGCCGGGCACATCGCGGACCACGACAGCCAGGTGGCCGCACACCTGAAGGCCGCCGGGGTGGAGACCGCCACACCCGGCAGCAGCCAGTCCCCCCAGGGCCGGCAGCCCCCATTCCCAGGCGCGTGGAGCCAGAACCGCAGCGCAGCCGGGGTCGCACCGATCTTCACACAGCCCGCGATATACTGACCGCAGCATGCTGACCTCACGGACGGCGGCGTCGAGGCCCGACAGCCTGCCGGCCGCGTGCCGTGCGAACGCCGCGGCGGACTCGACAGCTTTCACCTGCCGGGGCACAGCCGATTGCGTGTAGCCGAGGGAAGCCGCCGCCTCGCTGAACGAGCCCGTCGCAGCGACTTCGCGCACTACCCGCAGTGGAGCGGCTCCAGTCCACCGTCGAAGCCGCGCAAGCAGGGCTGTCCCCGTCGCCCGCCACCATGAAACTCGCCGAATACGACGACGCGAACATCTATCTCGCCCTGCGGGCCGGAGAAGCCTCCGGGTGCCGCGTCGGCGCCATCGACACGAGCCAGTGGATCTGGACGGTACGACGCCGGCACACCGCTCGCCCTCACCTGGTCCCCGAAATAATCAGGGGCGGCTTCGGATTTCTCCGAAGCCGCCCCTGATGTACGACTCTCACGAGTCGGGACGACAGGATTTGAACCTGCGACCCCTTGACCCCCAGTCAAGTGCGCTACCAAGCTGCGCCACGTCCCGCTGCCCGTCTGACCTGGGGTTTCCCCTGGCTGAACGCGCATGAGAACAATACCGCACTCCGGCAGGTGGTCACCAACACCATTCCGCGCTTGACCTCAAGCGCGGTTGATGTTGAACGCTCGGTGTCATGACGAACACGACCGCCGCGCCGGTACGCGGCCTCCGCGAATTCCATGACCTCGACCGCCTGATCGCCCTGATGACCGGCGCCGAGAAGCACGCGCCCGCCGCCCATTCCACGCTCGACGCCCTGTGGGTCCTCTACGACAGGGTGCTCCGGGTCACACCGGCCTCGGTCGATACCCCCGGGCGGGACCGCTTCCTGCTGTCCAAGGGGCACGGGCCGATGGCGTACTACGCCGTCCTCGCCGCCCACGGCTTCTTCGGTGAGGAGCTGCTGCCCGGTTTCGGATCGTACGACTCACCGCTCGGGCATCACCCGGACCGGCTGCTGGTGCCGGGGGCGGAGATCGGCAGCGGGTCCCTGGGGCACGGGCTGCCGCTCGCCGTCGGGACCGTGCTGGGGCTGCGGGCCCAGGGCCTCACCGATCCCCGGGTCTGGGTCCTGATCGGCGACGCCGAGCTGGACGAGGGCAGCAACCACGAAGCCATCGCCCACGCGGGCCCGGCCGGGCTCGAACAGCTCCACACGCTGGTGATCGACAACGCGTCCGCCACCCACGGCTGGCCCGGCGGGATCGCCTCCCGCTTCGCATCCGCCGGGTGGGCGGCGGTGACCGTGGACGGCCGCGACCACGAGGCCCTGTACGCGGCGTTCACCACGCCCCACCCGGGCAGGCCGCTGGCCGTCGTCGCCCGCGTCGAACCCAAGAGCTGACCGCACCTGCCTCGTACGGCCAACACCGTGCGCCTGCCGCTTTCGCACACCGGAGACCCCCGGGAGGGACCCCTTCATGGACACCATGCGTGACCGATTCATCAGCACCACCTCGCAGCTCCTGGACGAGGAGCCCCGGCTGGCCGTCGTGCTCGCCGACATCAGCGCCGACGGCTTCGCCCCGGCCCGGCGCGCCCACCCGGACCGGGTGGTCAACGTCGGCATCCGGGAACAGCTGCTGGTCGGGGCCGGCGCGGGGATGGCCCTGACGGGAATGCGGCCGATCGTGCACACCTTCGCCAGCTTCCTGGTCGAGCGGCCGTTCGAGCAGGTCAAGCTGGACTTCGGGCACCAGGGGGTCGGCGGGATCCTGGTGAGCGCCGGCGGCTCGTACGACTGGCCGGCCGGGGGCTTCACTCACATGGCGCCCGGTGACGTCGCCCTCCTGGACACGCTCGACGGCTGGACCGTGCACGTGCCGGGCCATCCGGACGAGGCCGAGGCCCTGCTGCGGGAGTCGGTCGTCGGCGACGACCGGGTGTATGTGCGTCTCTCTCCAGGCGAACCGGGAGGCACGGCCGGTGAGCGGCGCGGGCGGCTTCGCCGTGGTGCGCGAAGGGCAGCGTGGGACCGTGGTCGCGGTAGGCCCCATGCTCGACAACGTGCTCGCCGCCACCGAGGGCCTCGACGTGACCGTGCTGTACGCGACGACCGTGCGGCCGTTCGACGCGGCGGGCGTGCGCCGGGCCGCCGGCGCGGCCTCGACCGCAGACCTGGTGATCGTGGAGCCGTATCTGGCGGGCACCTCCGCCGCCGCCGCGGGCGAAGCGCTCATGGACCTGCCTCACCGGGTGCTCGGACTGGGGGTCGGCCGCGCCGAACTGCGCCGGTACGGGCAGTTGGAGGAGCACCTCGCGGCGCACGGCCTGGACCCGCGGGGTCTGCGGGAACGGGTCATCGGCTTCCTGCGCCCCTGACCCGCGCGGCCGCCCCGGCGAACCTCGACCGCACGACCCGCCCGGCCGCAGGAACGCCCCGCGGCCCCGCCCGGCCCCCGGGACAGCACCGCTCGCCCCACCCGGCCTCGCAATGACCCCGAGCATATGACTCCACCAACCCGCCCTAGCTGAGCGGCGTTGCCCCTAGATCCCCAACCCCCACGCCCAGGCCCTCGCAAGCCCCGAGGGCACTCGTACGGTGGGGCTGATCTGCCACGACGTCGGCGACCCCTGCTTCGCGGGCATCACCGGCGGAATGATGCGCGCGGCCGCCGAGCAGGGCCTGCTGGTGATGCTGGCCTCCACCTTCCGCGAACCGGCCCGGGAGATCGCGTATGTCTCGATGCTGCGGGCCCAGCGGGCGCGGGCCATCCTGCTGATCGGCTCCGGTTTCCAGGACCCGGTCTGGAAGAGGGCGATGGACCCGGAGCTGGAGCCGTACGTCCGGGCGGGCGGGCGGGCGGCCGGGTCGCGGTGGTCAGCCGGCACCGGTCCATGCGGGTGGACACCGTACAGCCGGAGAACCGGTCCAGGGCGGCGGCGCCCGAGGCCACACTGGTTGCGCTGGGGCACCGGGAGATCGCGGTGTTGAGCGGGCCGCCCGAACTGACCGCGGTGGCGGTCGGTTGGCGGGGTTCCGCGAAGGGCTCGCCGGGGCAGGCCGCACCCTGGCGCGCGTGGTGCGGGGCGCGTTCACCCGGGAGGGCGGGCAAACGGCGGCTGTCGGCTGCCGGGGCCCGCGGCCGACCTGCTGTGTTCGCGGTGACCGAGGTGATGGCCGTCGGCGCGCTCGCCGCGCTGCGGGAGGCCGGCGTACGCGTCCCCGAGAACACGTCGCTCGCGGGGTTCGACGACATCCCGGCCGTACGGGAGGCGTCGCCGCCGTTGACCACGGTGGCACTGCCGCTCACGGAGATGGGCGAGCAGGTGATCACCCTCGCGTCGCGGACTCCGTCGGGGGCGGGGCGCTTCCGAGTGCTACGGATCGAGGGGAACGTGGTCCTGCGTGGCAGCACCGGTGCTCCGCCCGGGAGTTGAGCGCCGCGCCGCCTGCGGGGCGGCGTCAGCAGTGGTGGGGGACCTCCCGGTCGTCGATCTGGCGGACGAGTTCACGGGCGAGTGACTTGATGGTGTCGAGCCCGTCCCGCCCCCAGGGGCGCGGCACGGTGTCGACGGCACAGACGGTGCCCAGCGCGATGCCGGTGCGGTCGATCAGCGGCGCCCCGAGATAGGAGCGGATGCCTATGTCGTCCACCACCGGATTGCCCGCGAAGCGCGGGTAGTCGCAGACGTCGTCCAGGACCAGGGCCTTGCGCCGGACAAGGACGTGCGGGCAGTAGCCGTGGTCGCGGGCCAGGTACCGGCTGCTGCGGTTGCTGCCCGCCGCGGCCGATCCGAGGTCCCGGCCACCGCGGTTGCCCGCCGGGGTGTGCAGTCCCGCGAAGAACTGCCGGTTCTCGTCGATGAAGTTGACCATCGAGAAGGGGGTGGCGGTGACCTCGGCCACCTTGTCGGCGAAGGCGTCGAAGTTGTCGTAGGAGGCGTCGGGGCGTTCGCCGAGATCCAGCTCGCGCAGCCGCTGTGCGCGGGCCGGGCCGTGCCGGTCGGTGGGCGTCAGGAGCATCCGGCCGGTGGCGAAGGATGTCACGGGTGGGCTCCGAAGGTCTGGAGTGGGGCGGGCGCCGAGGTGGCGTTGATGAGGTGCTGTACGAGGGTGACGAGGGCGCCCGTACCGGAGCTGGCGATCCGGGCGTCGCACAGGACGACGGGCACCTCGGGCCCGAGGTCGAGCGCGGCGCGGACCTCGTCCGGTTCGTAGCGGTAGGCACCGTCGAACTCGTTGACGGCGACGATGAATCCGATACCGCGCCGTTCGAAGAAGTCCACCGCGGCGAAGCACTCGGCGAGGCGTCGGGTGTCGGCCAGCACCACCGCTCCGAGCGCGCCCTGGGAGAGCTCGTCCCACATGAACCAGAAGCGCTCCTGGCCCGGTGTGCCGAACAGGTAGAGCACGTGCTGCTCGGAGAGGGTGATGCGGCCGAAGTCCATGGCGACGGTGGTGGCCGTCTTGGACTCGACGCCGTCCAGACTATCCGTCCCCACACTGACCTGGGTCAGCAGTTCCTCGGTGCTCAGCGGGGCGATCTCGCTGACCGCACCCACGAACGTCGTCTTGCCTACGCCGAATCCGCCGGCGACCAGGACCTTGAGGGCCACGGGAAAGAACTCGGAGGTTCCGGTGCGGTCAGAGCTGTCGTCGTAAACCATCGAGCACTGCCTCCAGCAGGGATCGGTCGGTGGGCATGTCGTGGAAAGCGGGAGCGTGCGCGGTGACCGCGCCGCAGGCGACCAGGTCGGAGAGGATGACCTTGGCGACGACCGCGGGCAGCCGGAGGTGTGCGGCGATCTCGGCGACGGACATCGGCCCTTCGCACATACCGAGGGCCACGGTGTGCTCCGGGCCGAGCGGGATGTCCGGCTCGATGCCCGTGGCCATGATCAGGGACAGCAGGTCGAACGCGGTGGACGGCCGGGTACGGCCGTTGCTGATCGTGTACGGACGGATCAGCCGGCCGGCCGCGTCGTCGAGCAGGGGCCCGTCCTGCGGGGCCGGCATCGTCACAGCCCCGGAGTGAAGGGCGCTCCGGCCGGCTGCCGCAGCGGGGTCGTCAGATAGGGGCGAACGCTCTTGACCAGCATCGCCATCTCGTAACCGAGCACCGCGGCGTCCGCCTCGCGCCCGGAGAGCACGGCGAGGCAGGTGCCGGATCCGGCGGTGGAGACGAACAGGAGCGTGGAGTCCAGCTCGACGACCACCTGCCGGACGTCCCCGTTGTCCCCGAAGCGGGCCCCGGCACTGCGGCCCAGCGAGTACAGGCCGGCGGCCAGGGCCGCCATGTGGTCGGCGCTGTCGGGGTCCATGCCGTGCACGGATTTCACCAGCCCGTCGGAGGAGAGCAGGACCGCGCTGCGTGTGTAGGGCACGCGTTGGACCAGCCCGCTCAGCAGCCAGTCCAGGTCCGAGACCTGACCGGACTGCATGTTGCTCGTCATGGTGTCCACTCCTTGAAGGTGGTGTCTTTTCGGGGTTCCGGGACGGCCCGGCCCGGCAGGAAGGGTTCGGCCTCGAATGCTCCGGGCTCGCCTGCTTCGCGGTTGTGGGCGCCGTCGGCGTAGGCGCCGCACCGGTACGCGGCGTTGTCGTGCGGGTACGCGTCGGGCGGGTAGCTGTCCGGTAGGGGCAGGCCGGCTGCGGGCAGTGTGTGGTCCGGCCGCGTCGTCCGATCCGGGCCGGGGCGGTCGGGCGGGGCGGTGGCTCCACGTACGGGAAGGGGCGAGAGGGACTCCAGCGGGGCGTCGAGTGCGGTCCGCCCCCCGGTGCCCGTGGAGCCGGGGTTCCCGTGTCCGCCGTCGGGGCTCTCCTCCTGGGCGGTCTGGGCCTCGGCGAGGTCGACGCCGCGCCGGAAGGCCGCCATGAGACCCGGGTCGTGCAGGGCGTGCTCGTCCTCGACGCGCGGGGCGGGCGCCTCGCGCAACTGCGGGACGAGGTGTTCCTGGTTCGCCCGCTTGGGCAGCTCGGGCCGGGCGGGGGACGGGGCCGGGCTGTGGTCGCGCTCGTGGACAGGTGCCGGTGCGGACCGGCCGTCACGCTCGGACGGGGAGGCGCGCGGTGCGGGGCGGTCGATGCGCTCGGCGCGCAGCTGGAGGGGCGGGG
>NZ_NEUE01000144.1 GCF_002910905.1 Streptomyces sp. SM11 | reverse complement strand
CTGCGTGACGGTGACCGGGTGCGTGGTGTCGTCAAGGGCACGGCGGTGAACCACGGTGGCCGTACGAGTGGGTTGACGGTGCCGAGCAGTGCGGCGCAGCAGTCGGTGATCTCGGCCGCGCTCGCGGATGCGGGGGTGCCGGTGGAGTCGGTTGGCATGGTGGAGGCGCATGGTACGGGGACGAGTCTGGGTGACCCGATTGAGGTCGAGGGGTTGACGCGTGCGTGGCGTGCGCTGACGGATCGTTCGCAGTTCTGTGCGATTGGTTCGTTGAAGGGGAATGTGGGTCATCTGGAGCCGGCGGCGGGTCTGGCGGGTTTGGTGAAGGTGTTGTTGTCGATGGAGCGGGGTGTGGTTCCGCCGTCGCTGCATGTGGTGCGGCCCAATGACCATATTCGTTTCGAGGGCACGCCGTTCTTCTTGGCGGACCGGGTCATGGAGTGGCCGCGTCCTGAGGACGGTCTGCGGCGTGGTGCGGTGAGTGCGTTCGGGATGGGCGGGGTCAACGCGCATGTGATCCTGGAGGAAGCACCCACCGCCGTGGTCCGGGGTGTACCCGTCCCGGAGTCGCTCGTGGTGCGCGTCACCGGCGCGGACGAGACGGCCGTACGGACACTGGCCGGGTCCTACGCCGCGCGCTTCGAGACGGCGCGCGACGCCGCCGAGACCGCCGACCTGTGCCACACCGCCAACACCGGCCGGTCCGCACTCGAGTTCCAGACCGCCGTGCACGGACGCTCGGCGGCGGACCTCGCGACGGCGCTCCGCTCCGTCGCGGACGGGGCCCTGCCCGTCGCCCGCGTCGACATCGACCTCACCGCCGACGCGGCGGCGGC
>NZ_NEUE01000143.1:72124-94750 GCF_002910905.1 Streptomyces sp. SM11 | reverse complement strand
CCGGTGTACTGGCGCTGCACGCCCACCGTGCCGGTGCCCTTCTTCAGGTCGCCGGTCTCGTCCACGACCAGCACCGCGTCCTCGTGGTGCAGGTGCTCAACGACGAAGCCCCGGATGTCATCGCGTACCGCGTCGGCGTCCCATCTGGCCCTCGACAGCAGGTGCTGCAGACCATGCGGATTCGCGTCCCCGGCATGCTCGGCGAGCGTCCAGCAGTTCTTGCGCGGCAGGCCCGACAGCAACCCGAGGACGAACGCCCTCGCCCGGCGACGGGGTTCCACCCGGACGAACCGTCCCGCGATACGGCCCATCAAGGCCTCGAACGCCTCCTGCCAGCGAGCAGGATCTATGCTGTGACCCGCGGCCACCGTCTGATCTTCTGTCTTCACACACCGATGATCACCGGTGGCCGCACCCGTTCCCGGACCAGACCCGCCCAGCAAGATCGCGATCTACAGCTGGAGTACTAGGCGATCTCGACGATGTTCGCCGCAGCTCGGTGCCGATCCGCTGACGCTTCTTGGTGGTCACTTACGGGGAGAAGTTGTCGTAGACGATCGCGATGTGGCCCTTGGGGAGGGCCCGCGCCGCGGGCGTCTTTTCGGATGCCTGCTTCTCTCTGTGCGGGGCGAGGGGTGGGACTCTCCTCGGCTGCTCGGCGGAGACTTGTCGGCCGAGACCGGCATGACGGCCGGCCCGACGGGTGCTGGATCCGTCCGCGCACGCATCGCGCACGCGTTGATTTCGCGTCTGCGGGGCGAGGATGGTCTCTGTACTCACTGGGGCGGGCCAGGGGGGTGGATCGCACTGGTTTGAAAGGTTGAAGTCGTCATGTCTCGGACGTACCACGATGAGTGTGTACGAGGCCTCCGCCTGGAGTGCGGGAAATGATCTTCAGGTCCGCGGGAAACCATCTTTGATGGTGCCGTGCAAGCCCTGATCGGCACATTTCGTCGGTGCCCCACAGGGTAAGGAGGAGGAGGAGGCGGCGGCGGCTGTCCGCAGTCGGTGATCCATCGGGTGCGGGCGCGGTTTCCGGACAGACCGATGGCTGGTGCGACGGCGCACTTGCATACGCTGGCCGCAGAGGTTGGAACGACGGCGGCTCGGCGGCGAAGGGCTGAGCGCACAGAACGTCCCGGAGGCAGGAAATGGCGAAGCAGGCTCGCGCGGTCCAGACGTGGCGGTCGATCGTGGACGCTGCGGCGAGTGTCTTCGACGACTACGGCTACGAGCGTGCCGCCATCTCGGAGATTCTCCGCCGCGCCAAGGTCACCAAGGGGGCCTTGTACTTCCACTTCGCCTCCAAGGAGGCCATCGCGCAGGCGATCATGGACGAGCAGACCTCCACGGTCGAGTTCGAGCAGGACGGATCGCCGCTGCAGTCCTTGGTGGACGGTGGCCAGCAGTTCGCGTTCGCCCTGCGTCACAACGCGATGGCCCGGGCCGGGACGAGGCTCTCGATCGAGGGCGTCTTCCTCGGCGGGCCGCACCCGTGGGGTGACTGGATCGACGCGACGGCCCGGATGCTGGAGCTGGGCCAGGAGCGCGGCGAGGTGTTCCCGCAGATCGACCCGATGGTGTCGGCCAAAATCATCGTCGCCTCGTTCACCGGTATTCAGCTGGTCTCGGAGGCCGACTCAGGCCGCGCCGATCTGCGCGAGCAGGTGGCGGAGATGTGGCGCCACATCCTGCCGTCGATCGCTCACCCCGGTGTCATCGCGCACATCAAGCCGGAGGGCCGGGTGGATCTGGCGGCTCAGGCACGCGAGAAGGCGGAGCGGGAGGAGCAGGAGGCCAGGATCGCCGCGGAGGCCAAGGACGCTGCCGCCCGGCCGGGCGATGCAGGCCTGCAGGGCGGTGGTGCGGGTCGCGGTACGAGGACCGGGCAGGCCGACGAGGAGCCGGCGGGTGCGGGCGTGGGGGCCGGCGGGGCTGCCTGAACCAGCGCCCTGGGCCTGCCTGCTTTACGGGGCGCGTGGCTTTACGGGGCGCGCGGCGTTTCACGTGAAACGCCCGGTTCATCAGCGTCATCATGATCATGAAGCGACAGGGTCGCGGAGCTCGTGGGAGCCCCGTGACCCTGTCCGTTTCTCCGGGTTTCGCGGTCGTGGGCGCCTCAGGCGGCGAGGCGGGTGGCCAGGGCCTTCGCCTTCTGCCGGGCGTCGTCGAACGCCCGGGCGCGGGAGGCCTCGGCGAGCGGGATCAGTTCGGCCATCGACGGCTGCGAGTGGGCGAGGGTCAGCTCAGGAACGATGAAGTCCACCTCGGCGGAGAACATGCCCGTGAGCAGCTTCTCCAGGTAATTCTGGACAAACTCGAAGCTCTCGCGCGGGGTGCCCGGAGCGTACGAACCGCCCCGGCTGGCGACGACGGTCATCGGGGTCCCGGCGATGGGGGAGTCCGGTCCCGCGTTGTACCCGACGATGATCACCTGGTCCAGCCAGGCCTTGAGGGTGGACGGGATCGTGAAGTTGTACATCGGTGCGCCGATCAGGACGGCGTCCGCCGCGGCGAGTTCGTCGGCCAGTTCCCGGCGCAGCGGGTCATCGGCGCCCGCGGCCGTGGCGCCGGCGTCCAGATGGGGAAGCGGGTCGGCGGCGAGGTCGCGATGGACGACGGTGCCGTCCGGGTGCTGCTCGCGCCAGGCCTCGACGAACGCCGCGGTGACGTCGCGGGAGGCGGAGCCCTGGGGGAAGACGGCGGAGTCGAGGTGCAGAAGCGTGGCCATGGAGATCTCCAACGGGAGGGGAGGGGCGCGGGCGGGTCGGCTGGACCTCGCGGGCGGCCATGACGGATCCATTCCGTGTGTAACTACTAATAGCATAGCTACTTACCTTTAGTAAGGTGCCCACGGTGGCGCAGTACTCTAGGGGCATGGCGGATCACAGTGAGCAGGCCTGTCGGCGGGTCGACGGGGGGATCAGCCGCGTCTTCGAGTTGTTCGGCAAGCGCTGGACCGGACCGATCGTCTCGGTGCTGCTGCAGCGGCCGGTGCACTTCGCCGAGCTGCGCCGGGCGATTCCCGGAATCAGCGAGCGCATGCTCTCGGACCGGCTGACCGAACTCGGTGCGGCCGGCCTGGTGATCCGCGAGGTCGACGAGGGGCCGCCGCTGCGCGTCGCGTACCGGCTTACCGAGGCCGGCGCCGCGATGGAGCCCGCGCTCAACGAGCTAGGGCAGTGGGCGGACACCTATCTGGCGCGGGACGACGGGACCGGCTCCGGAACCGGCTGCTGACGTCGTCCGGTCGGGTCGGCCTCGTTCTGCCGGCCTCGTCCTGCCGGACCGAGGCGCTCCGCAGTTGTCCACAGGGTCCGCCCGGCGTCTGTCCACAGGCCCCGGCCGGGACCGGGAATCGGCGGTACCGTCGTGCTCGGTCGCTGGTGGACAGGGCCGCTGGGCCGGTCGGACAGCCGGGCAGCCGGAGAGCGGTACGAGAGTGGGGGAGGCGACGCTCCATGAGCGGAACCGAGGCGACGATGTCTGAGCAGCGGACTGAGGGAACGGCCGGAGCCGCGGGAGCTCCGGGATCGGACCTGCGCATTCCAGCTGTGCCCGGGTTCGCCCGGCGCGGGGCCGCGAGTTCACCGAAGGCCGCGGGCAAGGCTCTCCGCGACCGGGTGCCGCGGTCCTCGCACGCCTCGCTCGTCCTGCCGCCGGGACGGCCGGACGCGGTGCGGGCCGTCGAGGAGTCGAACCGGGGCCGGGTGCCCGGGCTGACGCCGATACGGGTGGGCCGGATGGCTGCCACACCGTTCGCCTTCCTGCGGGGTGCGGCCGGGTTGATGGCCCACGACCTGATGGGCAGCCCGGTCACCGGCGTGGGCGCCCAGCTCTGCGGCGACGCGCACGCGGCCAACTTCGGCCTCTACGGCGATGCCCGGGGCAGCCTGGTCATCGATCTGAACGACTTCGACGAGACCGCCTTCGGGCCGTGGGAGTGGGACCTCAAGCGGCTCGCCACCTCGCTGGTGCTCGCGGGCCGGGCCGCCGGGGCCGACGAGGACACCTGCCGCCGGGGCGCGTACGACGCCGTCGGTGCCTACCGGCGCACGATGCGGCTGCTGGCCCGGCTGCCCGCCCTCGACGCCTGGAACGCGATCGCGGACGAGGAGCTCGTCTCGCACACGGACGCGCGTGACCTGGTCGGCACCCTGGAGCGGGTCTCGGAGAAGGCCCGCAACAACACCAGCGCCCGCTTCGCCGCCCGATCCACGGAGGAGTGCCCGGACGGCGGTCGGCGCTTCGTCGACGCCCGGCCCGTGCTGCGCCGGGTGCCGGACGCCGAGGCCGCGGTCGTGGCCGCCGGGCTCGCCGGCTATCTCTCCACGGTCTCCGAGGACCGGGTGCCGCTGCTGGCCCGGTACGCGATCCACGACGTGGCGTTCCGGGTGGTCGGCACCGGCAGCGTGGGGACCCGGTCGTACGTGGTGCTGCTGCTCGACCATCGGGGTGAGCCGTTGGTCCTCCAGGTGAAGGAGGCGCGCCCTTCGGTGCTCGCCCCCTATCTGCCCGCGGTCGGATTCGACGTGCCGGAGGTGGCGCACGAGGGCCGCCGGGTGGTGCTCGGGCAGAAGCGGATGCAGGTCGTCAGCGACATCCTGCTCGGCTGGGCGGACGTCGACGGCAGGCAGTTCCAGGTCCGGCAGTTCCGGAACCGCAAGGGCAGCGTGGACCCCGCAGCGCTCGCCGCCGACCAGGTGGACGACTACGGGCGGATGACCGGTGCGCTGCTCGCCCGGGCGCACGCGCACAGCGCCGACCCCCGCCTGCTGGCGGGCTACTGCGGCAAGAACGACGAGCTCGACACGGCCGTGGCCGCGTTCGCGGTGACGTACGCCGATCGTACGGAAGCGGATCACGCCGAGCTGGTGCGCGCGATCAAGGCGGGCAGGCTGGCCGCCGAGTTCGGTATATGACGGGTCCGTGAGGCGGTGGGCCCGGTCCCTGAGGCGGTAGCCCCGGGGCCGGAGCCCACCGTGTGTGCTGTGCCGCCGGGCCGTGGCCATACGCTGGACGGGTGACCCACGAAGCAGCCGGGGTGCCGACTACCCGGAACGATGAAGACCGGCAGGACAACGACCGGCCTGACGAGCCCCGGCCCGCCCCGGAAACGCTGGATGCCGCTGGTGCGCAGGACGCCTCGGACGCGGCGGACGCTCCCGGTGCCTCGGACGCCGCCGTTGCCGGGGAGCCCGCCAGCCCCGAGGGCGCCGCGCCGCGCCCGGAGGAACGGCTGGCCAGGGCGGTGCAGGCCGCCGAGCAGGCGTTGATCGAGTTCGAGATCGCGGTGGAGACCTTCCGGGTGGAAGTCGAGAACTTCTCCCGGCTGCATCACCAGAAGCTCGGCCCGATGTACACCCGCCTCGACGAGCTGGACGCGCTGATCGCCGAGGCGCGGGCTGCCCGGTCGGGGGATCCGGAGGACGAGCGCAAGGCGCGGGAGGCACGGGCGGTCGTCATGCCGATGCCCGGGGTCGACGAGCTGTTCCACGACTGGATGGACACCGACGGTCTGTCGCCCGAGGCCGCGGCCATGCTCACCGAGCAGCCGGTCAGGCCGCCGAAGCGGGTCAGGCCGAGCGAGGAGGCCCGCAAGCTCTACCGGGACCTGGCCCGCAAGGCGCACCCGGACCTCGCCCAGGACGAGCCGGAACGGCAGCGCCGGGACGAGTTCATCGCCCGGGTGAACGCCGCCTACGGGCGCGGTGACGTCGAGCTGCTCAAGGAGCTCGTGGCGGAGTGGGCGGCCGGCCCGGTGCGGCAGCCGGCCCCGTTGAGCGCGAGCGAGGAGCTCTACGCCCGGCTGGAGTGGCTCAGCCGGCGCAAGGAACTGCTGGCGGTGCTCGCCAAGGAGTTGGAGGAGGGTGCGATCGGCTCGATGCTGCGGATGGCCCCGGACGACCCGGACCAGCTGCTGGAGGACATCGCGGAGCAACTGCTGGGCGAGGTGTCCCGGCGCGAGGCCGAGCTCGCGGAGATGGTGCAGTAGCGTTCCGGTGACTCTGCCGCGTATGTACGAGGCCCAAGATCGCACGAGAGAAGGCATGACCCATGAATTTCGCCCCGCTGCCCTCGGTGGACGCCGCGGCGGTGCCGTCGGACGGCTTCGTCCTGGACGTACGTGAGAACGACGAGTGGGCGGCCGGTCACGTCGAGGGTGCGCTGCACATCCCGATGAGCGACTTCGTCGGCCGGTTCGGTGAGCTGACCGAGGCCGCCGAGGACGGCCGTCGCGTCCATGTGATGTGCCGGGTCGGCGGCCGGTCGGCCCAGGTCACCCAGTACCTGGTCCAGCAGGGCGTCGACGCGGTCAACATCGACGGCGGCATGCAGGCCTGGGACGGAGCCGGACGCCCGATGGTCACGGACAACGGGACGCCCGCCTTCGTCCTCTGAGCCCCGTCGGGGCCGGGGCCGGGCTGCAGGGCCGGGTCGTCAGCCGAGCGGGTGGGCGGCCAGCAGGTCGCCCAGGGCCTCCTCATGGGCCGCTGCCGGACCGAGGGAGAGCTCGATCTGCTTCGCCCAGGCGTGGAAGCGGTGCAGCGGGTAGTCGGTGTCCGCGCCGAACCCGCCGTGCAGGTGCTGGGCTGTCTGCACGACGCGGCGGACGCCGTCGGAGGCCCAGACCTTCGCCACGGCGACATCGCCTGCAGGGGGCAGCGGCCCCCCGGCATCGGTGGAGATCCGCCACGCGGCCTGCCAGAGGGTGGCCTCCATCGCCCGCAGATCGATGTACCGGTCGGCGGCCTGGACCGCCACCGCCTGGAACGTGGCGATCGGGAATCCGAACTGCTCACGCCTGCCGGTGTATTCGGCGGTCATCGCGAGCACCCGCTCGCCCAGCCCGAGCGCCAGCGCGCAGGTCCCGGTGGTGAGCAGGGACCGCAGCCACTCCCAGCAGTCCGCCGTGTCGATCAGCTCGCGGGTTGCCACGCGCACGGCGTCGAGCCGGACCTCGGCCAGGCGTTCACCGCTGGTGGAGACCTGGTCGGCCAGGGAGACCCCGTCGCGGGTACGGGGCACGAGGGCCAGGACCGGCCGGCCCCCGGCGGTGTGCGCGGGGACGGCGATCCAGTCGGCCACCTGGGCCCAGGGAACCGCGGACTGCACCCCGTCGAGCACCCAGCCGGAGTCTCCCGCAGACGTCTCGTTCTCGCCGTACGGCCGTGCGGCGACGGAGAGTTCGGCGGGGTCGTGGCCGCTGCGCCCGTTGGCGCCGGCGGTCAGGATCAGTTCGCCCCGGCCGGCCCGGGGCAGCAGCTCCGCCGCGAAGGAGCTTTCGCCGTACCTCTGGACCGTCATCGCGACCGCGCAGCTCTCCAGCAGCGGGACCCTGGCCAGCACCTTGGCCGACTCCCGAAGGACCAGGCAGAGCGCGATCGGGTCGAGGCCCGCGCCTCCGTGGTCCGGCGACAGCGTGAGCCCGAGCAGGTCCGTGCGCGCCAGCTCGTCCCACAGCCGCCGGTCGATGTCCTCCGCCACGGCGCCCGGGGTCAGGGCGGGACTGGGCGCGCGGTCGGGCGCGACATCCGAGAAGACGGCCCTGGCCGCCTCGACGGCCGCCTGCTGTTCCTCGGTGAAGGTGAAGTCCACTGTCCCGGCCTCCCGCTAACCGTTGACGACCTGACGGGTCGTCAAGATAGAACAGGTTCTATGGGAAGGGAACAGTGCGGAGGCGTACGCGCGCCTCAGCGGTCGAAGTCCAACTCCACCTCCGGGGTGAGCGGGTGCGACTGACAGGCCAGCACGAAGCCCGCCCCGGTTTCCTCCGGTTCCAGCGCGAAGTTGCGGTCCATCCGGACCTCGCCCGACACGAGGAACGCCCGGCAGGTCCCACACACCCCGCCCTTGCAGGCGTACGGAGCGTCCGAACGGCTCCGCAGCACCGTCTCCAGCAGGGATTCGGCGTCCTGCACGGGCCAGCTGCCCGAGCGGCCGTGGAGGGTGGCCGTCAGTACGGCGTCGGACGGGGCGGCGACCTTGACCACCGTCACATCGGCGGGGCCTTCGTCGACGTGGAAGATCTCCTGATGGACCCGTGTGCGGTCGACGCCGAGGGCCTTCAGCGCCTTCTCCGTGCCCCGTACGAGGCCGAGCGGCCCGCACAGGAACCAGCCGTCCACCTCCGGCACCGGTAGCACGGCGGGCAGCAGGCCGGTGAGCCGTCCGGCGTCCAGCCGTCCGGAGGGGAGCCCGGCCGACTGCTCCTCCCGGGAGAGCGCGGTGACCAGCTGGAAGCGGTCCGGATACCGGTCCTTGAGGTCGGCCACCTCGTCGAGGAACATCGTCGAGGCCGCCGTGCGGTCACTGCGGATCAGGCAGAACCGGGCCGTCGGCTCCCGGTCGAGCAGGGTGGCCGCCATCGACAGCACCGGGGTGATGCCGCTGCCGCCGACCACCGCCGCGAACAGACCCGGTCGCGGCTTCAGGACGAAGCGGCCCATCGGAGGCATGGCCTCCACCTGGTCCCCGACGGTCAGCTCCTTCAGGGCGTAGGTGGAGAAGGCTCCGCCCTCGACCATGCGGATACCTACCCGCAGCACCGGATCGCCGGGCTGCTCGGTGGCGGGTGCGCAGATCGAGTACGAGCGGCGGATCTCCTGGCCGTCCACGGTGTAGCGCACGTTCAGATGCTGGCCGGGAGTGTGGCGGAAGGTCTCGCGCAGCTCGGCCGGCACGGCGAGCGTCACGGCCACCGCGTCGTCCGTGAGCCGTTCGATCGCGCTGACCCGGAGCGGATGGAACATCTACAACTCCTTGAAGTGGTCGAACGGTTCACGGCAGGCGACGCAGCGACGCAGGGCCTTGCACGCCGTGGAGGAGAACCGGCTGAGCAGCTCCGTGTCCGTGGAACCGCAGTGCGGGCAGCGCACCGAGAGCGTCAGCGGCACGGGGCCCCCGTCGGGGCCCTGGGCGCGCGGCGGGGCGATGCCGAACTCGGCGAGCTTGCGACGCCCCTCGGCGCTGATGTCGTCCGTCGACCAGGCCGGCGCCAGGACCGTGACCACGGAGACGTCCGGGACGCCGTGGTCGTGCAGCACCCGCTCGATGTCGGCGGACATCGCCTCGATCGCCGGGCAGCCGGTGTAGGTCGGGGTGAGCTGTACGGTCACGTGGCCCGGGCCGTCCACCCGTAGGTCCCGCAGGACGCCGAGCTCCGCCAGGGTCAGCACCGGCAGCTCGGGGTCGGGCACGGAGCCGGCGAGGTCGCGCAGCTCCGCCTCCAGCCGGGTGTCGGTCACCATGACGCCCCCGGATGGCTGCGGTGCAGGTGCTGCATCTCGGCGATCATGCGGCCGAACGGCTCGGTGTGCAGGCCCTGCCGGCCCGCACCCGCCGCCCAGCCCCCGGACTGCGGGCCCGCCGGGAGGGTCAGGCCGGCCCGCTCGACGACATCGGTGACGGCGGCGAGCCAACTGCTCCGCAGCGCCTGCCAGTCGACACCGGAGTCCGGGGAGTCGAGACCTTCGACCGGCTGGAGCATCTCGCCGGTGAACCGCCACAGCGCGTCCAGTCCGCTCTGCATCCGGCCGTGGCTCTCCTCGGTGCCGTCGCCGAGCCTCAGGACCCACTGCTCGGCGTGGTCACGGTGGTAGGCCACCTCCTTCACGGCCTTGGCGGCGAGGCCGGTGAACTCGCCGTCCCCGGCCGCCAGCCGCTCGTACAGCAGGTGCTGGTACACCGAGAAGTAGAGCTGGCGGGCGATGGTGTGGGCGAAGTCCCCGTTCGGCTGCTCGACCAGCTGGAGGTTGCGGAAGGCGCGCTCCTCGCGGAGGTAGGCGAGCTCGTCCTCGTCGCCGGCGAGGGAGAGCAGCACCCGTGCCTGTCCCAGCAGGTCCAGGGCGATGTTGGCGAGTGCCACCTCCTCCTCCAGGACGGGGGCGTGGCCAGCCCACTCCCCCAGCCGGTGCGAGAGCACCAGCGCGTCGTCGCCGAGGGCGAGTGCGGCGCTCACAGGTGCTTCACCCCGTCCGGGATCTCGTAGAACGTCGGGTGACGGTAGGGCTTGTCGCCGGCCGGCTCGAAGAAGGAGTCCTTCTCGTCGGGGGAGGAGGCCGTGATCCCGGTGGACGGGACCACCCAGATCGAGACGCCCTCCGAGCGGCGGGTGTAGAGGTCGCGGGCGTTGCGCAGGGCCATCTCGGCGTCCGGCGCGTGCAGGCTGCCCGCATGGGTGTGGGACAGTCCGCGCCGCGAGCGCACGAACACCTCCCACAGAGGCCAGTCGGTCGAGCTGCTCATGCCGTCTCCTCCACATGCTGCGCGGGCGCGCTGTTCTGTGCCGATGCCGGGGGCCGGGCCGGTGAGGTGGGTGCTGCCGCCGGGGCGTGCTTGGCGGCGTACGCGGCCGCCGCCTGCCGGACCCAGGCGCCCTCCTCATGGGCCTTGCGCCGCTGGGTGATCCGCTGTTCGTTGCAGGGGCCGTTGCCCTTGAGGACTGCCTGGAACTCGGCCCAGTCGATCGCGCCGAACTCGTGTCGGCCGAGCTCCTCGTTCCACCGGATGTCGGGGTCCGGGAGATCCAGGCCCAGCGCCTCGGCCTGGGGCACGCAGATGTCCACGAAGCGCCGGCGCAGTTCGTCGTTGGAGTGCCGCTTGATCTTCCAGGCCATGGACTGCTCGGAGTGCGACGAGGCGTCGTCGGGCGGGCCGAACATCATCAGGGAGGGCCACCACCAGCGGTTCACCGCGTCCTGGGCCATGGCGTGCTGGGCCTCGGTGCCACGGCTGAGGGCGAGCAGCAGCTCGTATCCCTGGCGCTGGTGGAACGACTCCTCCTTGCAGACGCGGACCATCGCGCGGGCGTAGGGGCCGTAGGAACAGCGGCAGAGCGGCACCTGGTTGGTGATCGCCGCCCCGTCTACCAGCCAGCCGATCGCGCCGACGTCGGCCCAGGTCAGCGTGGGGTAGTTGAAGATCGACGAATAGCGCTGGCGGCCCGCGTGGAGCTTGTCGAGCAGCTCCTCGCGGCTGGTGCCCAGGGTCTCGGCGGCGCTGTAGAGATACAGGCCGTGGCCCGCCTCGTCCTGCACCTTGGCCATGAGGATCGCCTTGCGGCGCAGCGAGGGCGCCCGGGTGATCCAGTTGGCCTCTGGCTGCATGCCGATGATCTCCGAGTGGGCGTGCTGGGCCATCTGGCGGATCAGCGTCGCCCGATAGGCGTCGGGCATCCAGTCGCGCGGCTCGATCCGCTCGTCCGCCGCGACGGTCGCGTCGAAGGCCGCGACGCGGTCCGCGTCCGCCGCGTCCGCCGCATTCGCCGTGCCGAGGGTCTTCTGCGTCCTCTGGTCCGCAGTCACTGCCGCCATCCCGGGCTCCCTACCGACCGATCGTTCGGTTCCTTGACTTCAATGGTGAGTCGGCGGCCCGTAGGGTGTCAACCCTGTGGATAACTGAGTGGTGATCGACGGTGAGCGGGGCGGGATGGATTCGGACCACGACAGGAGCTCTGCGGGCGGGGGGAAGGACGCCTGGCCGCAGGCGTTGAACCGGTCGGCGGAAGCGCAGGACACCCCTGAAGTCATACCGCCGACGCCCTCGGCACCGGCGGCTGGGCTCTCGGTCACCGGCCGGGGCATAGCCGGTCTCTCCTTTCCCTACCAGGTGGTCGCGGCCCTGGCGCTGTCCCTGATCGGACTGCTCGCGTGCACGCAGGTGGCCATGGTGTTCCTGCACGTCGCCCCGTCCAACACGCTGACCAAGCAGCACGGGAAGACGATCGACCGCTGGATCTACCCGGAGTTCGAGCAGAACTGGAAGCTCTTCGCGCCCAACCCGCTCCAGCAGAACATCGCCGTCCATGTGCGGGCCGATGTGGTGGGGGCCGACGGCCGCCGCACCACGAGGTGGATGAACCTGACCCACGAGGACGGCAAAGCGATACGCGGCAGCTTCTTCCCCAGTCATGTGAACCAGAACGAGCTCCGCCGGGGCTGGGACTTCTACGTCAACTCCCACGACAGCGAGAACCGCCCCAACGGTCTGCGCGGGGATCTCTCCGAGCGCTACATCCGGCGCATCGCGATGCTGCGGCTGAGCGAGCGCGACTACGGCGGCACGATCGAACGCATCCAGCTCCGCTCCGCCACCAGCTCCATCGCCCCGCCCCCGTGGAGCAACGAGAAGATCAGCACCCGGCCCGTCTACCGTGTACTCCCCTGGTGGACCGTTACCCCGGACGATCTTCCCGCCCGTGACGCGGAGCAGAGCCGGGACGAGGCGTACGGCGTGGACGAGGCGCACCGCGTGGAGGAGAACCGGTGACCGTTCCCTGGCCCGCCGCCCCACGGAGCACGGCCCCGCGGCCCGGCGGCCCCCGCCCGGACGGGCGCCGCTCCGGAGGTCCCGGCAACCGCGGTGGCGGTCCGGCCCGCGCCCTTCAGCGCGTCACGGCCTCGGCCCTCGGCCCGTACCAGAGTGCCGTCGTCCGGATCGGCTTCGCCGCCACCTATCTCTTCTTCCTGCTGCGCGAGCTGCCGCACCGCCACGAGCTGTACGGCCCCGACAGCCCGTGGCACTGGGATCTGGCCCGCCAGCTCACGAACGGCAACGAGGCGTTCTCCGTCCTGATGTGGACCGACAGCACGGTCTGGTTCGAGGCGGCATACGCCCTCACGCTGCTGTCCGCCGCGGCGCTGCTGCTCGGGTGGCGGACCCGGACCATGTCCGTCCTCTTCATGGTCGGCGTGCTCTCCGTGCAGAACCGCAGCATCTTCATGGGCGACGGCGGTGACAACGTCGTCCACCTCATGGCGATCTACCTGGTGCTGACGCGCTGCGCCCAGGTCTGGTCGCTGGACGCCCGGCGTGCGGCGCGCAACGCACAGCGTGCCGCGGCGGGCCTGCCGCCGCTGCGAGACTTCGTGGGCCCGGTGCTCTGGGTGCTCCTCGGCCCCGTCCTCGTGGCGGCCACGCTGATGGGCGGGCTCGGCGGCACCTGGTGGCTCCCGGCCCTGCTGTGGACGATCTGGATCTCGGCCGCCGCCTGGTGGGCCGTGAACCGCTACCAGCCGCACGGCGAGCCCCGCACCCTGCTCGATGTGCTGGCCAACCTCGCGCACAACGCCACCCTCGCCGTGATCATGGCCGAGGTCTGCCTGATCTACGCGACGGCCGGCTGGTACAAGATCCAGGGATCGCGCTGGCAGGACGGCACCGCGCTGCACTACCCGCTCAACCTCGACTACTTCACCCCGTGGCCCGCCCTGTCGGACATCCTGGGCGCCAGTGGGCTGATGGTGATGGTGCTGACGTACGGCACGGTCATCGTCCAGGTCGCCTTTCCGTTCACGCTGTTCAACCGGCGGGTCAAGAACGTCCTGCTGGTCGCGATGATCTGTGAGCACGCGGGGATCGCCCTGCTGCTCGGGCTGCCGTTCTTCTCCATGGCGATGATCGCGGCCGACGCGGTGTTCCTGCCGACGGCGTTCCTCGTGTGGCTGGGCGCCCGGGTCACGGCCGGCAGGCGGCGGCTGGTCTCCGGGCTGCCCGGCCGGCCGCGTACGCCGGGGAAGCCCGGGACACCCGACGCCGCGCACGGACCCGCGGACCCACCGGAGGCCGGACCGGCGGAGGACGGCCACGGCGGTACGGAGGAGCCCCGGCTCCAGGGCGGCGGCGGGGGCCATACGCTCGTCGGGTGAGCAGTGAGACCGGCAGAACCCAACAGCCCCCGGCAGCGGCGGAGCCCCTCCGGGCGGAAGACGTCCAGGAGGGTCCTCCCCAGGACGAACCCCTCCAGTACGACGACGGCTACGGCCAGACGATCGGTGTCGGGCCGCACCCGCTGCCCTGGCCCCAGGGCGAGCGCTACGACCCCGAGCTGCTGGCTGACGGCGACCGGCGCAACGTCGGTGACGCGTACCGCTACTGGACGCGGGAGGCGATCGTCGCCGATCTCGACCTGCGGCGGCACGACTTCCACGTGGCCGTGGAGAACTGGGGCCACGACTTCAACATCGGCTCGGTGGTGCGGACCGCCAACGCCTTCCTGGCCAAGGAGATCCACATCGTGGGCCGGCGGCGCTGGAACCGGCGCGGCGCCATGGTCACCGACCGCTACCAGCATGTGCGCCACCACCCCGACACGGCGGACCTGACCGCGTGGGCGATGGCCGAGGGGCTGCCGATCATCGGGATCGACAACCTCCCCGGTGCGGTGCCGCTGGAGCGCACCGAGCTGCCGCGCCGGTGCGTCCTGCTGTTCGGGCAGGAGGGCCCCGGCCTGACCGAGGAAGCGCGTGAGCACGCCACGATGGTGTGCTCGATCGCGCAGTTCGGCTCGACCCGGTCCATCAACGCCGGCGCCGCCGCGGCCATCGCGATGCACGCGTGGGTGCAGCGCTACGCCGACGTCCCGGACCCGCGAGACACTCGTTAGGCCTGGCGGCGCACCTCCACCACTCGGAAGCGGTTGGCGACGAAGGCCCCGTCGCACAGCGCCGCGTTCGCGGCGGGGTTGCCACCGGAGCCGTGGAAGTCGGAGAAGGCCGCGGTCTGGTTGACGTACACCCCTCCGGTCAGGTTCAGCGAGAGCTGGGCCGACTCGTCCAGGCAGACGTCCTCGATCGCACGCTCCACCTCGGGGGAGGTGGTGTAGGCGCCGACCGTCATCGCCCCCTTGTCGCGGATCGTGCGGCGGAGCAGGTCGAGGGCGGCGGACGTCGACTCGACGGCGACGGCGAAGGACACCGGCCCGAAGCACTCCGAGAGGTAGGCCGCGCCGTCGTCGGTCTTGGTGCCGTCGAGCTTCACGACGACCGGCGTACGGACGACCGCGTCGGGGAATTCGGCGTTCGCGACCGTGCGCGAGTCCAGCGCCACCTCGCCGATCTCTCCGGCGGCCTCCACCCGGGCCCTGACGTCCGGGTTGACCAGTGCGCCGAGCAGGGCGGCCGCGCGGGCGTCGTCGCCGAGCAGCCCGGTGACGGCCGCCGCGAGGTCGGCGACCACGTCGTCGTAGGACTTGGCACCGTCGTCGGTGGCGATGCCGTCCCGGGGAATCAGCAGGTTCTGCGGGGTGGTGCACATCTGGCCGCTGTACAGCGAGAGCGAGAACGCCAGGTTGGCGAGCATGCCCCGGTAGTCGTCGGTGGAGTCGACGACGATCGTGTTGACGCCGGCCTTCTCCGTGTAGACCTGGGCCTGGCGGGCGTTCTCCTCCAGCCAGTCGCCGAAGGCGGTGGAGCCGGTGTAGTCGATGATCCGGATCTCGGGACGGACCGCGAGGTTCTTGGCGATGCCCTCACCGGGCCGCTCGGCGGCCAGCGCGACCAGATTCGGGTCGAAGCCCGCCTCGCTCAGCACCTCGCGGGCGATGGACACCGTGAGGGCCAGCGGGAGCACGGCGCGCGGGTGCGGTTTGACCAGCACCGGGTTGCCCGTGGCGAGGGAGGCGAAGAGGCCGGGGTAGCCGTTCCACGTGGGGAACGTGTTGCAGCCGATGAGCAGCGAGATGCCACGGCCGGACGTGATGAACGACTTGTGCAGCTTCAGCGGATCGCGCTTGCCCTGCGGCTTGGACCAGTCGGCGGTCTCCGGGGTGCGGACCTGCTCCCGGTAGGCGTACGCCACGGCCTCCAGGCCACGGTCCTGGGCGTGCGGGCCGCCCGCCTGGAACGCCATCATGAAGGCCTGGCCGCTCGTGTGCATCACGGCGTGGGCCAGCTCGTGGGTGCGGGCGCTGATCCGCGAAAGGATCTCCAGACAGACCAGGGCCCGGACCTCCGGCCCTGCCGCCCGCCAGGCGCCCGTGCCGGCCCGCATCGCCGGCAGGAGGACGTCCGGGTCGGCGTGCGGATACTCGACGCCGAGCTCCGGCCCGTACGGCGAGACCTCGCCGCCGGTCCAGCCGTCGGTGCCGGGCTGACCCAGGTTGAGACGGGTGTTCAGGACCGCGTCGAACGCGGCCTTGCCCTCGGCCGCTCCCAGACTGCCCGGGGCACCGCCCTCTCCGTAGGCCTTCGGGTGCTCGGGGTGCGGCGACCAGTACGCGCGGGTACTGATCACGTCGAGGGCCTGGTCGAGCGTGGGCCGGTGGGTCTCGGACAGCTGCTGGGGGGTGAGCGCGGCGGCCATGGCGGACCAACTCCTCATCGAGCCGGGCGGTGACGTACGGACAGAGTTAGAGTAACCGAACGATCGGTCGGGACAAGGGGCCCTGTGGAACCTGTGGACAACTTCGATGGTCCCCGCCTACGCGGGGCTGATCCCTCATGGGGGAGGATCGCGGACATGACCACGGCCAAGCGGGACACGTACACACCGGAGACCCTGCTCACCGTCGCCGTCCGTGTCTTCAACGAGCGCGGCTACGACGGCACCTCCATGGAGCACCTCTCCCGGGCGGCGGGCATCTCGAAATCCTCCATCTACCACCATGTGGCGGGCAAGGAGGAGCTGCTGCGCCGCGCCGTGAGCCGGGCGCTCGACGGGCTCTTCGCCATCCTCGACGAGCCGGGGGCGCAGCGCGGGCGTGCGGTCGAGCGGGTCGAGTACGTCACGCGCCGGACCGTCGACGTGCTGATGGCCGAGGTCCCCTACGTCACGCTGCTGCTGCGTGTGCGCGGCAACACGAAGACGGAGCGCTGGGCGCTGGAGCGGCGACGCGAGTTCGACCAGCGGGTGTCGGAGCTGCTCAAGGCCGCGGTCGCCGAGGGCGACCTGCGGGCGGACGTGGACATACGGCTGGCGACCCGGCTGCTGTTCGGCATGGTGAACTCGCTGGTCGAGTGGTACCGGCCGCAGCCGGGCGGTTTCCCGGGGGAGGAGCAGCTCGCGGACACGGTCGTCCAGCTGGCCTTCGAGGGGATGCGGGCGAACGGCCGCTGAGTCCGCCCGGCAGGGTCAGGCGAGTTCGGCCGGCCGGTCCGGTCGCGGGCCGAGGTCCGTCTCCTCGAACACCAGCAGCGTGCGTGTGGAGAGCACCTCGGGAATCGACTGGATCCGGGTGAGGACCAGCTCGCGCAGCGCCCGGTTGTCCGGCGTGTGCACCAGGAGCAGTACGTCGAAATCGCCGCTGACCAGGGCGATGTGTGTGGCCCCGGGCAGCGCCTGGAGCTGCTCGCGCACGGTGCGCCAGGAGTTCTGCACGATCTTGAGCGTGATGTACGCGGACGCCCCCTGGCCCGCCCGCTCGTGGTCGACCCGGGCGCCGAAGCCGCGGATCACGCCGTCCTCGACGAGCCGGTTGATACGGGCGTAGGCGTTGGCGCGCGAGACGTGGACCCGTTCGGCCACGGACCGTATCGAGGCGCGGCCGTCCGTCTGGAGGATGCGCAGGATGTCGCGGTCGATGGCGTCCAGCGGCCGCGCGGGCGGAACCGGGGGCTCCGTCGCCGGGCCCGCGGGGGCGGCCGACGGTGTGGCCGAGGGCTCGGCCCGGCCCGGCTCCTTGCTCCTGTCGGCCATTTGTTCAGCTGTCATCGGCCCGCGCCTCCCTGTTGTGGACGACCTGCCCCTATCCCAGGCTGTGGAGAACCGTTTGTCCACAGGCTGGCGGCGCCTGTAGCCAAAATGCGCTCGCGACCGAACAATCGGTAGGTGAGGCACGCCACACCCGTGCCTCACTCACCCCTCGACATCTCGCTTCATATCGACACCCCCGATCGACACCCCTCGATCTCCCTCGATGCCAGGAGGTGCTTCTCATGACGGTCCAAGAGCTGCCCGGCGCGGCCGCCTACCGGCCCACGCCGCCCCCGGCCTGGAAGCCGATCACCGACCCCGCCCCGCTGCTCCCGGACCCGGAGCCCTACCGGGTGCTCGGTACGGACGCGGTCGCCGATGTCGATCCCGAACTGTTGCTCCGGCTCCACGCCGAGCTGGTGCGCGGGCGCCGCTACAACGCCCAGGCCACCGCGCTGACGAAGCAGGGCCGACTCGCGGTCTACCCGTCGAGCACCGGCCAGGAGGCGTGCGAGATCGCCGCCGCCCTGGTCCTGGAGGAGCGCGACTGGCTCTTCCCCAGCTACCGCGACACGCTGGCGGCCGTCGCGCGCGGCCTGGACCCGGTCGAGGCGCTGACCCTGCTGCGCGGTGACCGGCACACCGGCTACGACCCGCGCGAACACCGCATCGCCCCGCTGTGCACCCCACTGGCCACCCAGCTCCCGCACGCCGTGGGGCTGGCGCACGCCGCCCGGCTCAAGGGCGACGACGTGGTGGCGCTCGCCATGGTCGGCGACGGCGGCACCAGCGAGGGCGACTTCCACGAGGCGCTGAACTTCGCGGCCGTATGGAAGGCCCCGGTCGTCTTCTTCGTCCAGAACAACGGCTTCGCGATCTCGGTGCCGCTGGCCAAGCAGACCGCCGCTCCCTCCCTCGCCCACAAGGCCGTCGGATACGGGATGCCGGGCCGCCTCGTCGACGGCAACGACGCCGCCGCGGTGCACCAGGTGCTGAGCGAGGCCGTGGCCCGGGCCCGGCGCGGCGAGGGGCCGACCCTGGTCGAGGCGGTCACCTATCGCATGGAGGCCCACACCAACGCCGACGACGCCACCCGCTACCGGGTCGACAGCGAGGTCGAGGCCTGGCGGGCGCACGACCCGGTGCGGCTGCTGGAGCGGGAGCTGACGGAGCGCGGACTGCTGGAAGACGAGGGCATCGAGCGGGCGAAGGAGGCCGCCGAACGCATGGCCGCCGCCCTGCGCGACCGGATGAACGCGGATCCGGAGCTGGCCCCGATGGACCTGTTCGCCCATGTCTACGCCGAGCAGACCGGCCAGCTCCGGGAGCAGGCCGCGGCCCTGCGCGCCGAGCTGGACGCCGAGCAGGACCACGACGAGCACGGCGCGGAGGCAGGACGATGACCACCGCGGCAGCGACGGCCGGCGGACTTCACGCGAAGGCGAAACCGGCCACGATGGCCCAGGCCCTCGGGCGCGCGCTGCGCGACTCGATGGCCGAGGACCCCACCGTCCACGTGCTCGGTGAGGACGTGGGCACGCTCGGCGGGGTCTTCCGGATCACCGACGGGCTGGCGAAGGAGTTCGGCGACGACCGCTGCACCGACACCCCCCTCGCCGAGGCGGGCATCCTCGGCGCGGCCGTCGGCATGGCGATGTACGGGCTGCGGCCCGTGGTGGAGATGCAGTTCGACGCGTTCGCCTACCCGGCGTTCGAGCAGCTGATGAGCCATGTCGCCAAGATGCGCAACCGCACCGGCGGGGCCATGCCGTTGCCCATCACCGTGCGGGTGCCGTACGGCGGCGGGATCGGCGGGGTCGAGCACCACAGCGACTCCTCCGAGGCGTACTACATGGCCACGCCGGGCCTGCACGTCGTCACACCGGCCACGGTCGACGACGCGTACGGGCTGCTGCGGGAGTCGATCGCCTCGGACGACCCGGTGATCTTCCTGGAGCCGAAGCGGCTCTACTGGTCCAAGGCCGACTGGTCGCCCGAGGCCCCCGCCGCGGTCGAGCCGATCGGCAAGGCCGTGGTGCGCCGTTCCGGGCGCAGCGCCACGCTGATCACGTACGGGCCCTCCCTGCCGGTCTGTATGGAGGCCGCCGAGGCGGCCGTCGCCGAGGGCTGGGACCTCGAAGTGGTGGACCTGCGTTCGCTGGTGCCGTTCGACGACGAGACGGTGGCCGCGTCGGTGCGTCGCACCGGGCGCGCGGTCGTCGTCCATGAATCCCCCGGATTCGGCGGGCCCGGCGGTGAGATCGCGGCCCGGGTCACCGAGCGGTGCTTCCACCATCTGGAGGCTCCGGTGCTGCGGGTGGCCGGGTTCGACATCCCCTACCCGCCGCCCATGCTGGAGCGGCACCATCTGCCGGGAGTGGACCGGGTGCTCGACGCGGTGGCCCGGTTGCAGTGGGAGGCGGACAGCTGATGGCCCAGGTGCTCGAATTCAAACTGCCGGACCTCGGTGAGGGGCTGACCGAGGCGGAGATCGTCCGCTGGCTGGTGGAGGTCGGCGATGTCGTCGCCATCGACCAGCCCGTCGTCGAGGTCGAGACGGCCAAGGCCATGGTGGAGGTGCCCTGCCCCTATGGGGGGGTGGTGACCGCACGGTTCGGCGAGGAGGGCACGGAACTTCCTGTCGGCGCACCGCTGCTGACGGTCGCCGCCGGAGCGCCGGAGGGGCCGGCTCTCTCCGGTCCGTCCCCTTCGCCCTCCGTTTCCTCCGCCACTGCCGCCTCCGACCCGGAGTCCTCGGCCGGCTCGGGGAACGTGCTCGTGGGATACGGGACGGGTGCACCGGCCGCACGGCGCCGGCGCATCCGGCCGGGCCGCCTCGACCGGGCGGTGGCGGACGTCGTCGTGACCGCCCGGGCTACGGAACTCGTTACGGATCCCGCCCCGGCGACGGCTCTCGCGACCGACGTGCAGGGCCCCGTGCCGGTGGTCTCTCCGCTGGTACGCCGACTGGCCCGGCAGCACGACATCGATCTGCGGCGGCTGGCGGGTTCGGGTCCCGACGGGCTGATCCTGCGCGCCGACGTCGACCGGGCGATCAGGACGGCGGAGGGGATCGCGGCGGAGGAGACCGCGACGGCGGCACGTCCGGCCCGGGCCCAGGCGCCGACGGCGGCCGCAGCCCCGACCGGTGCTACCGAGGCTCCCCCGCTCGCGGGACCGAACGCCTCCGCTGCTCCGGCCGCCGAGCGCATTCCGCTGCGCGGGGTGCGCGGGACGGTCGCCGACAAGCTGTCACGCAGCCGGACCGAGATCCCGGACGCCACCTGCTGGGTCGACGCCGACGCCACCGAACTGATGGCGGTCAGGGCCGCGATGAACGCGGCTACGGGCCCGTCCGCCGGGCCGAAGGTGTCGGTCCTGGCCCTGCTGGCGCGGATCTGCACCGCGGCGCTGGCCCGGTATCCCGAGCTCAACTCCACCGTGGACACGGCGGCGCGGGAGATCGTCCGGCTGCCCGGCGTGCACCTCGGGTTCGCGGCCCAGACCGAGCGGGGCCTCGTCGTTCCGGTCGTCCGGGACGCGCACACCCGTAACGCCGAGTCGATAGGGGCCGAGATCGCCCGGCTGACCGAGCTGGCCCGGACCGGGAGGCTCAGCCCGGCCCAGCTGACCGGGGGCACGTTCACGCTGAACAACTACGGAGTGTTCGGGGTCGACGGTTCGACGCCGATCATCAACCACCCGGAAGCGGCGATGCTCGGCGTCGGCCGGATCATGCCCAAGCCCTGGGTGCACCGGGGCGAACTGGCCGTACGTCAGGTCGTCCAGCTGTCCCTCACCTTCGACCACCGGGTGTGCGACGGCGGAACGGCGGGCGGCTTCCTCCGGTACGTGGCGGACTGCGTGGAGCAGCCGGCGGTGCTGCTGCGCACCCTGTAGCCGGTCATCCGGCGGCTTCCCGGACGCGCCCCCTTTGGGCCGGGGACTTCCACCCACCCCGGCGGGGGCGTCGCTCCGGGGCGCCGCCCATACTTGACGGATGACCGCCTATGACGTGATCGTCCTTGCCGGCGGGGCCGCGAAGCGGCTCGGCGGCGCCGACAAGCCGGGAGTCCGGGTGGGCGGCCGGGCGCTGCTCGACCGGGTCCTCGCGGCGTGCGCGGACGCGGCCCTCACCGTCGTGGTGGGCGGTCGTCGTGCCACCGCCCGACCGGTCGTCTGGACGAGGGAAGAACCCCAGGGCGGCGGCCCGTTGGCGGCGCTGGGCGCGGGGCTGCGGATGACGACGGCGGAACGCGTTCTCGTCCTCTCCGCCGACCTTCCGTTCCTCGGCCCGGGGACGGTCGACGCGCTGCTCGCCGCCGCCGCCGGCCGGCCCGGCCGGGAAGGGGCCTTGTGCACCGACCCCGACGGGCGCGACCAGCCGCTCGTGGCCGCCTACCGCGCTGAGCCGCTCCGCCGGGAGCTGGCCCTGATCGCCACCGAGTACGGGGGCCTCGCCGGGCTGCCGCTCCGGCTCCTGACGGCGGAGCTGGACCTCGCCCGGGTCGACGCGGGCCCCGACGCCGCGTTCGACTGCGACACTTGGGACGACATCGCCGCCGCCAGAGCCCGGATCAGGGAGCATGGGGCCGTGCTGGACGAATGGATCACCTCGGTCAAGAACGAACTGGGAATCGAACTCGAAGTCGACACCGGTGTCCTGCTCGACCTCGCCCGTGACGCCGCGCACGGAGTTGCCCGGCCCGCTGCTCCGCTCACGACCTTCCTGGTCGGGTACGCGGCAGCCAGGGCGAGCGCCGGCGCGGGGCCCGACGAGGCCGCCGCGGCGGTCGCGGAGGCCGCTCGCAAGGCCACCGCACTCGCCTTGCGCTGGGAAGCGGAGGCGAGCGCGGGGGACGATGCGACGAGTGGGCCGGCGGGCGGGCCGGCGGGCGGGGCGAATCCCGACGCGGGCCGCGAGGGGACCGGGACACTATGACCGGCTCCGACGGGCCGCGACCCGGCCCGGCCGGCGGCGACTTCCGCCCCGCCGGCCCCGGGAGCGACCTCGCCGGCGCGGAGTCCGGGAGCGACCTCGCACGCGCGGAGGAGGAGCGGGCCATCGAGCAGGCGCTCGCCCTGGTCGACGGGGCGAGTCGACGTCCGAGCCGCAATCGGGACGCCCCCGGCAGGGACCTGAGCGGCGGCCCGGGCAGCGGCCAGAGCAGTGCCCCTGGCAGTACCCGCCCGAGTGCGGGGGGCCGTACGGCG
>NZ_NEUE01000143.1:0-72103 GCF_002910905.1 Streptomyces sp. SM11 | reverse complement strand
CGCCACCGTCCGGGCGTCCGAAAGCGATCAGCGGCCCCGGTCCGATCGGGTCTCCCCCGGGGATTCCACGAGTGACCCCATGGAGTTCCCGCCGGGAACCCCCACGCCGGAGGCACCCTTGCCGGAAGCACCGGAGGACCGGCCCGAAAGCCCTGTCCGGTTCCCCGCCCCGTCCCCATCCCCACCCCCGTCCAGGTCCCCATCCGCACCCCCGTCCCCATCCGCACCCCCGTCCCCATCCGCACCCCCGTCCCCGTCTTCTTCGTCCCGGCCCCCAGCCGTGTCCTGGGGCCGGGCGCGGGCGGTCGCGGCGAGGGCCGGGCGTGGCGGTCCGACCGCGACGATCCGGTTGCCGCTCGACCGTGCGCTCGGGCATGTGCTGGCCGAGGAACTCGGCGCGCTCACTGATCTGCCGTCCTTCGACACCTCGGCCATGGACGGCTGGGCCGTAGCCGGGCCCGGGCCCTGGGCGTTCGAGGCCGGGGCTGGGCTCCTGGCCGGACGCGGCCCGGCCACCCCGCTGCCCGATGGCGCCGCCGTACGGATCGCCACCGGCGCCCGCGTCCCGCCCGACACCACGGCGGTCATCCGCAGCGAGAACGCGCATGCCGACGGGGACAAGGGGCTGCTGCATGCCCGGCGGCCGGTGGTCACCGGGCAGGACATCAGGCCCCGGGGCCAGGAGTGCCGTTCGGGTGAGCAGCTCGTTCCGGCCGGGACGGTCGTGACCCCGGCCGTGCTCGGTCTCGCCGCCGCCGCCGGGTACGACGCGCTGCCCGTCGTGCCCCGGCCACGCGTCGACATCCTCGTCCTCGGCGACGAACTGCTCGCCGCCGGTCTGCCGCACGACGGGCTGATCCGTGACGCGCTGGGCCCCATGCTCGGCCCCTGGCTGCGCGCCCTGGGCGCCGAGGTCTCCGGGCCCGTACGCCTCGGGGATGATGCCGGGGCGCTGCGCGATGCCCTCTCCGGCTCCGACGCCGACCTGATCGTCACCACCGGCGGCACCGCCTCCGGCCCGGTCGACCATGTGCATCCGGTTCTCGAAGCCCTCGGGGCCGAACTGCTGGTGGACGGCGTGGCCGTCCGCCCCGGTCACCCGATGCTGCTGGCGCGGCTCCCGGCTTCCGGACAGCAGGAGGGACAGCAGGAGGGACAGCCGAAGGGGCAGCAGGAGGGACCGTCGGACGGGCGCTATCTGGTCGGGCTGCCCGGCAATCCGCTCGCGGCCGTATCGGGGCTGCTGACGCTCGCGGAGCCGCTGCTCGCGGGCATCGCGGGCCGCCCCGCCCAGGACGCGTACCGGGCTCTCGTCCATGCCGAGGTGCACGGACATCCGCACGACACCCGTCTCGTCCCCGTGGTCCACCGCGCGGGCCGGGCGGGCGGCCGGGACCATGTCGCGCCACTGCGCTACAACGGGCCCGCGATGCTGCGGGGGATCGCCGCGGCGGACGGGCTGGCCGTCGTACCGCCGGGCGGGGTACGGTCCGGCACCGAGGCGGAGATTCTGGATCTGCCATGGGCCCCGGCGACGCCGTGGACGGAAGGGTGTTTCACGTGAAACTTCCCGGCCACGATGCGATGGCCAGGCGAGCGGACGAAGTGGTCGTGCCGACCCGGGTGATGCTCCCCCGCCGGGTCGTCGACGGCCCGGCCCGCCAAGTCGGCAAGCGTCTGCTGATGGCGCTGCTCGTGCTGACCGCGACCGTTCTGATCGTCTGGCTCGACCGCGACGGCTACAACGACTCCGCCGACGGCAAGGTCGACCTGCTCGACGCGATCTATTACGCGACGGTCACCCTCTCCACCACCGGGTACGGCGACATCACACCGTTCAGCGATGGGGCCAGGCTGATCAACGTGGTGCTCGTGACACCGCTTCGCGTGCTCTTCCTGATCATCCTCGTCGGTACCACTCTCGAAGTCCTCACGGAACGGACCCGGGAGGACTTCCGGCTGAAGCGTTGGAGATCCAACTTGCGTGACCACACCGTCGTCGTCGGCTTCGGCACGAAGGGCCGCTCGGCGATCCTGACCCTCTGCTCCACGGGCCTGCGGAAGGACCAGATCGTCGTCGTCGATCCGGCCACCAAGGTGATCGAGGCCGCCAACGCCGAAGGCTTCACCGGTGTGCTCGGCGATGCCACCCGCAGCGATGTCCTGCTGCGCGCCGAGCTCCAGAAAGCGCGTCAGATCATCATCGCCACCCAGCGCGACGACACCGCCGTCCTGGTGGCGCTGACCGCACGTCAGCTGAACCGCGGGGCGAAGATCGTGGCGGCGGTGCGCGAGGAGGAGAACGCGCCCCTCCTGCGACAGTCCGGCGCCGACGCCGTCATCACCAGCGCCAGTGCCGCCGGGCGGCTGCTCGGCCTCTCCGTCCTCAGCCCCAGCGCGGGCACGGTGATGGAGGACCTGATCCAGCAAGGCAGCGGCCTTGATCTGGTGGAACGGCCGGTCATAAAGGCCGAGGTGGGCAAGAACGTACGGGAGACGGACGACCTCGTCGTCAGTGTCCTGCGCGGGCACCGGCTGCTCGGCTACGACGACCCGGCGGCCAGCCCCTTGCAGCTGACGGACCGGGTCATCACCATCGTGCGGAAGAGCCCCAGCGCCTCCTCGGTGCCGGGCAACTCGATGCCGCCGCGTCCCTGAACGCACCCCGCGCCGGAGTAGCCTCGCGGCCATGCATGCGATCACGATTCCCGAACCCGGCGGCCCCGAGGCGCTCGTGTGGGCCGAGGTGCCCGATCCCGTACCCGGCGACGGCGAGGTCCTCGTCGAGGTCGTCTCCAGCGCCGTGAACCGCGCCGACGTGCTCCAGCGGCAGGGCTTCTACAACCCGCCGCCCGGCGCGTCCCCCTACCCCGGCCTGGAGTGCGCGGGCCGTGTCCTCGCGCTCGGCCCGGGGGTGACCGGCTGGGCGGTCGGAGACGCGGTGTGCGCGCTGCTGGCGGGCGGCGGTTACGCGGAGAAGGTCGCTGTGCCGGCGGGCCAGCTCCTCCCCGTACCGGAGGGCGTCGACCTGGTGGAGGCCGCGGCGCTGCCCGAGGTCACCGCGACGGTGTGGTCCAACGTCTTCATGGTGTCCCACCTCCGCCCCGGTGAGACCTTCCTGGTCCACGGCGGCTCCAGCGGCATCGGCACGATGGCGATCCAGCTGGCGAAGGCGGTCGGCGCGCGGGTCGCGGTCACGGCGGGCAGCCCGGAGAAGCTCGCCCGGTGCGCCGAGCTGGGTGCGGACATCCTCATCAACTACCGCGAGCAGGACTTCGTCGAGGAGCTGCGGGAGAACACCGCCGGGGCGGGGGCCGATGTCATCTTGGACCTCATCGGCGCCAAATATCTGGACCGGAACGTGCAGGCGCTCGCCGTCAACGGCCGCCTCGCGGTCATCGGCCTCCAGGGCGGCGCCAAGGGAGAGCTGAACCTCGGCGCCCTGCTGACCAAGCGGGCCGCCGTCACCGCCACCTCGCTGCGGGGCCGCCCGCTCCACGAGAAGGCCGCCATCGTCGCCGCCGTACGCGAGCACGTCTGGCCGTTGATCGGCGGCGGGGTGGTCCGGCCCGTGGTGGACCGGGTGCTGCCGATGGCGGACGCCGCCGAGGCGCACCGGGTGCTGGAATCCAGCGCGCACGTCGGGAAGGTCCTGCTGGTCGCCCCGGCGGCCGGTGCCTGACCCTCCACGCAAACAGGAACACGTGAACAGGAACACGTGAACCGGCACGCGTAGACGGCCACGCCTAAGCAGTTACGCGTAAGCAGTCACGCGGACGACGAGGGGCCCGGCGCACACCGTGATGTGCACCGGGCCCCATTCGGTCCTCGGTCTCCAGCGGCGGATGTCCGCTACAGATACGGCCCCGAACGGATCGGGCCGTGCGGGTCCGCCATGCCTTCCTCGTCCTCGTGACCCGTGCCGGGCGGCAGTGCGCGGCGCATCTGCTCCAGTTGGGCGCGGGCCGCCATCTGCTGGGCGAACAGCGCCGTCTGGATGCCGTGGAAGAGCCCCTCCAGCCATCCCACGAGCTGTGCCTGGGCGATCCGGAGCTCGGCCTCGGAGGGCACGGACTCCTCGGTGAACGGCAGGGAGAGCCGCTCCAGCTCCTCGACCAGTTCGGGCGCCAGGCCGTCCTCCAGCTCCTTCACGGAGCTGGCGTGGATCTCCTTGAGCCTGACCCGGCTCGCCTCGTCGAGAGGAGCCGCCCTGACCTCCTCCAGAAGCTGCTTGATCATGCTGCCGATGCGCATGACCTTCGCGGGCTGTTCCACCATTTCCGTCACCGGGACCTCGCGCGACTCGTCGTCACTGGCACCGCCGCCGATAGCCATTCCGTCCTGGCCCACGACAAGGACCTGCGGGTGCTCCTGCGACCGGTCATTCCTCGGCATTTCCATGCCGCCATTGTCTCGCACACGTGCCGTACCCCACGTTGGTGCCCCCGAAAACGGATGATCTACCGTCATCGGGGGCACCGGAACCCTTCCGGGAGCGCCGGAAGGGGGCGTTCACCCCGCGCGCCGGGCCAGCGTCAGCCGGGAGCTGGTGAGGGCGGCGGCGAGCAGTCCGGCGAGCACCGGAACGACCAGGGCCAGCAGCCCGATGGTCTCCCACGGCATCACGATCGGCGTGTAGGCCGACTGCATCGGATCCTCCCGCATGTCCGCCAGCGCCGCGCGCAGGTCGGTCAGCCGCAGCGCGACCGCGGGTACGAGCCCCGCCGCCGTTCCCAGGAGCACGCCGGTCAGGGCGACGACCAGGCACTGGAAGCCGGACAGCGAACGCCGTACGCCCGGGGGCGCCCCCACCGCGCTGAGGGTGGTGAGGTCGGCCTCCGCGTCGGCCTTGGACAGCCCGGTCGTGATGGCCGCCGCGCCCAGGGTCACCACGCCGGCGAAGAGGGCGAGGATCAGCAGGATCGTGTCGTCCTGCGTCCGGAACCTCTCGTTCGAGGTCATCAGGTACGCGCGGTCCCCGGCCCGTTGGAGCGCGGAGTAGGTCGCCTGCATCTCGGCGTCCGTGGGGTCGCGGTTGAGCGAGTAGAAGCTGCCGTGGTCCTCGACATGCAGGCCGAGCCGTTCTGCGGCCTTCTTCGGCATGACCATCCGGATGCCCGGCGTCGCCGCGAAGCGGTCCGGCGCGACGTACACCTTCAGCCGGTCCGTGGTGGTGCGGGCCTTGCCGGGGTGCAGGGCCCGGTTCTTCTTGTCGCGGTCGTTGTAGGTGTGGGTGGCCTTGAGGGTGACCTCGCCGTTCTTCGCGTACGCCGAGTTCAGCAGGACGGGGGTGCCGTCGGCCAGGGCCTTCTTCGCCGCGGGGTCGTCGAGCTTCACGTACGAGTCGAGCACGTCCGCTGCGCCGATGACGATCTTTTCCTCGTCGGTGCCGAACGCGGTCATGGTGTAGTTCTCGTCCATGCAGGCCGGGGAGTTCATGAGCCGTTTGTGCTCGTCGGCCGAGATCCGCAGGGCGAGCTCCTTGGCGCCCCTGCCCTTCAGCGGGCAGGAGTGGGCCTTGCCGGTGGGCTTGACGAGGTCGAGCGTGCCGCAGCCGGCCTCCTCCTCGTAGTAGACCCCGCAGTCGCTGCCGGCCCAGACCCGTCCGGTGTCGGCGCGCTTGCCGCTGACCGGGAGGTTCTGCTCGACGGCGGCCCGGGAGCGGGCCAGATCCGGTTTGCCGTCGCTGCCGGAGCCCATCAGCGCGACGGTGCCCGGGGTCATGTTGGGCTCGTAGTCGTACGCCTGCTGGGCGGCGCTGCTGCTGGTGTACGTGGCGATGGCGACGCTGCCCGCGACCGCCGCCATCACGGCGGCGACGGCGGGGGCGGTACGGCCCCGGTTGCGGGCCGCGTCGCGCAGGGCCATCCGGGGCGTCAGCGGGAGCCGTCGGCCGAGCCGGCCGAGGAATCCGACGATGACCGGGATGCAGCCGAGGACGCCGAGTTCGGCGAGGACGGATCCGCCGGCGACGAGGGCGGTGTCGCCGGCCACCCCGCCGTACACCGCGATCGCGACGCCGGCCGTGAGCGCGACGACACCGATGACGGGCAGCACACGGGAGCCGCGGCGGGTGCCGCGCCGGCCGGTGAGCGACTCCAGGACGGACTGGCGGCCCGCGACGATCGCCGGGGCGAGTGCGGCGAGGACGCCGGTGACCAGGCCGAGCAGGCCGATGCCGAGGATCTCCCAGGGCCGTACGGTCAGTTCGCCGAAGCGGCTGCCCGTGTAGTCCTCGATCATCGGGCGGAACAGGGCGGTCAGGCCGAACCCGGCGCCGACGCCGGTCACCGCGCCGACCCCGCCGAGCACCGCGCCGCCCGCGAGGACCACAGCGCGGACCTGGCTGCGGCTGCCGCCGCACGAGCCGACCAGGCCCAGCTGCCGGCGCGAACGGCGGGCGCCCACGGCGAACGCCGGGCCGGCCAGCAGCACGATCTCCAGGACGGCCATGGCGGCCACCGTGAGAGCGGCCGCGGTCAGCGCGGTGTCGTTGTCGAACGAGCTGCCCATCCTGGCCGCCATCGGGACCTCGGAGTCCGGCGGCGGATTCAGGACGACCTGGCGGGACTTGATCACCACGCCCTTCTCGTTGGCGGCGAGGATGTCCTGCCAGGTGACGCCCGCTCCGGGCGGGCCCTGGACCAGCCACCTCGGGTCGGTCGCCTGGGGCGGCAGGATGTTCTTGTCGCCGTCGGCTGTCTTCTGCCAGGGGGCGATGACCGAGCCGGGAAGCGCGTACAGGGCGTCCGCCCGTAGGTCGGCGGGGAGTTCGACCGCGCCGGTGAGGGTGTAGGTCTGGTCGGGGCCGCGCACGGTGACGCGGTCGCCGATGGACAGTCCGGACGACTCGATGAAGTCCTCGGTCGCCGCGATCTCGTTCTTGGCCCGGGGGTACGCGCCGTCGGTCAGCTCGATCCGGCCGCGCAGCATCGGGTCGTCGATGCGCAGTTCGGTGATCTCGGTGTCGGTGATGCCGTGGCGGGTGGTCACCGACGCGGGCACCCTCCGCTCGGTGAGGTGCCGCGAGCCCTCGGGGAAGGTCGCGGTCACGTCGACCGGCCTCTCCTGCTCCTCGGGCGTCGGGTCCTTGGCACCCTCGGGCGGGTTCCAGCTGATGCCGTCGGGCAGCTGCTGGAGCTTCATCGGGCCCATGCTCGTGGCCGTGAACCGGGCGTCGGCCGCGCCCAGTTCGGCGGTCAGCTCCTCGGCCTTGGTGGGCAGGGCGCTGCGGTAGGTGAGGTCGGCGGCGGTCACACCGAGGACCGGCAGGGCGATCATCGCGACGACCAGGGCGCTGCGGCCCTTGGCCCGTGCGGCGTCGCGCCGGGCTATGCGGAAGGCGGCGCGCCAACCGGAGAAGGGGCTCACGCGGCGGCCTCGGCGGTTCCGGCGGTTCCGGCGGAGAGGAGGGAGTCGGCTCCGGTGGTGAGCGTCTGGTCGACGATCGAGCCGTCCCGGAGGAAGACGACCCGGTCGGCCCAGGCCGCGTACCGGGGCTCGTGGGTGACCATGACGCCGGCCGCGCCCTGGTCGCAACGGGTGCGCAGCAGGGCGAGGACGGCCTCGCCGGTCTCGGAGTCGAGTGCTCCGGTCGGCTCGTCGGCGAGCACGAGGCGCCGGTCGCCGACGAGGGCGCGGGCGATGGCGACGCGCTGCTGCTGGCCGCCGGACATCTCGTCGGGGAAGCGGTCGGCGATCTCCTCCAGCTTCATCTCGGCCAGCGCGGCGAGGGCTTCCTTGCGGGCCTTGCGCACGGAGACGCCGTCGAGTTCGCGGGGCAGTGCGATGTTTTCGGCGGCGGTCAGGGCGGGGATGAGGTTGTAGTCCTGGAAGACGTAGCCGACGCTGCGGCGGCGCAGGGCGGCCATCCCCTTGGGGCCGAGGGCGGCGATGTCCTGGCCCTCGATGACCACCTGGCCGCTGGTGGCGGTGTCGAGCCCGCCGGCCAGGGTCAGCAGGGTGGACTTGCCGGAGCCGGAGGGGCCCATCACGGCGACCAGTTCGCCCGGGTGCACGGCGAGGTGGATCCCGCGCAGGGCGTGCACCTCGGCGATGCCGGAGCCATGGGTACGGGTCAGCGCCCGCAGTTCGAGTACGGGGCTGCCGCCGGGCGTCCCGGAGGACGGCGGGGGCGGGGGCGTGACGGGCGCGGGCATGGTGGGTGGTTCCCCCTAGGAACAAGGTGGGTCGGGTAGCGGCGGCGTCGGGACGGGGCACTGCCCGGGGTTGTGGGCAGCGTCGTCGGGACGGGGCACCGCAGGGGCTGTCGGCGCGAGCACCGGCACCGCCCGGACCGGGGGCGGCTGCTTCGGCACCGGCACCGCATGTGCTGCGGGCGTCGGCGTCAGCGCGTGGACCGTGTCCGGCCGGCCAGCGATCGGGCCGGACCGCGGGTGGCCGTGGGGCCGGGCTCGGCGGCGGGCTCGGTGGCGGCGGCCTCGGCGAGGCGGACGAGCCGGGACTCGCAGTGGTCGAGCCAGCGGGCCTCGGCCTCCGCCTGGAAGATCAGCTGCTCCACGACGAGCAGCCAGGCGACCTCGTCCCGGTTGGCCGGGACGTCGGCCAGGGCCTGGGCCTTCAGCCGGGTGTAGTCCTGCATGGCCTTGAGCGTGTGGTGGCGCTGGGACTGGATGACGTCCCGGATGTCGACGCCGGGCGCCCCCACGGCCATGGCGAGCTTGATGGCCAGTTCGTCGCGGGGCGGACTGGTGCGGTCCACGGGCGTCCCGAACCAGGTGCGCAGCTCGGTGCGGCCGTCATCGGTGATCGCGTACAGGTCGTGCCCGGCGTCGTCCGAACCGTCCTGGACGATCATGCCGTCGCGCTCCAGGCGGCTGAGCGTCGTGTAGACCTGCCCGACGTTCAGGGGCCAGGTGGAGCCGGTGCGCGACTCGAACTCGGTGCGGAGTCGGGACCCGTAACGGGGGCCCCGCTCCAGCAGGGCCAGCAGGCCGTGGCGAATGGACATACTGAGTATGTATACCGAGTATGTCCCTCCTGGCAAGTCTCGTCGGCACGTCTCGACGGTGCTCTCGCCGGGGCGGGACCGGTGGTCGCGACGCTCAGTACGTGCGGCGCATACGGAACGCGAGGAAGCCGAGCCCGAGACCGACCAGGGCGATGCCCGTACCGAGCGAGACCTGCTGCACCCGCCGTACGGCCGAGGCGTCCAGCGCCTGGCCGGCCCGTTGCCCCGGATCGGTGAAGGCGCTGGACGGCGGGGTGGAAACGGGCAGGTCGACGGGGTCCGCGAGGGCCTCCCCGGCTTCCTCGGGCCCGTCCTCCTCGACGGGATCCTCGGCCCGCGCCAGCTCCAGCGGCGACAGCGAACGCCCGGGACGCGCCTTCCCGGCCCCGGCCTCGCGCCCGGCCAGGGGGGCGGTCGACCCGGAGACGTCGGGGGAAGCGGAAGGAGAGGAGGAGGAGGGTTCCGGCGCGTCGGCCCCGGGCCCGGCGGGGGCCTGCGCCCCGGGTCCGGTCGCGCCCGGGGAGGGCGGGACCGGAACGGCCCCCGATGCTCCGGAGACCGGGAGGCCGGACAGTACGGGCAGGGCGGAAGGGAGCGCTGAAGGGGACGCGGAGCCCGACGGGACGGGCGGAGGGGAGGCCGGAGGGGACGGGGCGGCGGATGCGGTGGCCGCGGGGCCCGACGTCCCGGGGAGCGCGGCGGTGAGGTGCGGACCGTCGGGGACCGAAGACCCGTGGGCGGAGCCGCCCAGCGGCCCCAGCGCCGCTCCGGCCGCCGCCAGCAGACAGACCGCACACCTCGACGACCATGCGGCTGGAAGTCCTGGAGCCATGAGATCAGCGTCACACGGGCCCCTGTATCCGGCATCCCGGACGCGGTATCCGGAACTTCGGGGCCCGTTACCGGTCCACGACGAAGATCCGGGGGTGATTCGTGGAGATCTGTGGACCCGTAACGATCACCTTCGGACACCGCCCGGCCGGGCGGTGTCGCTCAGGACCGGCGGATCAGGAGGGCTTGCCGGTGGAGACCTTCAACTCGAAGTGGGCGCCGCGCTCGGGGACAGCCGCACCGGAGGACGGGAACTGGCCGACGACCTGGCCATCGGCGTAGGTGTTGCCCGGCTCCTCGATCTCCTTGATCGTCCAGCCCGCGGCGGCCGCACAGGCCTTCGCCGACTGAATGTCCTTGTAGACGAAGCTCGGCGCGCGGACCTTCTTCGGGTCGTTGGAGTCCTCAGAAGCGTTCGAGCACTTCGTGTCCTCCATCGTCCGGTTGCGCTCCGGCGGGCGGTACCCCTCCACCTCGCTGGTGCCCGGGTCGCCGTCCTTGCCCGCCTCGTCGTCCTTGCCGTTCTGGAGGGCGAGCGCGGTGATCAGGCCGCCGACGGCCAGCAGCGCGACGACGATCGAGCCGACGATGACCGGCATGTTCCGCTTCGAGCCGCCGCGGTCGGTGGTGCCGACGGCCGTGGAGTGCTGTGGGCTGATCGAGTACGGCGGCGGGGTCTGGTGGGCCAGCGGGCCCGGGGTCGGATAGCCCTGGGCCTGCGCTGCCTGCGGGTAGCCGTAGCTCGGCGCGGGCGCCGGGGTCGGCTGGCTGTACGGGCCCGGCTGCTGGGGCTGCTGGTGCGGATGCGGCTGGTACGGCGTCTGGACGCTCTGCGGCGCCGGAGTGCTCTGGTCGACCGGCGGGAACACCGCCGAACCGACCCCGGCACCGCTGTTGGCGGGCCCGCCGCCGGTCACGATCACCGGAGCGCCGGTCTGGCCGCCGGAGGCGTTCAGCACGCGGGCGATCTCGTCGTGCATCGCGGCGGCGCTGGGGAAGCGCTCGTTCGGGTTCTTCTTGAGCGCGCGGGCGACGAGGGCGTCCATCGCCGGGGTGACCGCCCGGTTGATGCTGGAGGGCGCGACCGGATCCTCCTGCACATGCGCGTACGCGATGGCCAGCGGCGAGTCCGCGTCGAACGGGATCCGGCCGGTGAGCAGCTGGAAGAGCATGATGCCGACCGAGTACAGGTCGGACCGGGCGTCCACGCCGCGGCCGAGGGCCTGCTCGGGGGAGAGGTACTGCGGGGTGCCGACGACCATGCCGGTCTGCGTCATCGAGGTGACACCGGACTGCATGGCACGGGCGATGCCGAAGTCCATGACCTTGACGATGCCGCGCTTGGTCATCATCACGTTGCCGGGCTTGATGTCCCGGTGGACCAGGCCCATCTCGTGGCTGGTCTCCAGCGCGGCGAGCACGTCCGCCGTCACCTTGAGGGCCTTGTCGGCCGGCATCGCGCCGTGACTGCGGATGTCGGCGGCCAGCACCGAGCCGAGCGGCTGCCCCTCGACGTACTCCATGACGATGTACGGCATCAGCGCACCGCCGAGCTCGTCCTCGCCGGTGTCGAAGACGGAGACGATGTTGGTGTGCTGGAGCTTGGCGACGGCCTGCGCCTCACGCCGGAAGCGCTCGCGGAACGACTGCTCGCGGCCGAGCTCGGTGTGCAGGGTCTTGATCGCGACCTGACGGTCCAGGGCGGAGTCGTAGGCCAGGTATACGGACGCCATCCCGCCCTCGCCGAGCAGGTCGCGCAGCTGGTAGCGGCCGCCCGCGACCGCCCCGCCCGCGTAGCGGCCCTGTGCGCCGTCCTGGCTCATGACTTGCATCCCCCTCGGCGGCGCGCGGTCGCACGCGGTGTTTCTGTCCGACAGTTTCTGTCTGACGCGGTTGCGTGCGACGCGGTTCCGTACAACGCGATTACGCGCCAAGTCTGCCCCAGGGGTCCGACACGTCAAGCCAGGTGCCCGTTCCGTGACCCTACGCACAAGAAGCGTCTCGGAAGCGTTACAGGAAACGCATCAAACTCAGGTGTAGGACGCGCCGGGCGGTCCGATGATCCTCCCGCAGCGGAACCGTGGTGTCCGGTGGAGGCTGTAGCGTGACGTGGCAATGCAGCAAGGCACCGTGAGAACCCGCGGACGCGCGGACAGAAACGACGGCGAGGACTGATGGCACCCGATTCCGAAGCAAACGGCGGCGGAGTTTCGGATGGCTCCGACGCCTGGGGCGTCGGCGGCGTCGTCGGTGACGGCCGTTACCGGATGACCTACCGGCTCGGCCGGGGCGGCATGGCAGAGGTCTACGCGGCGGAGGACGTCCGGCTCGGACGGACGGTCGCGGTGAAGCTGCTCCGCTCCGACCTGGCCGAGGACCCGGTCTCCAAGGCCCGCTTCACCCGCGAGGCACAGTCCGTCGCGGGCCTCAACCACCACGCGATCGTCGCCGTGTACGACTCCGGCGAGGACGTCGTGGGCGGCCAGACCGTCCCGTACATCGTGATGGAGCTGGTCGAGGGCCGCACCATCCGCGATCTGCTCCTGACCGCCGAGGCCCCGCCGCCCGAGCAGGCGCTGATCATCGTCTCGGGCGTGCTGGAAGCCCTCGCGTACTCGCACCAGCACGGCATCGTGCACCGCGACATCAAGCCCGCCAACGTGATCATCACGGACTCCGGTGCGGTCAAGGTGATGGACTTCGGCATCGCCCGCGCGCTGCACGGCGCGCAGTCGACGATGACCCAGACCGGCATGGTCATGGGCACCCCGCAGTACCTCTCCCCCGAGCAGGCGCTCGGCAAGGCCGTCGACCACCGGTCCGACCTGTACGCCACCGGCTGCCTGCTCTACGAGCTGCTCGCGCTGCGGCCCCCGTTCACCGGTGAGACCCCGCTCTCGGTGGTCTACCAGCACGTCCAGGACATCCCGGTGCCGCCGTCCGAGGTCTCGGACGTGGTGCCGCCGGAGCTGGACGGGATGGCCATGCGCGCGCTGGCGAAGGACCCGGACGACCGGTTCCAGAGCGCCGAGGAGATGCGCGGGCTCGTCCAGTACAGCCTGCAGATGCTCCAGGTGCAGGGCGGCCACACGGGCACGTGGAACACCGGTCCGGTCATGCCGCACGAGGGGGGTCAGACCCCGCCGCACGGAATGTCCGGCTCCACCCGTGCGATGGGCCACCCGATGCACGGGGACACCTCGCAGGGCCCGATCCTGCCGCCGTTCAACCCGGACGACGGGGGCTACGACGGCGGAGGGCAGCGGCGGTCCGGCTCCGGGCGCGGCAAGATGTGGCTCTTCGTCCTGCTCGCGCTGATCGCGATCGGTGCGGGGGTCGCCTTCGCTCTCAACGCCGCGCAGGACAACGGCGGGAAGAAGAAGGACCCGGTCACCCCGTCCACCTCGGTCAGCCAGTCCGAGGAGGAGCCCTCGGAGGAACCCTCCGAGGAGGAGTCCGACGAGCCGGACGAGCCGGACACGTCCACCGGAGGTCGGACACAGCCGAATTTGCCGCCGTGGACCCCGCCCCCGACCCCGAGCGAGCCTTCGTTCACCCCGTCCCCGACCCCGTCCGAACCGGACCCCGGTACGTCGGACGGCAACACCAACGAGGGCACCATCGGCGAGCCCTCCGGCGATCCCAGCGACCCGGCCACCGACCCCGGCACCCCGGGCGGAGCCGGCGGCGACGACGGTGGGGCCGGTGGGGACGACGGCGGTTCGGGGACCACGCCGGGAGACCCGACCGCGGGCAATGCCACGCCGTAACGCGCCACCGCACCACCGCACCTCGCCGTGAGCCCGGCGTGCGCCCTCTTGGCGCGCGCCGGGTTCGTGCGTGGTGAGGGGTAGTGCGGGTCGCTCACTCCGTGAAGGCCGCGCACACCGCCGCGTACTCCCGCGTCCACCACACCGCCAGGGCCGACACCGCGGGGAACTGCGGGTCGGCCCTGCGGTCGTCGAGGCGATAGCGCCAGCGGAGTATCCAGAAGTCGTTGAGCCGCTCCCACCACACCCGGTGCACCGCGGCCGCCAGCTCCGCGGCCCCCGCCCCGGCGGCCCGCTGGTACGCGCGGGCGTACGCCCGTACCTTCGCGAGGTCCAGTTCCCCGTCCGGCCGGACGAAGAAGATCGCCGCCGCCCGTACCGCCTCCTCGGCGCGCGGCTGTACGTCCAGCCGGTCCCAGTCCACGATCGCGACCGGGTCGGCGCCCCGGTAGAGAAGGTTCAGCGGGTGGAAGTCCCCGTGCACCCAGCCGGTGGCGGGCCCGTCCGGGGTGGGCGGGCGGCGGTGGGCGTGCTGTTCGAGCAGGGCGCGGCGTTCCACGAGCCGGTGCACGGCGAGCTCGTCGAAGGCGTCGCGGGGGGCGTTCCGGCCGCCCCGTCCGCCCTGTCCGCCCTGCCCACGGGCGGCGGCCAGCAGGTCGTCGATCAGTGCGAAGGTGTCGGCGGCGTCCGGGCTGCGGTGCCCCGGCCGGGCGGGCGGGTTCGCCGGACGCGGGCCGTCGCGCGGCGTCATCACCTGCTCCAGGCCGGTGTGCACGGTGCCCAGGAGGGTTCCGAGCCGGCGGGACTGGGCGGGGGTCAGCTGGGCGCCGACCCGGTGGAGGCCGTCTACCCAGGGGTGCAGGGCGTAGCACCGTTCGCCGATCACGGTGACGGTGTCGCCCCGGGTGTCCGTCAGGGGCGGGACGACGGGCACGCCGAGCGACTGCAGGCGCTGGGTGGCGCGGTGCTGGCGCACGATCGCGGCCCGTTCGCCGCTGGTGTCGTCCAGGTGCTTCTTGTCGAGATGGTGCTTGAGGAAGTAGGAGCCGCTCGTGGTGGAGACGCGGTATCCGTGGTTCAGCAGGCCTTTGGTGATCGGCTCGCAGGCGAGTGGCTCGCCCACGTCCGGGTAACGGCGCAGCACCTCGCCGACCGGGGGAACAGGTGGACGAGTGACATATGAGCGCGGCACTTACCAGATGTTAGATCACTCTGCGTGGTCGTTCTGCGGACTTGCGGTCACGCCCGTGGGTGCGCTAAGCGAAGTGGGCCGGTGCGCTAAGCGAACCGGTCGGTGCGCTGGGCGAAGTCGAGGACGTGTTCCGTGACGAAGTGCGGATCGACCCGGAGATAGGCCGGCGCGTAGGGCTCACCGTTGACGGAGACGGGTGCGGCGCCGAACAGTTCCTCCTGCTCGGGGCAGGGGTGCACGATCTCGGCGGGGCCGGTGAACTGCACAGACCACAGGTTGCCGCCGTCGCCGGATGCCGCGTCGTTGTAGTTGTCCGCCCCGTATGCGACGACGCCGCCGTTGCAGGCCTCGTGGTGGCCGAAGCCGCTGTGCATCCGCAGCAGGATGCGGCCTTCGCTCACGATGTGCCGGGCCACCGCCAGGAACGGCAGGGCCCGCATGCTGGTCGCGAGGCGGCCGTACGGGACCCTGCCGAGCAGTTCGATCGGCTCAGTCCGTCCGGCCGGCTCAGTCCGTCCGGACGGCCCGGGCCGCCCGGCCCGCCCGGATCGTTCGATCGTGCCGGTCGCGAAACGCCGGATCGTCTCGGTCGCGGGGAGTTCGTCGAAGGACATGGATTCCACTGTCCCCCGGTCGTAGGGGCCGCGTAAGAGTCGCCTGCCCCGGCCGGTGCGGGACCAAAGTCCCGCCCGGCGGTGCGAGAGGGGTCAGCGGCGCTCGGCCTGGAGGCGCGCGACGTACGCGGCCGCCTGCGAGCGGCGCTCCATGCCCAGCTTGGACAGCAGGCTGGAGACGTAGTTCTTGATAGTCTTCTCGGCGAGGTGCAGGCGCTCCCCGATGACCCGGTTGGTCAGGCCCTCGCCGATCAGGTCCAGGATCTTGCGTTCCTGTTCGGTGAGACCCGCCAGCTTGTCGTCGCCCTTGCCGTTGCCGCCGTCGCGCAGCCGCTCCAGCACCCGGGCGGTCGCCACCGGGTCCAGCAGCGACTTTCCGGCGGCCACGTCCCGTACGGCATTCAGCAGTTCATTGCCGCGGATCGCCTTCAGTACGTACCCCGAGGCGCCCGCCATGATCGCGTCGAAAAGTGCCTCGTCATCGGCGTACGAGGTGAGCATCAGGCATTTGATGTTCTCGTCCTGGGAACGGACTTCCCGGCACACCTCCACACCGCTGCCGTCCGGCAGTCGCACGTCGAGCACCGCCACATCGGGACGCGTCGCCGGGATCCGCACCAGGGCGTCCGCGGCCGTACCGGCCTCGCCGACCACCTCGATGTCCGCCTCGACGGAGAGGAGCTCATGGACGCCTCGCCGGACGACCTCGTGATCATCAAGCAGAAATACGGTGATTTTTCCATCTTCGCGCACGATCGCAGTCTCACACACTCGCTTCCGCTCCGCTCTTCCCTGGCGCTGATCCGCGGGATAACGTGCCGTTGTTCCGGCGGCCTGCAAGGCTGTTTCCAGTGCCCTGACCAGCAGCGCTTCGCGATTTTTTCGATTTACTTGGAAATCCAAGCAAAATCGCAGGTCAGATAGGGTTTCGCAGTTATGCGACGCACTGGGTAACGTGCCTATGACAGGGCGCTCGCCGGGGCACCTGTCACGCCTGATCCCGGCCGGCCGGCACCCACCCCGTGCGCGGTCACCGGATTCAGGCGAGCCGCACTGGTTCCCGGCAGACCCCGGGGGCCGGACCGACGGAGGAGCACGCACGTGACCGTGGAGAGCACTGCCGCCGCGCGTAAACCGCGACGCGCCAGTAAGCGGACCAGCGCCGCGAAGAAGCCGCAGAGTTCCGAGCCCCAGCTCGTACAGCTGCTGACGCCCGAGGGTGAACGCGTCGAGCACCCGGACTACAGCATCGACCTGAGCGCCGACGAGCTGCGCGGCCTGTTCCGCGACATGGTGCTCACCCGCCGTTTCGACGCCGAGGCGACCGCCCTCCAGCGTCAGGGCGAGCTGGGCCTGTGGGCCTCGCTGCTCGGCCAGGAGGCCGCCCAGATCGGCAGCGGGCGGGCCCTGCGCGACGACGACTACGTCTTCCCGACCTACCGGGAGCACGGCGTCGCCTGGTGCCGCGGTGTGGACCCGACCAACCTGCTCGGCATGTTCCGCGGTGTGAACCACGGCGGCTGGGACCCGAACACCAACAACTTCCACCTGTACACGATCGTCATCGGCTCGCAGACGCTGCACGCCACCGGCTACGCCATGGGCGTCGCCAAGGACGGCGCGGACTCCGCCGTGATCGCGTATTTCGGTGACGGTGCCTCCAGCCAGGGCGATGTCGCGGAGTCGTTCACCTTCTCCGCGGTCTACAACGCCCCGGTCGTGTTCTTCTGCCAGAACAACCAGTGGGCCATCTCCGAGCCCACCGAGCGCCAGACCCGCGTGCCGCTCTACCAGCGCGCCCAGGGCTACGGCTTCCCCGGTGTCCGCGTCGACGGCAACGACGTCCTGGCGTGCCTGGCCGTCACCCGCTCCGCGCTGGAGCGGGCACGCCGCGGCGAGGGCCCGACGCTCGTCGAGGCGTTCACGTACCGCATGGGCGCGCACACCACCTCCGACGACCCGACGAAGTACCGGGCCGACGAGGAGCGGGCCGCCTGGGAGGCCAAGGACCCGATCCTGCGGCTGCGCGCGTACCTGGAGAAGGCGAAGCTCGCGGACGAGGCCTTCTTCACCGCGCTGGACGAGGAGAGCGAGACCCTCGGCAAGCGGGTACGGGAAGCGGTACGCGCGATGCCCGACCCGGAACCGATGGCCCTGTTCGAGCACGGCTACGCCGACGGCAGCTCCCTCGTCGACGAGGAGCGGGCCCAGTTCGCCGCCTACCAGGCATCGTTCGCCGACTCTGCCGAGGAGGGCAAGTAGCCATGGCCGAGGAAAAGATGTCCATCGCGAAAGCGCTCAACGAGTCGCTCCGCCACGCCCTCGACAACGACCCCAAGGTCCTCATCATGGGTGAGGACGTCGGCAAGCTCGGCGGCGTCTTCCGTATCACCGACGGACTCCAGAAGGACTTCGGCGAGGACCGGGTGATCGACACCCCGCTCGCCGAGTCCGGCATCGTCGGCACGGCGATCGGCCTGGCCCTGCGCGGCTACCGCCCGATCGTCGAGATCCAGTTCGACGGCTTCGTCTTCCCCGCGTACGACCAGATCGTCACGCAGCTCGCCAAGATGCACGCCCGCGCGCTCGGCAAGATCAAGCTGCCGGTCGTCGTGCGCATTCCGTACGGCGGTGGCATCGGCGCGGTCGAGCACCACAGCGAGTCCCCCGAGGCCCTCTTCGCGCACGTCGCGGGCCTCAAGGTGGTCTCGCCCTCGAACGCGAGCGACGCCTACTGGATGATGCAGCAGGCCGTCCAGAGCGACGACCCGATCATCTTCTTCGAGCCCAAGCGGCGTTACTGGGACAAGGGCGGGGTCGACACAGAGTCCATCCCCGGCCCGCTGCACAAGGCCGTGACCGTCCGCGAGGGCAGCGACCTCACGCTCGTCGCGTACGGGCCGATGGTGAAGGTCTGCCTGGAAGCGGCCGCCGCCGCCCAGGAGGAGGGCAAGTCGATCGAGGTCCTGGACCTGCGCTCGATGTCCCCGATCGACTTCGACGCCGTCCAGGCGTCGGCCGAGAAGACCGGCCGGGTCGTGGTCGTCCACGAGGCGCCCGTCTTCTACGGCTCCGGCGCGGAGATCGCGGCCCGGATCACCGAGCGCTGCTTCTACCACCTCGAAGCGCCTGTACTGCGGGTCGGCGGCTATCACGTCCCCTACCCGCCGGCCCGGCTGGAGGACGAGTATCTGCCCGGCCTGGACCGGGTGCTCGACGCCGTCGACCGCTCGCTGGCGTTCTGAGGAGAGGGTTCGTGACCACGATGACCGAAACGTCTGCTCGTTTCCGTGAGTTCAAGATGCCCGACGTGGGCGAAGGACTGACCGAGGCCGAGATCCTCAAGTGGTTCGTCCAGCCCGGTGACACCGTCACCGACGGCCAGGTCGTGTGCGAGGTCGAGACCGCGAAGGCGGCCGTCGAGCTGCCGATCCCGTTCGACGGGGTGGTGCACGAGCTGCGCTTCCCCGAGGGCACGACCGTCGACGTCGGCCAGGTGATCATCACGGTCGACGTGGCCCCGGGCAGCGGCGACGCCCCGGCCCCCGCCGCTCCGGTCCAGGAGCCGGTGGAGGCCGCCGATTCCGATGACGGCGACGCGCCGAAGGGCCGCACGCCGGTCCTGGTGGGCTACGGGGTCGCCGAGTCCTCCACCAAACGTCGCCCGCGCAAGGGGGCGTCGACCGCTCCGGAGGCCGCCGCCGCGGCGGCGGTGCAGGCCGAGCTGAACGGGGGTGCGGCGCCCGCTCCCGCACCCGCCGCTGCTCCCGCCCCGGCCGGTGCTCCGGCGGTCGGCCGTCCGCTGGCCAAGCCGCCGGTCCGCAAGCTCGCCAAGGACCTGGGCATCGACCTGGCGACGGTGGTGCCGACCGGCAAGGACGGCATCATCACCCGCGAGGACGTCCACGCGGCGGCGGCCCCGGCTGCTGAGGCCTCCCCGGCCGCGGCCTCCCCGGTCGCCGAGCCGGTGGCAGCGGCCGCCACCGAACCCCGGGCCGCCGAGGGTTCCGCCCGCGAGACCCGTATCCCGGTCAAGGGCGTCCGCAAGGCCATCGCGCAGGCGATGGTCGGCAGCGCGTTCACCGCGCCGCACGTCACCGAGTTCATCACGGTCGACGTGACGCGCACGATGAAGCTCGTGGCCGAGCTGAAGGAGGACAAGGACATGGCGGGGGTGCGGGTCAACCCGCTCCTCATCATCGCCAAGGCCCTCCTCGTCGCGATCAAGCGGAACCCCGAGGTCAACGCCGCCTGGGACGAGGCCAACCAGGAGATCGTGCAGAAGCACTACGTGAACCTGGGCATCGCGGCGGCCACCCCGCGCGGCCTGATCGTGCCGAACATCAAGGACGCGCACGACAAGACGCTGCCGCAGCTCGCGGCGTCCCTGGGCGAGCTGGTCACCACGGCCCGGGACGGCAAGACCTCCCCGGCCGCGATGGCGGGCGGCACGGTGACCATCACCAACGTCGGCGTCTTCGGCGTCGACACCGGTACGCCGATCCTCAACTCGGGCGAGTCCGCGATCCTGGCGGTCGGAGCGATCAAGCTCCAGCCGTGGGTCCACAAGGGCAAGGTGAAGCCGCGTCAGGTCACCACACTGGCCCTGTCGTTCGACCACCGCCTGGTCGACGGCGAGCTGGGCTCCAAGGTGCTGGCCGATGTGGCGGCGATCCTGGAGCAGCCGAAGCGTCTGATCACCTGGGCTTAGCTGCCTTTTCCGGTGGGCCCGTACGTTTCTGCGTACGGGCCCACCGGCATGTCCGGCACTCACCGTACGGCGAGTTCGGCGTACACCGTCTTGCCGACCGTGCGCGGCTCGACGCCCCAGTCGTCGGCGAGCTGGGCGACGATCAGGAGGCCGCGCCCATAGCAGTCGTCGGCGTCGGGCTCGCGTGGATCGGGCAGGCGCTCCCCGCGCGGATCGCTCACCGCGATACGGAGCGCGCTCGCGGTGAGGGTGAGACGGACCCGGAAGAGCCGGCCCCGGATCGCCCCGTGCAGCAACGCGTTGGTCGCCAACTCGCTGACCAGGAGCGCCGCGTCACCGGCGAGCGCGGGGTGCCCCCACTGGAGGACGAGCCGGGTGGCGCGGTGCCGGGCGAGGACGACGCTGTGCGCGGTGGGCGTGTAGTCGACGCGGCCCTCGCGGAGTGCGGGGCCGGGGGTGGGGGCGGGGATCTCCTGGGCTGCGGTCATGGACGCTTGCCTCCGGGGTGGGGTGGGCGGTGGCGATGTCGCGGCTGCGGTGGGCCGGACCCGTGACTTTTCGGTTCCGGTGCAGGGCAGGGCGGTGCACTTCCGCCGAGGTGGCTCCGCTGTGCGAGCGGTGGAGTACCGAAAGCACTGGCCTCCAGGAGGCGGTACAAGTGAAACGGAGACAATTGTCCCCAACGGGTGACGGAGGTCGACGCCCCGCCCCGGGAAGCGGGACACTGGGGCCGTGAATCCAGCGACTCCGCAGGGAAACCGGTCGTCAACTGTCCTGGGGCGCAGGCTCGGTAGCGAGCTGCTGCGTCTGCGGGACGCGTCCGGGAAGACGCAGCAGCAGGCTGCCCAGGTCATCAGCGCGACCAACTCGAAGATCGTCAAGATGGAGCGGGGCTGGGTTCCCATGAGGGATCCGGACATCCGAACCCTCTGCGAGTTCTATGGTCTGGAGGACGCGAAGTCCGTCGGGCGGCTGCTGGAAGTCGCCCGGATGGACCGTGAGCGCCGCAAGGCGAAGGGCTGGTGGAACCAGTACCCCGAGCTGCGTTCACTGGTCGAGTACGTTGCGCTCGAAGACATCGCGACAGGCGTCCGGACCTGGCAGGGGGCTTTCGTTCCAGGGTTGCTTCAGACCCCGGACTACGCCAGGGCGCTCGCAGTCGGTAACGCGGACTGGGATGACCCCGACGAGATCGAGCGTTTCGTCGAAGCGAAGATCGCGCGGCAGGCACGTCTCACGGAGAGCACTCCACTGGCGTTGTGGGCGATTGTCGCCGAGGCGGCCCTACGCCAACTGGTCGGTGGCCGTGAGGTGATGCGCGCTCAACTGGCGCACCTGGCGGAGGCAGCTGCCGAGCCAAATGTCACGGTGCAGGTTGTCCCCTTCCTTGCGGGGTCACACCCGGGCATGACCAGCGCTTTCAGCATTGTCTCGTTCGCTGAACCTGGTGCGATGGACGTGGTCTACATGGACACGACGTCGTCTACGCTGTGGCTGGAGAGTGAGACGGATGCCGCCCGCCACAACGTCACATTCGGTCGCATTGCCAGATGCGGACTCGCTCCCCGCGATTCCATCGCTCTCATAGGGCGTATTCGCAAGGAGTTGTAGTTGTGCCCCACTTCGAGTTCGTCCGGTCCAGCTACAGCAGCGGCAACGGCGAGTGCGTCGAAGTGGCCCGCAACATCCCCCGTACCGTCGCCGTTCGCGACTCCAAGCGCCTCGGCGGACCCGTCCTCACCCTCGCGCCCGCAGCCTGGGACGCCTTCACGGCCGACCTGCGCCGCCGGCAGCCGTAAGCCTCGGGCGACGCGAAGGGGCCCGACCCGCACACACCGTGCGGGCCGGCCCCCTTCGCCGTACAACGTGGGCCGGTTACCGCTTGAACCCGTAGTCCATCAGCTTCTTCGCGTCGGCGGTGCGGTTCGCCTCGGAGGACGACGTCAGCACCGTGCCGATGACCGTCTTGCCCTTACGGGTCGCCGCGAAGACCAGGCAGTACTTGGCAGTCGGGCCCGAGCCGGTCTTGACGCCGATGTCGCCGCTGTAGCTGCTGAGCATCTTGTTGGTGTTGCTCCACGCCATGTAGCGGTAGCCACCGCTCTTCGTGGTCACCTTCTGCTTCGTCGACCTGGTCTTGACGATCGAGCGGAACGTGGAGTTCTTCATCGCCTTGGCGGCGATCTTCGTCAGGTCACGGGGGGTCGAGTAGTTGTTGCCGCCCCCTATGCCGTCGAACGAGTCGAAGCGGGTGTTCTTCAGCTTGAGGCTCTTCGCCGTGGAGTTCATCTTGCCGATGAACGACTTCACGCGGGCCGCACGGGTCTTGCCGGAGCCGAACTTGTCGGCCAGGGCGTACGCGGCGTCGCAGCCGGAGGGGAGCATCAGGCCGTAGAGGAGCTGGCCCACGGTGACCTTGTCGCCGACGATCAGCCGGGCCGACGAGGCGTTCTTGGAGACGATGTAGTCGCTGTACGCCTTCTGGATCGTGACCTTGGACTTCAGGTTCACGTTCTTCTGCGACAGGACCACCAGCGCCGTCATGATCTTGGTGGTGGAGCCGGTGGAGCGGCGGGTGTCCGCGGACTTGGTGAAGAGGGTCTTGCCGGTGCCGTTGTTCATCACGAAGCCGCCCTTGGCGACGATCTTCGGAGTCGGCGGCGTGGCGGCGTGTGCCGTGGAAGCGAAGGCGCTGCCCGCGAGCACCGCACCGGCGGTGAGCGTCACGGTGGCGGTGACGGTGACGCGATTGACGCGCGTGATGCCGATTTTCAACTGAACGCTCCAAATGCCCCTGATATGCGGCCACATAAGGGTGCCGCTCGGTGGTGAGACTCCTGGGGCGGGGCAATGGATGTGTTACCGAACGGGTGATTTTGTGCAAGCTTGACCCTGGGCCGTGGGCGCGCAGCAGCCCTTGCCCCGCCAGGCGTCGCGGCCCTCCTTGACCGCGAGGGCGGCGATGGTGAGGGCGGCGACCGGGTCGGCCCAGGACCAGCCGAGCGTGGCGTTGAGGAGCAGTCCGGCCAGCAGGACGGCGGACAGGTAGGTGCACAGCAGGGTCTGCTTCGAGTCCGCGACGGCGGAGGCGGACCCGATCTCCCGTCCCGCCCGTCGTTGGGCGGCGGACAGGAACGGCATGACCGCCAGTGAGAGCGCGGCGATGACGATGCCGAGGGGGGACGGATCGGCCTCGCCGGTGCCGGCCAGCGCCCGGACCGCGTCGACGGCGACGTACGCGGCGAGCGCGAAGAACGATACGGAGATGATCCGCAGGGCGGTCCGCTCCCGGGTCTCGCGCACCGTGTGCTCGCGGGCGGAGAACTGCCAGGCGACCGCGGCGGCGGAGGAGACCTCGATGACGGAGTCCAGGCCGAAGCCGATCAGTGCGGTGGAGGAGGCGAGGACCCCCGCCGTGAGGGCGGCCACCGCCTCGATGACGTTGTAGGCGATGGTGGCCGCGACCAGCAGCCGTATCCGGCGGGCGAGCGCGTCCCGGCGGGCCGGGGAGGGGCCGAGCGGGAGCACGGTCATCAGCAGCAGCCCTTCGTCTCCGCGTCCGGGCACGTGCGGTCGGTCTCGACGGCCACCACCGCGGAACGCAGGTCGCCCAGCGCGCTGCCGAGACGTTCGTCGGCGAGCTCGTAGCGCGTCCGGCGGCCGTCCGGCACGGTGACGACCAGGCCGCAGTCGCGCAGGCAGGCCAGGTGGTTGGAGAGCCGGGTGCGCGAGATGCCCAGGGCCTCGGCGAGGTCGGAGGGGTATGCGGGGGCCTCGCGGAGCGCGAGCAGCAGGCGGCAGCGGATCGGGTCGGCGAGTGCGCGGCCGAACCGCGCGAGCCCCTCGATATCGGAAGCGACAGTCAGCATGGGGTGACAGTACAGGGATTCCTGAATTCAGGAAAGCTTGAACCGTGGCGGGCATCGTGGAAACCCGCCGCCGTTGCGGAGGTCCAGAATCCGGACGGGGGCCGACATGCGTACATGTTGTATCTATGCTGTGCGCATGCCTGCCGCGCCCTCCTCCTCCGTGCCGTCGCCGAACCCGTCCCTCAAGCGTCCGCCCGCCGCCGAACGCGTGTACACGCACATCAAGGAAGCGGTCCTGGAGCGCCGTTACGAGGGCGGCACGCTACTCACCGAGGGGGACCTGGCGGACGCGGTCGGCGTGTCCCGGACGCCCGTGCGCGAGGCGCTGCTGCGGCTGGAGGTCGAGGGGCTGATCAAGCTCTACCCGAAGAAGGGCGCGCTCGTCCTCGCCGTCTCCGCGCAGGAGATCAAGGACGTGGTGGAGACCCGGCTGCTGGTCGAGGAGTTCGCCGCACGCAAGGCGGTGCCCGCCTCCGCGCAGTTGATCGTGCGGCTGGAAGAGCTCCTGGAGGAACAGCGGCAGCTGGCCGAGGACGGCGACCTGGCAGCGGTGGCCGTCAAGGACCGCTGCTTCCACGCCGAGATCGTGAAGAACGCCGGCAACGAGATCCTCTCGCGCCTCTACGACCAGCTGCGCGACCGTCAGCTGCGGATGGGTGTCGCGGTGATGGAGGCCCACCCCGGCAGGATCGAGGCCAACATCACCGAGCACGGTGAGCTGCTGGAGGCGATCCGGGCGGGGGACGCCGAGGTGGCAGCTCTGGTCGTGCGCCGCCATGTCGGCCGGGTCCGGGTGCTGGTGAGGGGTGAGGACCGGTGAGTTCGGCCGCCCCCACGCTCTCCCTGCCCGGTGACCCGCCCGGTGGTCGGAGGGCCGCCTGGGTCTGGGGCATCGGGGTCGCCGTCTACTTCGTCGCGATCATCTTCCGTACGAGCCTGGGGGTCGCCGGACTCGACGCCGCCGACCGGTTCGACGTCAACGCCTCGGCGCTGTCCACTTTCTCGATCCTCCAGCTCCTCGTCTACGCGGGCATGCAGATACCCGTCGGGCTGATGGTCGACCGGCTCGGGACCAAGAAGGTCCTCACCATCGGGGTCGTCCTGTTCACCGTGGGGCAGCTCGGCTTCGCGCTCTCCCCCTCGTACGGGATGGCACTGGCGGCGCGGGCGCTGCTCGGCTGCGGCGACGCGATGACGTTCATCAGCGTGCTGCGGCTCGGCAGCCGCTGGTTCCCGGCCCGGCGCGGGCCGCTGATCGGTCAGGTCGCGGCGTTGTTCGGGATGGCGGGCAACCTCGTCTCGACGCTGTTCATCGCGCGGGCGCTGCACAGCTACGGCTGGACCACGACGTTCGCCGGCAGCGCGCTGGCGGGCGTCGTGGTGCTGGTGCTGCTCCTGCTGTTCCTCAAGGACCACCCCGAGGGCCACGAGCCGCCGCCCGCCGAACACGCCGGGGCCGCGTACGTCCGGCGGCAGATCGCCGCCGCCTGGCGGGAGCCCGGAACCCGGCTGGGGATGTGGGTGCACTTCACGACCCAGTTCCCGGCGATGGTGTTCCTGCTGCTGTGGGGGATGCCGTTCCTGGTCGAGGCGCAGGGGCTGAGCCGGGGCATGGCGGGCACGCTGCTCACCCTGGTGGTGCTGTCCAACATGGTGGTCGGGCTCGTCTACGGGCAGATCATCGCCCGCCACAACGAGGCACGGGTCCCGATCGCCCTGGGCACGGTGGCGACGACGGCCCTGCTCTGGGCGTCCGCGATCTTCTACCCGGCCGACCACACGCCGATGTGGCTGCTGGTCGTCCTGTGCGTGGTGCTCGGCGCCTGCGGTCCGGCCTCGATGGTCGGCTTCGACTTCGCCCGGCCGGCCAATCCGCCCGAGCGGCAGGGCACCGCCTCGGGGATCGTCAACATGGGCGGGTTCGTCGCCTCGATGACCACCCTGTTCGCCGTCGGGGTCCTGCTGGACGCCACGGGCGACAACTACCGCGTGGCGTTCGCCTCGGTCTTCGTCCTGGAGGCGCTCGGCGTCACCCAGATCCTGCGGCTGCGCCGACGGGCGGCGGTCAGGGAGCGCGAGCACCACGTGGTCAGCCGCGTCGAGGCCGTGCACGTGCCCGCGTAGCCCTCCCGAGGCGCGGGCACGTACCCGGCGAAGCGGTTACGGCGTGACGGCGAAGTTGTCCAGGATCGCGGTGGCCAGCTCCTGGTCGCCCTCGGCCTTGATCCGGTCGGCGACGGCCGCGTGCCGGACCCGGCCGCAGGCGAGGCGGACGTACGTCTCCCAGTCCAGCGACAGCGTCACGGCGGGGCCCAGCGAGGGCGCGCCGTCGATCGAACCGCGGCCCTCCGCGTCGATCCGTACCGTCCGCAGGAACTCCACCGGGCCGTGCACATCGAAGACGACCGCCGAGTTGGCGGGCGCGCCCGCGCCCTTGGCGACCACCTTCGGAAGGCCGGCGAGCAGCAGGTCCCGGGTGATCAGGGCGCCGGGGGAGTCCAGGTTGCCGGGCTGCCCGAGCGCGGCCCGCAGGTCCTGTTCGTGCACCCAGAGGTCGAAGGCCCGCAGGTTCAGCGCTGCTTCGAGGGTCTGCTCGGTGCCCAGCGGCGCGCGGACCTTGGTCTCGGGGCTGCGCGACTCGTTGCGGAGCTGGCGGGCCCGGCGGATGAGGACGTACTCCAGCTCGGAGGTGATCTCCGGGGCGGTGTGGTGTCGCCGGACGTCGACCTGCATCTCCATGTAGCGGGCGAAGTCGCTCTGTACGTGGTAGAGGTCGCGCGGCAGGGTGTGGATCGGCCGGGGATCGCCGAGCATCTCGCACTCCATGCCGATGACGTGCGACACGATGTCGCGCACCGACCATCCCGGGCAGGGCGTACGGCGGTTCCACTCGCTCTCGGCGAGGGGCTTCACCAGCTCGGCTATCGCCTCGATGGCGTGGGTCGCGGCGTCGGTGTAGGGCTGGAGACTGGGATGGACGGTCACGGGACCCCTCGTGCGGTTCTGCGGTGCATGGGCTGGAGAGCAGGGAGTGCTGGCGGGTGGGTCGGCACTGACGGCGCTGTCGGCGAGCTGCGTGGGAGGTTCGATCGCTAAGTTACGCTGCGAGCAGGCACCCCGGCAGTGCTTTCGTGTGACGATCGTAGGCCCGTGTTGACGGCTTGAATGCCAGGACGGTGGTAGTGTGCGCGCCTCCCTCATCCAGATCGCAGTAGACCCGGACGAATCCGTCGATGCCCGCAGGGCGCGAGCGGCTTCCCTGGTGGTCGCCCAGCGGGGCGCCGACCTGGTGGTCCTTCCCGAGCTCTGGCCGGTCGGAGCGTTCGCCTACACGGCGTTCGCGGCGGAGGCCGAGCCGCTGGAGGGCCCCACGTACGAGGTGATGGCGAAGGCGGCGGCCGAGGCCGGAGTCTGGTTGCATGCCGGCTCCTTCGTCGAACGCGCGGACGACGGCACGCTCTACAACACCAGCCTGGTCCTCTCGCCCGAGGGTGAGCGCTCGGCCGTCTACCGCAAGATCCACCGCTTCGGCTTCGATCAGGGCGAGGCCGTGATGATGGGCGCGGGCGAGGAACTGGTGACCGTCGCCCTGCCGGACACCACGCTGGGCCTCGCCACCTGTTACGACCTGCGCTTCCCCGAGCAGTTCCGGGGGCTCGTCGACGCGGGCGCCGAGATGCTGGTCGTCGCGGCGGGCTGGCCCGAGCGGCGGCGCTCCCACTGGACGCTCCTGGCGCAGGCCCGTGCCGTGGAGAACCAGGCGTACGTCCTCGCGGTCGGGACGGCAGGCACCCACGCTGATGTCCAGCAGGCCGGGCACAGCATCGTCGTGGACCCCTGGGGCGAGGTGCTGGCCCGGGCGGGCGCGAACGAGGAGGTCCTGACCGTCGAGCTGGACCCGGCGAAGGTGCGCGCGACCCGGGAGCAGTTCCCGGCCCTGAAGGACCGCCGCCTGGGGCTCGCGCCGCCGCGCCTCGGCTCCTGAAGCCTGTCTCGGAGTTCGCTGTTTCACGTGAAACAGCGAACTCCCGCGCGTGGGCGTCTGCTCAGTTTCCCTTACTCCTTGTCCGCCAGCACGATGACGCACGTCGCCACCGCGATGAGCAGCGCGGTGTCGGCGTCGTCCCGGACGACGTCGATGCCGTACGTGTCCCGGATGGTCAGCCAGCGGCGCGAGATCTGGGCCAGTAGTTCGCCGTCGTACTCGATGGCGAACTCGCGGTCCAGGATCTTGCCGCTGACGTCCAGCTCCGTACCGTCCACCAGCGTGACCCGGTAGTGGTTGCGGAGCAGTGACAGCCGCTTGCGCTTGACCGTGGCCAGCTCCTCGCCGCCCCGTTCGATGAGCATCGTGCCGCGCAGGCTGATCAGCTTCTGCCGCAGCTCGACCAGGACCCGGCCGTCGGCGTCCTTCAGCTCGAAGGTGTCACGCAGCCGCATCGCCTTGCCGTCGACCAGGAAGACCTTGCGGCCCCCGTCGTCCTCGATCCAGTAGTCGTCGCCGATGGCGAACAGCCGCTCACGTACGAGAAGTCTCATGGGTCACAGGTTCCCCCGGGGCCCGGCGGAATGCGTGCAGGCGGTCCCGGTGTTGACTGGTGGCATGGCAACACGTGCACGCGTCCGCGCCTCCGAACTCATCGGCAAGGGCGGCTGGCTCAATACAGGCGACCACCAGTACACCCTCGCTGACCTGCGAGGACGCATCGTCATCCTCGATTTTTGGACGTTCTGCTGTGTGAACTGTCTGCATGTCCTGGACGAGCTGCGCGAGCTGGAGGAGAAGCACCGCGACACCGTGGTGATCATCGGTGTCCACTCGCCGAAGTTCGTCCACGAGGCCGAGCACCAGGCCGTCGTCGACGCCGTCGAACGCTACGAGGTCCACCACCCCGTGCTCGACGACCCCGAGCTGGCCACCTGGAAGCAGTACGCCGTACGTGCCTGGCCGACGCTCGTCGTGATCGACCCCGAGGGCTATGTCGTCGCCCAGCACGCGGGCGAGGGCCATGCGCACGCCATCGAGAAGCTCGTCGAGGAGCTGGAGGCCGAGCACGCCGCCAAGGGCACGCTCCGCCGCGGTGACGGCCCCTACGTCGCGCCCGAGCCCGTCGCCACGCATCTGCGTTTCCCGGGCAAGGCGCTGCTCCTGCCGGACGGCGGCTTCCTGGTCTCCGACACCACCCGCCACCGACTCGTCGAGCTGGACGCCGACGGCGAGACCGTACGACGCCACTTCGGCACGGGCGAGCGCGGCCTGAACGACGGCGGTCCGGACGAGGCCCGGTTCAGCGAACCGCAGGGGCTCACCGTGCTCCCGGACGGCCGGGTCGCCGTCGCGGACACCGTCAACCACGCCATCCGCGCCCTGGACCTCACGACTGGGGCGACCAGCACCCTCGCCGGGACCGGCCGCCAGTGGTGGCAGGGGGCGCCGACCAGCGGTCCGGCGCGCGAGGTGGACCTCTCCTCGCCGTGGGACATCGCCTGGTTCGGCGGCCGGCTGTGGATCGCCATGGCGGGCGTGCACCAGCTGTGGACGTACGACCCGGAGAGCGCGACCGTACGCGTGGCCGCCGGGACCACCAACGAGGGTCTGGTCGACGGGCCGGCCGCCGAGGCCTGGTTCGCCCAGCCGTCCGGGCTCGCGGTCTCCGCCGACGGGGAGCGGCTCTGGGTCGCCGACTCCGAGACCTCCGCGCTGCGCTGGGTCGACCACGACGAGCAGGTGCACACCGCCGTCGGCACCGGCCTCTTCGACTTCGGTCACCGCGACGGGGCCGCCGACCGGGCGCTCCTCCAGCATCCGCTCGGCGTGACCGCGCTGCCCGACGGGTCCGTCGCGATCAGCGACACGTACAACCACGCCCTGCGCCGGTTCGACCCGGCCTCCGGCGAGGTCACCACCCTGGCCACCGATGTCCGCGAGCCCAGCGACGCGGTGCTGGTCGACGGCGATCTGGTCGTCGTCGAGTCGGCCCGCCACCGGCTGACCCGGCTCCGGCTGCCCGACGAGGCGGTCCGGGTGGCCGACCAGGCGCACCGCACCCAGCGGGCCGCCACCGAGATCGCCCCGGGCACCCTCCGCCTCGACATCGTCTTCCAGGCGCCCGCCGGGCAGAAGCTGGACACCCGTTACGGCCCGTCGACCCGGCTGCTGGTCTCCGCCACCCCGCCCGAGCTGCTGGCGGACGGCTCCGGCGCGGGGACGGACCTCGGGCGCGACCTGGTCCTCGCGGACGGGGTCACCGAGGGCGTCCTGCACGTCTCCGCGATGGCGGCGTCCTGCGACGACGACCCGGCCAACGAGTACCCGGCCTGCCATGTGCACCAACAGGACTGGGGCGTCCCCGTCCGCGTGACCGCGACGGGAACGTCCCGGCTGCCGCTGGTGCTGGCGGGCATGGACGAGCAGGGCTGAGACGGTCCGACGGGCGGCCCGCCGGGCCTTCCTGCCGGGCCGCCTAGAAGTCGTCCGCACCGTTGCGCAGCTCGGTGGTCCAGTAACCCGTGGCCCACTTCTGCGGGTTGACGGAGAGGCCCTCGGGGGCGGGCGACTTCACGACCGCCATGCCGCCGCCGTTGGCCTTCAGCGTGACCGTGAACTCCTTCACCGTCTCGGTGTTCTCCTTCCGGCCGCCCTCGGACATGCGCACCGCGGCATAGGCGGACTGACCGGGCTCCAGGATCACCGGGACCTCCGGCCTGCTCTTGGCGACGGGCGGGACGATGCCCCGCGCGTTGTCCAGGAAGTGGATGTGCGGGTACTCCTTCATCTCGCAGCCGGCGCCGGAGGTGTTCTTCGCGCTCAGCGTGAGGTGGGTGTAGGGCGGGCCGTCCTGACGCTCGGCGGTGACCCGCAGACCCTTCGCCGTGCAGAGGGGGGCGGAGGCCGTGGCGGACGTGCCGCCGCTTCCGGAGCTGTCGGAGCTCTTGGTCGTGCCTGCGGCCTGCGTGGTGCCGGTGCCGCTGCCGGTGGATCCCGTGGTGCCGGTCTCCGTCGCGTCGTCGGCGGCCTTCTCGGACCCGGCGGCCGACGTGGCGACGGTCGCGGAGGCGCTCGTCGCCGGGCCCTCCGACCGGGTGCCGGTGCCGTCGTCACCGCAGGCGGTGAGGGCCAGAGCGAGGGCGGCCGTGGTCGCGGTTGCCAGGACGGTGGTGCGGTTGCGGTAGGTGCGCATGGAGATTCCCCCGAAGTGACGGTGAGGCGTGCGTCCGGTCGAGACACTCGCCCCTGAGCGGCTGACGGGAACGACTCTGCCCGCCGCCGCTCACGTATCGCTGCTGTCCCGCTGACGTCCCGCTGACGCCGGGGCCCGCAGGGCCGCGCCCGGGGGTGCGCTCCGCTCAGCTCCCGTCGGAGAGCCGTCGCAGCGCCTGGTCGTGCCGCCGCCGGAACTCCGTCCGCGCGGACACCCGCAGCAGTGCCTCCAGGGCCCGTACGGCTCCCTCGTCGTAGCCGGCCCGTTCCGCCTCCCGCGCGGCCCGGTCCAGCAGCCGTACGCCGTCCTCCTCGTCGCCCAGGGCCAGTTGTGCCTCGCCGCAGACGGCCAGCAGCAGGGAGCGGCGCGCCGCCTCCTCGTGCTCGGGTCCCAGATCGAGCGCGGCCCGGGCACAGGCGAGGGCTTCCTCGGGGCAGTGCGCGGTGAGGTGCATCCGGGCGAGGTGCTGGAGCGTGAGCATCTCCGTGTGCCGGTCCCCCTCCCGGCGGGCCAGTACGACCGCGCGAGCGCAGTTCTCCAGTGCGGTGGGGAGCGCGCCCAGTTCGGCCTGGACGACGGCCAGGTTGATCAGCGCGGTCGCCTCGCCGAGCGGGTCGCCGGCCTCCCGGGCGAGCCCGGGCGAGCGCTCCAGCAGGGCTGCGGCCTCGGAGGCGCGGCCCTCCTCCGTCAGCACCCAGCCCAGCAGTGTGAGCACCCTCGACTCGGCGTACGCGTCCTTCTCGGTGCGAGCCGACTCGAGGGCCAGTTCCAGCAGCGGGGACCAGCTGTCCCGCGCCCGCCACACGATCTGCGGCCACTGGAGCAGAATGATCCGCCAGGCCCGGTCGTCGAAGCCGGCCTTCCGGGCCGCGAGGGCGGTCAGCGCCAGGTTCTCGCGCTCGGTGGCCAGCCAGCGCATCGCCTCCGCACGGTCGGCGAAGTCCTGTACGGCACTGGGCCGGCGGTAGTCCGCCGGGAGCACGAAACAGGGTTCGCCGCCGGGCTCCGCCGTGTCGGCGGCGGCCAGGGCGGTGGCGATGGAGTGGTCGAGCACGCCGACCAGGGCCTCGCGCGCGGACGCCGGGTCCAGGCTCCGGGCGTAGAGACGGACCAGGTCGTGCAGGACCCAGCGCCCGGGGGCGGTCTCGGTGACGAGGTGGGCGGCGGTCAGCCGCTCCAGCGCCGCCCTGGCGGTGACCGGATCCGTCCCCGCGAGCGCGGCCGCCGCGTACGGGTCGTAGTGGCCGCCCGGATGGTGGCCGAGCCGCGCGAGCTGGTGGACGGCCCCGGACGGCAGATGCTGGACGGTGAGCCGCAGCGCGGCGGCGACCCCGGTGTCGTCCACGTCGAGGTACGCCAGCCGGCCGCGCTCGTCGGCCAGCTCGCCGGCCAGCGCGGCCAGCGTCCAGCGAGGCCGTCCCGCCAGCCGGGCCGCGGTGACGCGCAGGGCGAGGGGCAGGCCGCCGCACAGCTCGGAGAGCCGGCGGGCCGCCACCGGTTCGGCGAGGACCCGCTCCTCCCCCAGCACTCCGGCGAGCAGCGCCGTGCCGTCGTCGGTCTCCAGGGTGTCGAGCGGGACCGGCCGGGCGGCGTCCGAGGCGATGAGCCCCTCCAGCCGGTGGCGGCTGGTGACCAGCGTGACGCAGTCGGAACCGCCCGGCAGCAGCGTTCTGACGGTGGCGGAATCGCGGGCGTTGTCCAGGACCACCAGCAGCCTGCGCCGGGCGGTCAGCGAGCGGAACAGCGCGGCGGCGGCCGGTACGGACTCCGGAACGCGGCGCGGGGAGACGCCGAGCGCGAGCAGGAACTCCCGTAGCACGTCGATGAGCGCGGGTTCCCCGGCCGCGCTGAACCCGCGCAGATCGGCGAAGAGCCGCCCGTCCGGGAAGAGCGCGGGGTTGCGGTGCGCCCACTGGAGGGCCAGCGCTGTCTTGCCGACCCCGGCAGGACCGGTCACCAGAAAGACGGGCGCCTCGCCCGCCGCCGACCGGCTGAGCGCGGCCAGTTCGGCGGCGCGCCCGTGGAAGCCGCGAGGGACGCGGGGCAGCAGGTCGACGAGGTGCGGATCGCCGGCCGGTGACGGGGGCATGGCCGGGAAAGGTGAAGGCGGCGGTGCGGGCGAGTCCGTTCCCGCACCGCTCCCGGCACCATGGGGCAGGTACCCGGCGTCACGGCACAAGTCACCGGCGTCACGGGACGAGTCCCCAGGACCGGACGGGGCCCCGGCACCGGGCGGGACGGTGTCAGGGGAGGGCCCGGCGGCCTCCGGCGGGGCGGTGCTCGTGGGCCCCGGGGCGCCGCGCAGGATCAGCGCGTAGGCGTCGGCGAGCTCGTGCCCCGGGTCGATGCCCAGCTCGTCGGCGAGGAGCCGCCTCGTACGGTGGAAACGGTCCAGGGCCTCCGACTGGCGCCCCGCCCGGAACAGCGCCAGCATCAGTTCCGCGGCCAGCGACTCGCGCAGCGGATGCGCCGCCGTCTCCGCCGTCAGCAGGGCGGCGGCCCGGTGGTGCTCACCGAGCGCCCCGTACGCGCGGGACAGGTGCTCGACCGTCGCCAGCCGCGATTCCTCCAGGGAGTGCGCGGCCACCCGGAGCGGCGGACCGGCGAACGCCCCGCTGAGGGCGGGGCCCTGCCACAAGGACAGGGCTTCCTTGAGCATCAGCACGGCGTCGGCGGGACCGCGTTGCTGCCGCGCCAGCATCAGCAGTTCCTCGAACCGCTGCGTGTCCAGCAGCGTCTCCGGGGCCCGCAGCACGTACGCGTCGCCGAGAGTGGCCAGCTCCACTCCGTACGCCTCCGCGTCCGCGCCCGCCAGCAGGGCGCGCAGCCGGGAGACGTGTCCCTGGATGACGCCACGGGCCTGTGAGGGCGGTTCGTCGTCCCACAGGCAGTCCGTCAACCGCCCCACGGAGACGGGCGTGTTGGCGGACAGCAGCAGAGCGGCGAGCAGACTGCGCCGTTTGGCGGGCCCCAGCGGCAGGGGCCCGGTGAGCGTTTCGACGGAGACCGTGCCGAGCAGCCGGAACTCCACGAGCGGCTCCCCTTCCGGGCGGGACGCGCCCACGGCGGGGGCGCGGGATCTGCCCCAGAATATCGGGGATTCCGCGGGTCCGACGCAGAGCCGAACGGTCCGGTGACGGCTTTCGGCCGTCCACGCCGACCGGGCGTCGCGCGAGGAGTCGCGCGGGGCGTCAGCGGTAGCGCTGCTCTTCGTCCTGGACGACGGTGGTGGACGGCACGACCATACGGCGGCGCCGCGCGACGCTCATGTAGACGAAGACCCCGATGAGGCCGACGAGCATCATGATCCAGCCGACCAGGTCGACGTTGACGGTGTCCATCTTCCAGTCCGTGGCGAACGCCAGGATCGCGCCCCCACCGATCAGGAGAATGCATCCTCCGAGTCCCATGAATTCCGCCTCCTCGACCGCCCGGTGAATCCGGGCCGGTGTACGGGGCGCGTACCCGCCCCGGCAACAACCATGTGCGAGGGGGCGGTTGGGCGGCGGGTCAGCCCGCGAGGAACGAGGCGAGCGCGTTCGCCAGCAGGTACGGGTCGTCGGCGCCGCACAGCTCACGCGCGCTGTGCATGGAGAGGATCGCCACGCCGATGTCCACGGTCTGGATGCCGTGCCGGGCCGCGGTGATCGGTCCGATCGTGGTGCCGCAGGGCATCGCGTTGTTGGACACGAAGCTCTGCCACGGCACGCCCGCCTTCTCGCAGGCCGCGGCGAACACGGCACGGCCGCTGCCGTCGGTGGCGTACCGCATGTTGACGTTGACCTTGAGGATCGGCCCGCCGTTGGCGACCGGGTGGTGCGTCGGGTCGTGCCGCTCCGCGTAGTTGGGGTGCACGGCGTGGCCGGTGTCGGAGGAGAGACAGACCGTGCCGGCGAAGGCGCGGGCGCGGTCCTCGTACGTGCCGCCGCGCGCGAACACCGAGCGCTCCAGCACCGATCCGAGCAGCGGCCCGTCGGCCCCGGTGTCGGACTGCGAGCCGTTCTCCTCGTGGTCGAAGGCCGCGAGCACCGGGATGTACGGGATGTCGGCGTCGGGCTGTCCGGAGACGGCGGCCAGGGCGGCGGTCGCGGCGTGCACCGAGAGGAGGTTGTCCATCCGGGGCCCGGCCACCAGCTCACGGTCCCGGCCCAGGTAGGAGGGCGGCTCGATGGCGTGCGGCATCAGGTCCCAGCCGGTGACGTCCTCCGCGTCGACGCCCGCCTCCTCGGCGACGAAGCGGATCAGGTCGCCCTCCTCCACATCGCCGAGGCCCCAGATCGGCTGCATGTGCTTCTGCCGGTCGAGCTTGAGCCCCTCGGCGTTGGCGGACCGGTCCAGGTGCACCGCCAGCTGTGGCACCCGCAGCAGCGCCCGGTCGATGTTGACCAGCCGGTGGGTGCCGTCCCGCAGCGAGATCCGCCCGGCCAGGCCCAGGTCCCGGTCGAGCCAGGTGTTCAGCAGGGTGCCGCCGTAGACCTCGACGGCGATCTGGCGCCAGCCGTGCGCCCCGGAGTCGGGCAGCGGCTTCACCCGGAGGTTGGGGGAGTCGGTGTGCGCCCCGGCGATCCGGAACGGGGTGTGCGCAGCCGCGCCCTCCGGCACGTACCAGGCGACGATCGCCCCGCCGCGCAGCACGTACTTCCCACCGGCCGACGCGTCCCAGGCGGCGGTCTCCTCGACCTGCCGGAAGCCGGCCTCCTCCAGCAGCGCGGCGGCGTTCGCCACGGCGTGGTACGGGGACGGGCTGGCCGCCAGGAAGGACATCAGGTCATCGGTGTGCGCACGGTCGAACCGGAGAGGGGAACTCATGTTCTTCACTGTAACGAGGACTCGGGGTCCGGTATCCGGTGACCGGGGAGTTCGGTTGCCCTACAGCTCGTCGATCGAGGTCAGGTCGATGTCGATGTCGTACGGGGCGGAGAGCTTGAGCCGGTCGTGGTGGACGCCGGTGGAGACGTACGTCTTGTTGACCGGGTCCAGCTCGTAGGTGATGACCATGGGGCGGTCGTTCTCGCCCGCCATCTCCACCAGCCAGAAGTGCTTGATGCCCGCCGCCGCGTACTTGTGGGGCTTCGTGTCGCGGTCGCGGTCCTCGGAGTCGGGCGAGACGACCTCGACGGCGAGCAGGACGTCGGCGGCCTGGTAGCGGGTCTGGCGGCGGCCCTTGATCGCTTCTGCTTTGACCACGACGACGTCGGGCTCCGGGGCGTTTCTCTTGCTCAGCACGATCGCCATCTCGCGACGCACGCGCAGGTCGCTCGGAACGTGCTGCCGCAGTCCCTGCTCCAGCAGGTACATCGCCAGCGTGTGGAAGTCTCGCTGCGGACTCACGAAAACCAGGCTCCCGTCGATCAGCTCTGTGTGCGGCGGGAGGTCAAGCGTGAAGAAGTCGTCCACGGTGTAGCCGTCCGTCGGCGGGACCGGCCACTTCGGGCCGTCCGGCTGGCGGTGCAGCGATTCGGGCAGTGCCTCGGCGGTCATGGTTCCTCCCATGGACGGGATTATGGGCCGTGCACTCAGCGTACCCAGCTGATACGACAGCGCCGCCACCCGAACGAATTCCGGATGGCGGCACTGGTTGACGTACGGACGAGGTGCGAGGTCCTAGAACACGGCCTCGTCCAGCTCCATCAGCGAGTTGTCGATCGACTCGGCGAGCGCGCGCTCGGTGGAGACGCCCGGCAGGACGTTCGCGGCGAAGAACTTCGCGGCGGCGATCTTGCCCTGGTAGAAGGAGACGTCCTTGGCGGAGGCGGTCGGCAGCTTCTCGGCCGCCACGGCCGCGCCCTTGAGCAGCAGGTAGCCGACGACGACATCGCCGGAGGCCATCAGCAGGCGGGTGGTGTTGAGCCCGACCTTGTAGATGTTCTTGACGTCCTCGCCGGTGGCGGTGAGGTCGGTGATCATCGTGCCGACGATCGCCTCCAGGTCCACGGCGGCGGTGGCGAGCGAGTCCAGCGCGGGGGCCAGCTCCTCGTTGCCCTGGGCTCCCGCGAGGAACTTCTTGATCTCCTCGGAGAGCGTGTTGAGCGAGGCGCCCTGGTCGCGGACGATCTTCCGGAAGAAGAAGTCCTGGCCCTGGATCGCGGTGGTTCCCTCGTAGAGGGTGTCGATCTTGGCGTCCCGGATGTACTGCTCGACCGGGTACTCCTGGAGGTATCCGGAGCCGCCGAAGGTCTGGAGCGACTGCGCGAGCTGCTCGTAGGACTTCTCGGAGCCGTAGCCCTTCACGATCGGCAGCAGCAGGTCGTTGAGGCCGTTGAGCGCCTTGGCGTCCTCGCCCGCGGCCTCCTGCTCCTGGATCGCGTCCTGGACGGAGGCGGTGTACAGCACGAGGGAGCGCATGCCCTCGGCGTACGCCTTCTGCGTCATGAGCGAGCGGCGCACGTCGGGGTGGTGCGTGATGGTGACCTTGGGGGCCGTCTTGTCCATGAAGTTCGCCAGGTCCGGACCCTGGACGCGCTCCTTGGCGTACTCCAGGGCGTTCAGGTAGCCGGCGGAGAGGGCGGCGATGGCCTTCGTGCCGACCATCATGCGGGCGAACTCGATGATGCGGAACATCTGGCGGATGCCGTCGTGCTTGTCGCCGATCAGCCAGCCCTTGGCGGGGTGCTGGTCGCCGAACGTCATCTCGCAGGTGTTGGAGGCCTTGAGGCCCATCTTGTGCTCGACGTTCGTCGCGTACGCGCCGTTGCGCTCGCCCAGCTCGCCGGTGGTCCAGTCGAAGTGGAACTTCGGGACCAGGAAGAGCGAGAGGCCCTTGGTGCCGGGTCCGGCGCCCTCGGGGCGGGCCAGCACGTAGTGGAGGATGTTCTCGGACATGTCGTGCTCGCCCGAGGTGATGAAGCGCTTCACACCCTCGATGTGCCAGGAGCCGTCGTCCTGCTGCACGGCCTTCGTCCGGCCGGCGCCGACGTCCGAGCCGGCGTCCGGCTCGGTCAGCACCATCGTCGAGCCCCACTGCTTCTCGACGGCGATCTCCGCGATCTTCTTCTGCTCGTCGTTGCCCTCGTCGAAGAGGATGCCGGCGAACGCCGGGCCGGAGGAGTACATCCACACGGCCGGGTTCGAGCCGAGCAGCAGCTCCGCGTAGCCCCAGATCAAGGAACGGGGGGAGGTGGTGCCGCCGATCTCCTCGGGGAGGCCCAGGCGCCAGTACTCGGAGTCCATGAAGGCCTGGTACGACTTCTTGAAGCTCGCCGGGACCGGGGCGGTCTTCGTCTCCGGGTCGTAGACCGGCGGGTTGCGGTCGGCGTCGGCGTAGGAGTCGGCGAGCTCGTTCTCCGCGAGGCGCGCGATCTCGTCCAGGATGCTCTTCGCGGTGTCGACGTCCATCTCACCGAACGGACCGGTGCCGTACACCTTGTCGCGCCCGAGGACCTCGAAGAGGTTGAACTCGATGTCGCGGAGATTCGACTTGTAGTGCCCCATGGGAAGGCTCCGTAATCAATAGCAGTGGCGCACAGCGCCCCGGGGAGTGATGCGGGTCGGGCGACAGGCAGGCGTAGGTCTATCAGCTGACCTCTACGATGATGCTACCCGTCAGTAATAAGGCGCAACCCCTCAAGCCGTAGATGTGTCCGATTACTCTTTGCAGCATGTACGGCTACGACCAGAACCCTGGTGCTCAGCAGCAGATGGGCCAGATGGGCCAGATGGGTCAGATGGGCCAGATGGGTCAGATGGGCGGCGGCTACGGGGAGCAGCCGCTGTATCCCGAACCGTCGCCGCCCTCCCTGGCCGACGCGGTACGGGCCTTCACCACCGGCTCCCTCTCCGCCGAGGACTTCCAGCAGATCTTCGCGACGTCGAAGGTCTACTGCCCGCGCGGCGACAACCCCGGATTCCTGGCGCTGCACAACACGCAGCAGCCGGTGATCCCGATGTTCACCACACTCAAGGAGCTGCGGCGGTACGCGGGCAAGGAGTCCAAGTACTTCGTGATCACCGGGGCCGAGGTGATCGACCTGCTGCCGACGGGCTACGGCTTCGTCCTGGACATGGAGGGTGATCACCGGATGGTCTTCGACGCCAAGGCCGTCGAGCAGATGGTCGACTTCGCGATGCGCCGTATGTACGGGTAGGCGTGCCGTTTTAGTGGGTCGCTGACCTGCGGTTTCATAGTTCGGGTGAGGGTCCGTGCCAGGAGTGGCGCGGGCCCTTTTCGCTGCCCGGGTCCCGGGCGGGCCCGCTGGCGCGGCCGCCCGGGAATGCGGGACACCTTGCAGGATGTTCACTGTTCAACTAAATTGATTCCAGAACACTCACCCGGAGGTGGCTTCCATGCCCGCAGTGACCGTCGACAGCTCGCTGACCCTGCCCAAGGTCGCCGCTTCGGGTGACGCCGCGGCCCGTCCCGTGCTCGCCGTCACGACCGCGCCGAGCGGATTCGAGGGTGAGGGCTTCCCCGTCCGCCGAGCGTTCGCCGGGATCAACTACCGGCACCTCGACCCGTTCATCATGATGGACCAGATGGGTGAGGTGGAGTACGCCGCCGGCGAGCCGAAGGGCACCCCCTGGCACCCGCACCGCGGCTTCGAGACCGTCACGTACCTGATCGACGGGACCTTCGTCCACCAGGACTCCAACGGTGGCGGCGGCACCATCGAGAACGGTGACACCCAGTGGATGACCGCCGGCTCGGGCCTGCTGCACATCGAGGCCCCGCCGGAGTCGCTGGTCGTGTCCGGCGGGCTCTTCCACGGCCTCCAGCTCTGGGTGAACCTGCCCAAGTCGGACAAGATGATGGCCCCGCGCTACCAGGACATCCGTGGCGGCGAGGTCCAGCTCCTGGCCTCCCCCGACGGCGGCGCGCTGCTCCGGGTCATCGCCGGTGAGCTCGACGGCCACCAGGGCCCCGGCATCACCCACACCCCGATCTCGATGATCCACGCCACCGTGCGGCCCGGCGCCGAGGTGACGCTGCCCTGGCGCGAGGACTTCAACGGCCTCGCGTACGTCCTGGCCGGCCGCGGCACGGTCGGCGCGGAGCGCCGCCCCGTCACGACGGGCCAGACCGCGGTGTTCGGGGCCGGTGGCTCGCTGACCGTCCGCGCGGACGAACGGCAGGACGGCAACACCCCGGACCTGGAGGTCGTCCTCCTCGGCGGTCGCCCGATCCGGGAGCCGATGGCGCACTACGGACCGTTCGTGATGAACAGTCAGGCCGAGCTGAAGCAGGCCTTCGAGGACTTCCAGGCCGGCCGCCTGGGAACGGTCCCCGCGGTCCACGGCATGTGACGCCTCTCGCCGTTCGCCACAGGTGACGGCCCGGCGGGCCCCGGACCGTGCCGCCCCCGTACGGTGTGACGCTCCGTCACCCGTACGGGGCGGTGGGCGCGACAGCCGCCGCACACCGTGATCGGGTGGGAGGGTGCCCGCACCCCAGCCCCTCCTTCCCGAGCGTGCCCGCCGCGCGGCTGCCTGGTGCGGTGTCGTCCTGCTCGTCGTGGGCGTCGCCGCCGTCGCGATCTGGCTGGTCGTCGCCCTGAAGACCGCGGTCACCCCGGTGCTGCTCGCCCTGCTCGGCACCGCGCTGCTCGGCCCCGTTCACCGGTGGCTGATCGCCCGCAGGTTCAACCGGTCGCTGGCCGCGGGGCTGACCTGCGCGGCCCTCGTCGCGGTGGTCGGGGGCGCCGGGTACATCGTCGTCACCGCCCTCGTCGACACCGGCGACCAGATCGTCGACTCGCTGAGGGACGCCGGCCAGTGGGTCGTGGACCATCTGGACATCGCCGGGGCCACGGACGTCGACGACCTGGCCGACAACGCGAAGAACCTGGTCGAGAAGTTCGGGGCGAGCGCGGCGGGCGGTCTGCTCAGCGGCATCAGCCTGATCGGTTCGCTGGTGGCGACCAGCGTGCTGGCCCTGCTGCTGACCTTCTTCTTCCTGCGCGACTCGGACCGGGCGGTGAACCTGGCCCACTCGGTGGCCCCGCGCGGCACCGGTGACCTGGTGGAGGCCATGGGGCGCCGGGCGTTCGAGGCCGTCGAGGGCTTCATGCGCGGCACCACGTTCATCGCCCTGATCGACGCCGTGTGCATCACGGTGGGCCTGCTGATCCTGGACGTTCCCGGCGCGGTGGGGCTCGGCGCGCTGGTGTTCGTCGGCGCGTACATCCCGTACCTCGGGGCGTTCCTCTCCGGCGCGGTGGCGGTGCTGGTCGCGCTGGCCGACCGGGGGCTGGTGATCGCCCTGTGGGCCCTGGGGGTGGTGCTCGCGGTCCAGGTGCTGGAGGGGCATGTGCTCCAGCCGATGATCCAGAGCCGTACGGTCCAGATGCACCCCGCCATGATCATGGTCGCGCTGACGGCGGGAGCGAGCGTGGCGGGCCTGCTCGGCATGCTGCTGGCGGTACCCCTGTGCGCGGCGGCCTTCGGCGTCCTGGGCGAGCTGCGAAACGGGTTCGGGACACCTTCTGGGCCATCCGGCGGTGATCCCGGCGATCCCGGCCCGCCCGGCAGCCACCCCGGCCCGTCCGGCGGTGAACCCGGCCCGTCCGGCGTTTGAGGACGGACCGTTGCGGGGGTGGGCCCGAGCGCTCCGGAGGCCGGGGGCACGAGGGCCAGGGCCGCGAGGGCAAGGGCACGAGGGACGCGGCGTCAGGACGCGGCCTCCGTCAACTCCCCCGGCTCCGCCGACTCGTACAGCTCGAACCAGATCGACTTCCCCTCCCCGCGCGGATCCACCCCCCACGCGTCCGCCAGCATCTCCATCAGCACCAGCCCCCGCCCGCTGGACGCCATCTCGCCCGGCCGCCGCTTGTGCGGCAGCTCGTCACTGGCGTCGGCGACCTCGACGCGCAGCCGCCGCTCTCCCTGCTCACCGGAGACCTCCGCCACCATCAGCGCGTCCCCGTCCGTGTGGACGAGCACGTTGGTGGCCATCTCGGAGAGCATCAGGACCGCCGAGTCGACCTGCTCGGGATCGATCCAGTCGTGCAGCAGCTCGCGTACGAGCTGGCGGCCGACCGAGACCCGCTCGGGTTCGGCCTGCGCGATGGTCAGGACGCTGCGGCGCGGCGGCGTCTTCCGTGCGGGGGTGCTCTCGCGCCGCAGCACCAGGACCGCGATGTCGTCCTCCCGCCGGTCCGCGAGCGGCCCCGTCGTGTAGTGCGAGGTCGGCCCGTGAACGGCCTGGACCAGGGCGTCGGCCAACTGTTCCAGGTCCTCGGCGGGCTCCTCCAGGACGGGGCGCAGCCGGGTCCAGCCGGTGGCCATGTCGTGCCCGCCGGTCTCGATGAGGCCGTCCGTGCACAGCATGATCGTCTCGCCGGGCTCCAGGACCACGCGGGTGGTGGGGTAGTCGGAGTCCGTCTCGATTCCGAGCGGCAGCCCGCCGGCCGTCTGCCGGATCACCGCGGTCCCGTCGGCGCTGATGACCACCGGGTCGGGGTGGCCCGCGCGGGCGATGTCCAGGGTCCCGTTCTCCGGGTTCACTTCCGCGTACAGGCAGGTCGCGAAGCGCGGCGCCGGCGGCTCCGCGTCGCCCTCGACGCTCTCGTACGCGTCGGTGAGCCCGGACAGGAAGCGCGAGGCCCGGGAGAGCACCGCGTCCGGGCGGTGCCCCTCGGAGGCGTAGGCACGCAGGGCGATGCGGAGCTGGCCCATCAGCCCGGCGGCCCGTACGTCGTGGCCCTGGACGTCGCCGATGACCAGGGCGATGCGGCCGTTGGGCAGCGGGATCATGTCGTACCAGTCGCCGCCCACCTGGAGCCCGCCACCGGTCGGCACGTACCGCGCGGCCACCGTCATGCCGGGGATGTCCGGGCCCAGGGTCGGCATCATCGAGCGCTGGAGCCCGAGCGACAGCTCACGTTCCGTCTCGGCCACCCCGGCACGGGCCAGGGCCTGGGCGAGCATCCGGGCGACCGTCGAGAGCACCGCGCGCTCGTCCGGGGAGAACCCCACCGGATGCCGGAACCCGGCCATCCAGGCGCCCATCGTGCGGCCGGCGGACACCAGGGGCAGGAAGGCCCAGGACTGCCGTCCGAAGCGCCGGGCGAGCGGCCAGGTGGCCGGGTACCGGCGGCGGTACTCCTCGGGGGAGGGGAGGTAGATCGCGCGGCCGGTGCGGACGACCTCGGCGGCCGGGTAGTCGGTCTCCAGGGGCATGTCGGTGAAGGGCTCCTCGTCCCCCGTGCTGTGCCCGTGGTGCCCGATGATCGTCAGCCGCTCCCCGGCGGAGCCGAAGACCGCGAGGCCGTCCGGGGAGAAGCCGGGCATGGACAGCGATCCGGCGACCCGCAGCACCTCCGCGGTGGACCGGGCCTCGGCCAGCGCGCGCCCGGCGTCCAGCAGGAACGCCTCCCGGGACCGGCGCCAGTCCCCGGTGATCGGCGTGTGGGCGGCGTCGGTGGAGCCGGGCTGCGGCTCGGCGACCTCCTGGAGCGTGCCGTACAGGACGTAGCTCTCGGCGTCCCGGTCCGGCGGGAGGACCGGCTTGGAGCGGCTGCGCACGGTACGGAGGACCTGCCCGCGCCCGTCCACGATCCGCAGTCGCGCCTCGGCGAGGGTGCCCTCGGTGACCGCGAGGTTCACCACCCCGTAGATCTCGTTCCAGTCGACCGGGTGGAAACAGGAGCGCACCGCGGCTTCCCGGTAGCTGCCGGGCCCGGACGGCAGGCCGAGCAGCCGAGCCGCCTCCGCGTCGAGCGTGACCGTGCCGGCTGCGTTGTCCCAGCGCCACAGGCCCGTCGCGATCGCGGCCAGGACTTCCTCGGTGCGCATTGCCCCACTTTAGGAAGGTCTGCTCGGCGGACGCCACCGAGGGGCCGCCACCTGCCCGGGCGGCCGGGCGGGTACGGCGACGTAAGGGAAATGAAGCGTCCCGGTCCCGGGCGGTAGCCTGGGGAGGCTCCGATCCACCCCCAAACGCGAAGACTGGATGAACGACGATGCATCGGTACAGGTCCCACACCTGCGGCGAGCTCCGCGCCTCTGACGTCGGCACCGACGTCCGGCTGAGCGGCTGGCTGCACAATCGCCGAGACCTGGGTGGCATCCTCTTCATCGATCTGCGCGACCACTACGGTCTGGTGCAGCTCGTCGCCCGCCCCGGCACCCCCGGCAACGAGGCCCTGGCGAAGCTCACCAAGGAGACCGTCGTCCGGGTCGACGGCAAGGTCTCCGCGCGTGGTGCCGACAACGTCAACCCGGAGCTGCCGACCGGCGAGATCGAGATCGAGGTCACCGAGGTCGAGGTGCTCGGCGAGGCCGGCCCGCTGCCCTTCACGATCAACACCGAGGACGGCGTCAACGAGGAGCGGCGCCTGGAGTACCGCTTCCTCGACCTGCGCCGCGAGCGTATGCACCGCAACATCCTGCTGCGCTCGGCCGTGATCGCCTCCATCCGCTCCAAGATGGTGGCCCTCGGCTTCAACGAGATGGCGACCCCGATCCTCACGGCGACCTCCCCCGAGGGCGCCCGTGACTTCGTCGTCCCGTCCCGGCTGAACCCCGGCAAGTTCTACGCGCTGCCGCAGGCCCCGCAGCAGTTCAAGCAGCTGCTGATGATCTCGGGCTTCGACCGCTACTTCCAGATCGCACCCTGCTTCCGCGACGAGGACGCCCGCGCGGACCGCTCGCCTGGCGAGTTCTACCAGCTCGACGTCGAGATGTCCTTCGTCGAGCAGGAGGACGTCTTCCAGCCGATCGAGAAGCTGATGACCGAGCTCTTCACCGAGTTCGGCAACGGCCGCGAGGTCACCTCGCCGTTCCCGCGCATCCCGTTCCGCGAGTCGATGCTGAAGTACGGCAACGACAAGCCGGACCTGCGCGCCAAGCTGGAGCTCGTCGACATCTCGGACGTCTTCGCCGACTCCGGGTTCAAGGCGTTCGCCGGCAAGCACGTCCGCGCGCTGCCGGTCCCGGACACCGCGGGCCAGTCCCGGAAGTTCTTCGACGGCCTCGGCGAGTACGCCGTCGAGCACGGCGCCAAGGGCCTGGCCTGGGTGCGCGTGGGCGAGGACGGCACGCTGGCCGGTCCGATCGCCAAGTTCCTCACCGAGACCGACGTCAAGACGCTCACCGAGCGCCTCTCGCTGGTCCCGGGCCACGCCGTCTTCTTCGGCGCGGGCGAGTTCGACGAGGTCTCCAAGATCATGTCGGCGGTCCGGGTCGAGGCCGCCAAGCGCGCCGGCCACTTCGAGGAAGACGTCTTCCGGTTCTGCTGGATCGTCGACTTCCCGATGTACGAGAAGGACGAGGAGACCGGCAGGATCGATTTCTCGCACAACCCCTTCTCGATGCCCCAGGGCGGCCTGGCCGACCTGGAGGAGAAGGACCCGCTGGACATCCTCGCCTGGCAGTACGACATCGTCTGCAACGGCATCGAGCTGTCCTCGGGCGCCATCCGTAACCACGAGCCCGAGCTGATGCTCAAGGCCTTCGAGATCGCCGGTTACGACCGCGAGACCGTCGAGCACGAGTTCGCGGGCATGCTCCGCGCGTTCCGCCTCGGCGCTCCGCCGCACGGTGGCATCGCCCCGGGCGTCGACCGCATCGTGATGCTGCTCGCCGACGAGCCGAACATCCGCGAGACGATCGCCTTCCCGCTCAACGGCAACGCCCAGGACCTGATGATGGGCGCCCCGACCGAGCTGGACGAGACCCGCCTGCGCGAGCTGAACATCCAGCTGCGCAAGCCGGTCGCCGCGAAGGGCGCGTCGGAGAAGCCCGCCGCCGACAAGTAGGAACTTCTCCGCTCCGCGGATGTTTCACGTGAAACAGCCCCCGATCACCCGATCGGGGGCTGTTTCGTCGCGCGCGACGGGGAGCCGGTGACAGCCGGGCGACGCGGTACAGCCGGATGGCCCCGGTTCGGGTTCGGCCGGGCCGGACCCGGCAAGGACTGGCACCGAGACACCTCTCTCGCATTCCGCCTTGCCGCGTCGCGCTGCCCGCCGCCACCCGAGGAGCCCGCCACCGTGTCCGTCCCGCGCCGCCCGCCCACCCTGCTCGCCGCACCGCTGCTCGTCCTGGCACTGCTGCTCACCGGCTGCGCTTCCGGTGCCGCTCCCGCGGAGACCCCCGTAGGCGCCCCGGGGCAGGGCGCCGCGGGTCCGCGGTCCGACGCCGCGTCCGCGCTCGGGGCCTCACCCAGCGCCTCACCCAGCGCCGCGCCCGCCCTGCGCCCCGCCGAGATCCCGGACCTGGGACAGCAGACCCTGGCCCGGATCCCCGCCGGGGCCCGGCAGGCGTTCGTGGTGACCGGCGAGGAGGCCGACTCCAACCAGTCCAGCGCGGTCCTGTACAGCCGTGAGGACCCCGCGAAGGGCTGGCAGCCGGTCGCGGGGCCCTGGCCGGCGCACAACGGCATGGAGGGCTGGACCGACCACCATGTGGCGGGCGACCTGAGGTCCCCCACGGGCGTCTACCCGCTCACCGACGCGGGCGGTCGGCTCCCCGACCCGGGAGCGTTGCTGCCGTACGACGAGCACCCCCGGTTCGCGGTGGACGGCGAGGGCTTCTTCGGAGAGCCGCTGGAGGGCTCCTTCGACTACGTCGTCGCGATCAACTACAACCGCACGGAGGGCGTCAGCCCACTGGACCGCACCCGCCCGCTCGGCCTCGAACGCGGCGGCGGCATCTGGATCCACGTCGACCACGGCGGCCCGACCCAGGGCTGCGTCTCCATCCCGCAGGAGCGTATGGAGGAGCTGCTGCGCACCCTGGACCCGGCGATGAACCCGGTGATCGTGATGGGGGACGCGGAGACGCTGGGGCGGTGATCGGGCGTACGGGCGTGGACCCTTGCCCGTACGCTGAGGATGTTCCCCGGTACAAGTGATCCGGTGGCCCGGTGCAGGAGGAGGTCGTTGTGAGCGTGGTCGAGGACCGCGTCCTGACGCAGGACGTCTTCGAAGAGCTTGCCCGTAGCGCCATACGTGCTGGGGAGGCACTGCGGCTGGAGTTCGTGAACGGGAAACTGGGGGTCAAGGCTGTGCCGGACGGGGACCACGGGCGGATCATCGAGTGGCTGACTCGCCTGTGCATGCAGGCGGATCCGAACCGATGGCTCTATCCGGAGCAGGGCCTGCGCGTCGAGACGTATCGCAAGGGCAATGCCCGCCCCGACGGCACCCTCGCTCGCAGCGGCGCCTTCGTCGGCCAGGGCGAATGGGCCGGCCCCGATGACGTCCTCATGGTCGTCGAGGTCACCTCGTGCGACGAGGACACCGATCGCCGCGTCCGGGTCGAGAAGCCGCGTGCGTACGCCGAGACCGGCATCCCCGTCTATCTGCTGATCGACCGGGACAGCTGCGAGGTGAAGGTCCACTCGGGGCCCGACGGCGTGCGCTACGAGCAGGTTGTCACCGTGCCGTACGGCAAGACCGTCACCCTCCCCGGCCCGGTTGGGATCGAGCTGGACACCGAGCCGCTCAAGAGCTGGACGCGCTGACCCGAAGCCGGAACGTCAGGAGCCCGGGACCGCTGTTCACGGTCCCGGGCTCCTGACGTACGTACGGAGGCGCTACGCCGGCTTCTCCTCCAGGCGCGGGAACAGCACCGCGCCCTTCGTCACCGTCGCGCCCGCGGGCAGGATGCCCCACGCGCCCGCGTCCTGGACCTTCTGGCCGGCCAGCGAGCCCAGGGACTCCTCGGCGCCCAGGGACTCCCAGAGCTGCTGCGAGGTCTCCGGCATCACGGCGTTCAGCAGGACCGCGACCCCGCGCAGCGCCTCGGCGGCCGTGTACAGGATGGTGGCGAGGCGGGCCTGGCCCTCGGGGGTGGCGTCCTTGGCCACCTTCCACGGCTCCTGCTCCGTGATGTAGCCGTTGACCTGCTTCACGAACTCGAAGACCGCCAGGATGCCGGACTGGAAGTCCAGCTCCTCGCCGATCTTCCGATCGGCGGTCGCCACGGCCTTCGCGAGGCCCTCCTGCACGGCCCGCTCCGCGTCACCGACGGCCGTCGCCTCCGGCAGCGCACCGCCGAAGTACTTGCCGACCATGGCCGCCACGCGCGAGGCGAGGTTGCCGTAGTCATTGGCCAGTTCGGAGGTGTAACGGGCGGTGAAGTCCTCCCAGGAGAACGAGCCGTCGCTGCCGTACGAGATGGCCCGCAGGAAGTACCAGCGGTACGCGTCCACGCCGAAGTGCGCGGTCAGGTCCTGCGGCTTGATGCCGGTCAGGTTCGACTTGGACATCTTCTCGCCGCCGACCATCAGCCAGCCGTTGGCGACGACCTTGCCGGGGAGCGGCAGGCCCTGAGCCATCAGCATCGCGGGCCAGATCACCGAGTGGAAGCGGAGGATGTCCTTGCCGATCAGGTGCACGTTTGCCGGGAACGTACCGTCGAACTTCTCCTGGTTGGCGCCGTAGCCGACGGCCGTCGCGTAGTTGAGCAGCGCGTCGATCCAGACGTAGATGACGTGCTGGTCGTCCCACGGCACCGGGACGCCCCAGTCGAAGGTCGAGCGCGAGATCGACAGGTCCTGAAGGCCCTGCTCGACGAAGTTCACGACCTCGTTGCGCGCCGACTCGGGCTGGATGAAGCCGGGGTTCGCCGCGTAGAACTCCAGCAGCTTCGGGCCGTACTCGCTCAGCTTGAAGAAGTAGTTCTCCTCCTTGAGGAGCTCCACCGGCTTCTTGTGGACCGGGCAGAGCTTCTGACCGGAGAACTCACCCTCGCCGTCGATCAGATCGCCGGGGAGCTTGTACTCCTCGCAGCCCACGCAGTACGGGCCCTCGTACCCGCCCTTGTAGATCTCGCCCTTGTCGTACAGGTCCTGCACGAACTCCTGCACACGGTCGGTGTGCCGCTTCTCCGTCGTCCGGATGAAGTCGTCGTTGGCGATGTTCAGATGCTCCCAGAGGGGCTTCCACGCCTCCTCGACGAGCTTGTCGCACCAAGCCTGCGGAGTGACGTCGTTCGCCTCGGCCGTGCGCATGATCTTCTGACCGTGCTCGTCCGTGCCGGTGAGGTACCACACCTTCTCGCCGCGCTGGCGGTGCCAGCGCGTGAGCACGTCGCCTGCGACGGTCGTGTAGGCGTGGCCCAGGTGAGGAGCGTCGTTGACGTAGTAGATGGGGGTCGAGACGTAGTACGCCGTCGCCGCCTGCTTCTCGGATCCAGTGGCCGCCATGGTCGAAATCCTAACGGCCACAGCAAGATCCACTCACATCGATAAACTGGGGCCCGCGCGCGGGCGGAGGAGTGCCCTCCGGAGGAGAGCTTTGCGAAACATCCGTTCCCGTAATGGTTCCCGTAGGAAAGTCGCATCCTGGGAGGGAGCGGACAAGCGTGCACGAGGCAGAGGACATCACCATGCGGGTACTGGTCGCCGAGGACGAGGAGATCCTCGCGGAACTGGTCGCCACCGGACTGCGCCGGGCCGGCTTCGCGGTCGATACGGTGTACAGCGGGGACGCGGCCCTCGCCTACCTCGGCCTGCACGACTACGACGTCGTCGTGCTCGACCGTGACCTCCCTCGGGTGCACGGCGACGACGTGGCCCGCAGCCTGGTCGCCTCCGGCTCCCGCACCCGGATCCTGATGCTCACCGCCTCCGGCGCCATGGAGGACCGGGTCGCCGGGCTCGACCTGGGGGCCGACGACTACGTCAGCAAGCCGTTCGAGTTCCCCGAGCTGGTCTCCCGGGTACGCGCCCTGCGCCGGCGCAGCGCCAGACCCGTACCGCCGCAGCTGGAGCGGCACGGCATCCGGCTCGACACCGTACGGCGCTCCGCGCTCCGCGACGGCCGGGACCTGGACCTCTCGCCGAAGGAGTTCACCGTGCTGCAACTGCTCCTGGAGGCCGACGGCGGCGCGGTCAGCGCGGAGGAGCTGCTGGAGCGGGCCTGGGACGCCAACGCCGATCCTTCCCCGAGCTCTCAACTGCTGTTCGAGCAGGGGATGCCCCATTCGGGGGCCGTGCGCGTCTGTATGAGCAAGCTCCGTGCCAAGCTCGGCGAGCCCGCGCTGATCCGCACCGTTCAGGGCGTCGGGTACGCCCTGTGAAGCGGCCGGCCCTGCTGCGGCGGCTGGCGGACGCCGCGAAGCTGCCGCACTCGACGATCCGGACCCGCATCGCCCTCGTGTACGGCGGTGTCTTCCTGGTCCTCGGCACCGCGCTGCTGGCCACCGTCAACCTGGCCTCCCGCGCCGGTACGGAGACCGAGGCGCGGGCCATCGCCTCCTCGGCGGTCGCCGGCCCGCCCGGCTACGTCGTCGGCCCGCCGGGCTACGTCGTCGACCGCGGATACCCGGTGAAGGGTCCCCTTGTCACCCGCAGCTCCGCCGGATCGCCCAGCGTCTCCGAGATCACCGACAACGTCAGAGACGCGGCCGGCAAGCAGCTCATGAACTGGTCGTTCGCCGCGCTGCTCGTGATGACGGCGGGTGCGGTCGGGGTGGGCTGGTGGATAGCGGGCCGGGTGCTGCGGCCCGTCCACGCGATGACCGCCAAGGCCCGCAGACTCTCCGAGCGGACCCTGCACGAGCGGATCGCGTCCAGCGGCCCCGACGACGAGCTGAAGGAGTTGGGCGAGACCCTGGACGCGCTGCTGGGCCGCCTGGAGAAGGCGTTCGACAGCCAGCGGAGGTTCATCGCGAACGCCTCGCACGAGCTGCGGACCCCGCTGGCCACCCAGCGTGCCGCGATCCAGATCGGCCTGGACGACCCTTCCCCCGAGGATCTCGTCCGCACCCGGCAGACCCTGCTGGACACCAACCGGCGCAGCGAGCGGCTCATCGAGGGGCTGCTCGTGCTGGCCCGCAGCGAACAGGGACTGGCCACGGACGAGCGCGAGGCGGTCCGCCTCGACCAGGTGGTCAAGGAGGAGGCGGCCCGGCATCCGGCGGTGCGGGGCGTGAGCGGCGGTCCGGGGGGCCGGAGGGCGGGTGGCGGACCGGCCGTGAAGGTTGTGGTGGCCGCCTGTTCCGTGCGCGGCAACCGGCTGCTGCTCGCCCAGCTGGTGGCGAACCTGCTGGCCAACGCGGTCACGTACAACGTGCCGGGCGGTTCGGTGGAGATCTCGGTGACCGGGGAGGGCGCCCTGCTGGTCCGCAACACCGGACCGGTGATCTCCGAGTCGGACATCGCGGGGTTCTTCGAGCCGTTCCGGCGGGGCGAGGGCCGGGACCGGATGGGCCAGGGGTCGGGCCTCGGCCTGTCGATCGTCCGGTCGATCGCGGTGGCCCACGGCGGAACGGTCACGGCGGTACCGGGCCCGGAGGGCGGCGGTCTCGCCGTGACCGTACGGCTGCCGGTCGGTCAGGCCTCGGAGCCGGCCGCGCGCGCGGCGGTCCAGGCCGGCAGTCCGGCGAGGATCTCCCGGTAGAGCTCGGCGTCCGGGATCTCGCGGGGCGCCGGGCCCGCGTGGAAGAACCCGGCGTTCGGTGCGTCGAGCTTCCGCAGGAAGTCGAAGCCCTTCGCGTCCTGCTCGCCGAAGGCGACGAACTGGAAGAACAGCGGCAGCCGTGCCGCCTCGGTGAGGGCCTGCCGGGCGGCCTGCTTGGCGTCCGGCGGGCCGTCCGTCTGGAAGATCACGAGAGCCGGACCGGTGGCCTCCGTCTTCTCGTAGTGCGCGACGATCTCCTCGACCGCGCGGTGGTAGTGCGTCCGGCCCAGCCGGCCGAGGCCCGCGTGCAGCTCGTCGACGCGGCCCTCGTGGCCGGAGAGCTCGATGGACCCGGTGCCGTCGATGTCGGTCGAGAAGAAGACGACCGGCACGGTGGCGTCCTCGTCCAGGTGCGCGGCGAGTGCGAGCGTCCGGTCGCCCAGGTGCTGGGCGCTGCCGTCCTTGTAGAACGGCCGCATCGAACCGGAGCGGTCGAGCACCAGGTAGACGCGGGTGCGGAGCCCGGACAGTCCGTGCGCCTTGAGCGCGGTCTGCGCCGCCTTGTACGGGGCGACGAGCTGCGGAGCGCGGGACTTGACCCGTGCGAGCGTGGTGGCGGGCTTGCCGGGGGCGGGCTCCGATGCGGCGGGGGCGGGCTCCGGTGAGGCAGGGGCCGCCGGGGTCTCTTCCGCGATGGCCGGCGTCTCCGCGGTCTCCGGCGTCTCTGTGGCTGCCGGTGCGGCTGAGGCCTTGGGTGCCTTGGGGGCTTCAGGTGTGGCCTGAGGTGCCTCGGGGACGGTCTCCTGGACCTCCGCCGTTGCCTGTGCGGCTTCCGCTGCCGGTTCCGGCTTGGACTCCGGCTCCGCTGCGGTCTCCGGCTCCGAGGCCGCGTCGAGGTCAAGGTCGATCGTGATCGGCTCCGGGACCGATGCGGGCTCCTCGGCCTTGACGGGATCCTCGGCGGCCACCGGCTCAGGCTTCGGCTCCGTGGGCTTCTCCGCCTTCGGGGTCTCCTCCGGGGCCGACGCCTGTGCGGGGACGGTCGGTGACTGCTTGGCGGCGGCGGCCGCCTTGTCGAAGGCTTCCGCCACCAAGTCGGTGGCCGGTGAGCCGTCCCGCTCCGTCGAGTCGGCGGGGGCGGTGGTGCCGGTGGCGTTGGAAGCCTCGGACGCGGACGCCGTGGACGGTGCGTCGGTGGATGACGGGTCCGGGGACGAGGGCGAGGCCGGAATCGACGCCTTCGGCTCCGTCGCGGGCTCGGCCGCCGAAGTGGTCTCCGGCTCCGGCTCCTTGGGCTGAGTGCGCTCGGCCTGGGGCGGGACGGTGGCCGTGGCCGGCTCGTCCTGCTCCGTGCGGCCGAACACCTTACGCAGCAAGCTCCGAATGCCCATGGGCGAGGCCTTTCGCATGAGTTGGGTGCGGGGAATGTCCGACCTGGGTGTATTCGTCCCTGGCCAGGACGGATACGTAAGGTTAGCGGCCGGATCCGGCCGTTCGCCGGTGCGGCCCACCCCTGCGTCAACCGAGCCGAAACCGTTCCCGGACCGAGTCCGCGACTGTGTCCACCGGCGGCCCCCAAGGGAGCAGCGGTGGCCCGGACTTCACCCGCCGTTCACCGGGAGTCCCTCGGACCGCGTGGAGGCGCACATACCGTCACGCACGACACCAGACGGAGGGAATCCACGTGCGCAATCTGCTGCCGTTCATCAGCTCGCATCCGGGTGGGCGTTCCGCACTGACCTGCCGCTTCCGCTGCGGGGACGCCTGCTTCAAGGAGACGCCCAACACCAGCGACAACGAGTACGCCGGCGACATCATCGCCGGTGCCGTGTCGCGCCGCTCGATGATGCGCGCCGCCGCCGTGGTCACCGTCGCCACCGTTGCCGGGACCGCCGCCCTGACCGGCCCGAGCGCCCCGCAGGCCGAGGCCGCCGCGCTCGCCGGGCACGGGCACAAACCGGGCCACCCCCACAAACCGGCCCCGTCCGGTGCGCGTGGCCTGCGGTTCTCGCCGGTCGCGCCCAACAAGGACGACAAGGTCACCATCCCTGACGGGTACGCCCAGAACGTGGTGATCCGCTGGGGCGAGCCGATCCTGCGCGGCGCGCCCGCCTTCAACCCGGACAAGCAGACGGCGAAGGCGCAGGCCGGCCAGTTCGGCTACAACAACGACTTCCTCTCCCTGCTCCCGCTGCGCGGCGAGCGCGGCCGGCAGGTGATGGTCGCGAACCATGAGTACACGGACGAGATCCTCATGTTCCGCGGCTACGATCCGGCCAACCCGACCCGCGAACAGGTGGAGATCGCCTGGGCGGCGCACGGACTCTCCGTGGTCGTCGTCCAGGAGGAGCACCGCACCGGCAAGCTCGGGCCGGTCAACCGGCACCCGCTGAACCGCCGTCTGACCGCGACCAGCGAGTTCCGCATGACGGGCCCGGCCGCGGGGAGCGCCCTGCTGCGAACGTCCGCCGACCGCACGGGCCGCAAGGTGCTCGGCACCCTCAACAACTGCGCGGGCGGCACCACTCCGTGGGGCACCACGCTGCACGGCGAGGAGAACTTCAACCAGTACTTCGCCAACGGCACCACCGACATGCACAAGCGGTACGGGCTCCGCGCCGGCGCCACCGGGCGCAAGTGGGAGCGGTTCGACCGGCGGTTCGACCTGGCGGAGGAGCCCAACGAGGCCAACCGCTTCGGCTGGGTCGTCGAACTCGACCCGTACGACCCGGACTCCACCCCGCGCAAGCGGACCGCGCTGGGCCGGTTCAAGCACGAGGCCGCCGAGCCCCGGCTCACCTCCGACGGCCGCCCGGTCGTCTACATGGGCGACGACGAGAAGTTCGACTACCTCTACAAGTTCGTCTCCAGCAAGCGGATGAAGAAGGGCAACTCGCGTGCCGCCCGCGAGCACAACCTGACGCTGCTGGACGAGGGCACGCTGTACGTCGCCAAGCTGACCGGCGACTCGCCGGTCACCGAGATCGACGGCACCGGCAAGCTGCCCGTGGACGGGGAGTTCGACGGCAGCGGAGTCTGGATTCCGCTGGCCACCGGCACCACTTCGCACGTGCCGGGCATGACCGCCGACGAGGTGTACGTCTACACGCGGCTGGCCGGTGACAAGGTCGGTGCGACCAAGATGGACCGCCCCGAGGACGTCGAGCCCTCGCCGCGCACCGGCCGCGTCTATGTGGCGCTCACCAACAACTCGGACCGCGGCAAGGAGGGCAAGCCCGGCGCGGACGAGGCGAACCCGCGCAACGGCAACAAGCACGGGCAGATCCTGGAGCTCGCGGAGAACTGGGACGACCCGGCGGGCGACGGCTTCGCCTGGCGGCTGTTCCTCGTGGCGGGCGACCCGGACGATCCGTCGACGTACTACGCGGGCTTCCCCAAGGAGAACGTGAGCCCCATCTCCTGCCCGGACAACGTGGCGTTCGACGACCACGGCAACCTGTGGATCTCCACGGACGGCAACAAGCTCGGCTTGCACGACGGGCTGTTCGGCGTGGCGACCCACGGTGACCGGCGTGGCGAACTGAAGCAGTTCCTGACCGTCCCTGCCGGGGCCGAGACCTGTGGTCCGGTCATCCAGGACCGCCGCGTCCTGGTCGCGGTCCAGCACCCGGGCGAGATCGACGGGGCTTCCGTGGAGAAGCCGGCGAGCGTCTGGCCCGACGGGCCGGGCAGGATCGTCCGCCCCTCGGTCGTTGCGGTCTGGCGCAGGGACGGGCGCGACATCGGCGTGTGAGGTCCGGTGGGCGGGAGGCCTTATTGCCTCCCGCCCACCGCCCGGTCCGCATTACAGTCGGACCCATGGTTTCCGGTGACGCACCGCAGGCGGAAGGAAGCGTCCGGGTCGACGTGTGGATCTGGTCGGTCCGGCTGACGAAGACCCGTGCCCAGGCGGCCGCCGCCTGCCGGGCAGGGCACGTGAAGGTCGGTGGTGAGCGGGCCAAGCCCGCGCAGGCCGTACGCGTCGGCGACGAGGTGCGGCTCCGGCACGCGGGGCGGGACCGAGTGGTCGTCGTCTCGAAGATCGTGAAGAAGCGGGTCGGCCCGCCGGTGGCCGTGGAGTGCTTCGTCGACAACAGTCCACCTCCGCCGCCCCGCGAGATCGCGATCCAGGTACCCGTACGGGACCGGGGCACGGGCCGCCCGACCAAGCGCGACCGCCGGGAGATGGAACGCCTTCAGGGACGCCTGCCGGAGAGCTGAGCCTGCGGCGGCCCGGTGTTTCACGTGAAACACCGGGCCGGTCTGCCGCCGGAGACGTCCCGCGGGCGCTGACCAGTCCGCATCAGCCCTGGTCAGCTCTGGTCAGCTCTGGTATCCCTCCACCTCGTCGGCGGGGCGGATCTTCGCCGTCGAGGGGTCCTCGCCGTACTCGCTGAGCGCCCGCCGTCGGCGCAGCAGGTCCCAGCACTGGTCGAGCTGGACCTCCACCGCCCTCAGTCGGGCCTTCTCGTCCGTGGACAGGCCCATCTTCGCCACGGAGCGGTCACGCAGTTCGCGCTCCTCGGAGACCAGGTCGTCGATGTTCTCGAAGATGTCTCGGTCGGCCATGACGCCTCTTTCGGGTCGCTCGGTGGCGGTCGTCGCTCGGCGGCGGTCGCGGATCCCACTCTCGCCCGGTCGCCGCCTCATCGCACGCCGGCCGGGGGCTTCCTGCTCCGCCGGAGCACCCGGGCCGCCACCGCCCCCACGAGCAGCACCGCACCGACCGCGAGTACCACCCAGACCGTGGTCCGCAGAGAGGCGGTCAGGGCGTCGAACACCGCGGCGGCCGCGTCCCGGTCGCTGCCCGGCACCTCGTCCAGTACCCGGCTGCGGCCGACCGCGACCAGCACCCGGAGCACGACCGCGCCGAGCACGAAGCCGGCGCCCACGGTCGCGGTGACCCACAGCCCGGCCCGCAGCCCGCGCCGTACGGTCGCGATGCCCACCACCAGGACGAGGATCACCAGCGTGGCGACCGCCGGCCAGATGCTGCAGTAGCGAAGCCACCGGAACGAGCTCCTGAATTCGTCGGCCTGACCGGGGCCGAGCACGGTGATCTCCGTCCGCTGCACCGGGATCTGGCCGGCGAACGGCACCCCGTCCCGGACCAGGTCCTGCTTGACCTGGTCGATCACCGAGGCCAGGTCGATCGTCACCGCCTCTCCGCTGTCGCCGTCCAGGGCGGCCGCCACCGCCTTGTGGGCGGCCCTGTTCGCGGTGTCCCAGGCGTTCCGGAAGGCATCGGTCGTGGTGAAGGACTGCACGGTCTCGTGCAGGAACTCCCGCACCGTGTCCTGGAGCGGACCGAGATCGATCTGCCGCATCGCCTCCTCGGTGACCAGGTCCGCGACGGTGTTCTGCACCGCCGGGTCGGAGGCGAGCGGGGACACGGCGGCGACGTAACGGTCGGTGTCGTCGATCTCCAGGTCGACCCAGGCGGAGAGCGCGCCGAACGGCACGAGGACGGCGAGCAGGACGAGCAGGAGCGCCGAGAAGGCCGCCGAGGTCGCCGAGGTCGCCGGGATCGCCGGGGGAGAGGTCCGCACTCCACCAGGAAATCCCGTACGGAGCCGGGCCGCTCCGGGCCGTACGCCATTCGAGTTGCCGGGCGGCGCGGTCGGGTGTGCTCTGGAGGAACGGGGGCGTGCGACGGGGGCGACGGAAGGAGCTGTCCGCGATGGCCACACACGCAGCCATGCCCGGCCGGAGGGGTGCCCGCGCACATGCGCGAACCCGCCACCACACTCCGCTCGCCTGGGCGCTTCCTCTGGTGCTCGGCGTGATCTACGGGTTCTACGCGGCGTTCATCCGTCGCGACGGCGGCCCCAGCACCGGCGGGCAGGTCCTGCTCGGGCTCGTCGCCGGTGTCGCTCTGGCGGCCCTCTGCTTCGCGCTGGGCCGGATCCAGCGCTCGCTGCCGCGCGAGCTGCGGGCGGTCGCGTACGGCGCGCTGACCGCGAGCGCGATCGGCTTCCTGGTGAGCCTCACCGACACCAGCGTGCTGCGGTCGACCGTTCTGGGTCTGGTGGTCGGGGCGGGCGTCCTCTGCGTCTCGTTCTACTTCTTCTACACACGGGAGAGCTGAAGCCCGTGCAGCGTCCGGAGCCCGGCTCCGGGACCGGTGCCGGAGCTTCTGCGACGGTGTGCGCGGCCGCCAGATTCAATCTGGCGGTCGCGCCCCCGCGTCTGGCGCCCAAGAGGTGAGGGAGCGGAACGGCCCGGCCCGGAAGGGGGCCTGGTAGCGCGGGGGACGCGGGAGGAGGAGCGAGCGATGACGACGGACGGCGGCGTCGACGCGGACCGGTGCGGTGCGGACCCGGTCCGCGAGGACGGGAGACCCCGGACGGTGACGGTGCGGGGTGCGGGAAGCGGCCTTCCGCTGCGTGTCGCGGTGATCATCGGCAGCACCCGCGAAGGCCGCATCGGCGATGCGGTCGGCCGCTGGTTCATGGAGCGGGCCCAAGGCCGGAGCGAGCTGGAGCTCGCCGTGCTGGACCTCGCCGATTTCGACTTCCCCGTGCACTACCCGGGGCGGGCGACCGGGCAGATGACGGAGTTCACCGAGGAGATCGCCAGGGCCGAGGCCTTCGTCGTGGTCACCCCGGAGTACAACCGCTCGTTCCCCGCCTCCCTCAAGCAGGCCATCGACTTCGCCTACGAGGAGTGGCAGACCAAGCCGGTCGCCTTCGTGAGCTACGGACACGGTTCCGCCGGGCTGTACGCCGTGGAGCAGCTGCGCTCGGTCTTCACCGAGCTGCACACGGTGACCCTGAGGAACGGGGTCGCGCTCGACCTCCTCCAGCCGCTGGAGGAGCACTCCGGCGACACCCGCCGGGACCGGTCCGTGGGCCTGATGCTCGACCAGCTCGGCTGGTGGGGCTGGGCCCTGCGCGAGGCACGCGCCGTCCGCCCGTACGTCTCATGAGCTTCCGGCTCCGGCGCAGATCGCAGACTCCCACAGACGACCCACAAGGAATGGATCATGAGCACTGAACTGGCCATCGAGACCACGGGGCTGGTGAAGGTCTTCGGCGACAACCGTGCGGTGGACGGCATCGACCTCGCCGTCCCCACCGGCACCGTCTACGGCGTCCTCGGACCCAACGGCGCCGGCAAGACCACCGCCGTCCGCATGCTCGCGACGCTGCTGCGCCCCGACAGCGGCACGGCCCGGGTGTTCGGCAAGGACGTCGTGAAGGACGCCGACGCGGTCCGCAGCCGGGTCAGCCTGACCGGGCAGTACGCCTCGGTGGACGAGGACCTGACCGGCTCGGAGAACCTCGTCCTGCTCGGCCGGCTGCTCGGCCACTCCAAGGCGGCGGCCCGCGACCGGGCGGCCCAGCTGCTCGAAGGGTTCGGGCTGAGCGAGGCGGCGGGCAAGCAGGTGAAGAACTACTCGGGAGGCATGCGGCGCCGCATCGATATCGCCGCGTCCATCCTGAACACCCCGGACGTGCTGTTCCTGGACGAGCCGACCACCGGACTCGACCCCCGCAGTCGCAACCAGGTGTGGGACATCGTGCGGGCGGTCGTCGCCCATGGCACCACGGTCCTGCTGACCACGCAGTATCTGGACGAGGCCGACCAGCTGGCCTCCCGTATCGCGGTGATCGACCACGGCAAGGTCATCGCCGAGGGAACCAAGGGCGAGCTCAAGGCCTCCGTCGGTGCCGGCACCGTCCATCTGCGGCTGCGCCACGCCGATCAGCGGGCCGAGGCGCAGCAGGTGCTGGCGCTCGCGCTGAACGCGGAGGTCCTGCTGGACGCGGACCCGGTGGCGCTGACCGCCCGGGTCGACGGGCAGAGCACCGATCAGGGCGGGGCGGAGCAGGCCGGGCGTGCCCTGGCCGAGCTGGCCCGGTCCGGCATCACGGTCGACAACTTCTCGCTGGGACAGCCCAGCCTCGACGAGGTCTTCCTCGCACTCACGGACAAGAAGGGAGTGGCGGCATGAGCACCGCGACCGCCAAGACGGAGCTGGAGGGCGTCGTACTCGCCGCACCGGACCAGGAACGCCTCTCGGCGCTCCTGGTGGGCCAGGAGCGCCCGCCGAGGCCCAGTGCCCTGTCGGCATCGGTGACCTTCGGCTGGCGCGCCATGCTGAAGATCAAGCATGTGCCGGAACAGCTCTTCGATGTGACGGCTTTCCCGATCATGCTGGTCCTGATGTACACGTACCTCTTCGGAGGGGCGCTGGCCGGCTCCGCGGAGGAGTACATCCAGTTCCTGCTGCCCGGCATCATGGTGATGAGCGTCGTGATGATCACGATGTACACGGGTGTCGCGGTGAACACGGACATCGCCAAGGGTGTCTTCGACCGGTTCCGCACGCTGCCGATCTGGCGGCCCGCTCCGATGGTCGGCTATCTGCTCGGTGACGTCCTGCGCTATCTGCTGGCGTCAGCGGTGATGCTCGCCGTGGGCATGCTCATCGGGTTCCGTCCGGACGGCGGAGTGCTCGGCGTGCTGGCCGGTGTCGCTCTGCTGGTCGTGTTCTCGTTCGCGTTCTCCTGGATCTGGACGATGTTCGGGCTGCTGCTGCGTTCCGAGAAGTCGGTGATGGGTGTCAGCATGATGGTGATCTTCCCGCTGACATTCCTCAGCAACGTCTTCGTCGACCCGCAGACGATGCCGGGCTGGCTCCAGGCCTTCGTGAACAACAGCCCGGTCACCCACCTCGCCACAGCGGTGCGTGAGCTGATGGCGGGCAATTGGCCGACCTCCGAAATCGCCTGGACGCTGGGCTGGTCCGGGGTGCTCCTGGTGGTCTTCGGCGCGGTGACGATGCGGCTCTACAACCGGAAGTGACCGACCGGTGACCGACGGCGGAGGTACCCGCCGCGTGCGTCGGGCACATATCCGCCCTGTGCGTCCTCAGGCCGGGCGGTGCGGGTCAGAGCCGCCAGTCGGGGGAGTGTCCGGGCCGGTAGGCGCAGGTGGTCCCGGTCGTCACGGAGGCCTTCAGGTGGGCCGCCAGCGCGGGGTGCAGGCCGTCCAGCTTGCGCAGGGTGTCGCGGATCCGGGCGGTGACGGTCTTGCGGGCCCGTTCGGTCTGGTCGCCCAGCCGGCGGGACCGGCCGCCGAGCCCGGCCGCGGTGCGGAGCTCGTCGAGGAGGGCCTGTCGTTCCCGGTCGTACTTCTCGACCAGCCCGGGGTCGTCACGGGCGGCGGCTCGGTCTATCTCCGCGTCCAGCCGGGCCAGGTGTTCCTTGTAGCGGCGCTTGGCCTCCTCGTCGAGCACCGGATCGCCGCCGAGCTGCCCGGCGGCGACGACGAGTTCCCCGCCCTCGGGCGCGAGGAGCCGGACGGCCGGCACGTCGGCGCCGGGCAGCCCCAGCAGGCTGTGCAGGTCCCGCAGACCCTTGGCGTCCGGGACGTGCACGGTCACCCCGTCCCAGCGTAGCTGCCACACCGGCCCGATCCGCCGGAACTCGGCGGACGGCACGGCCCCGACCCCGACCCCGACCCCGGCGGCGGTCCCGGCAGAGACGGGGGCAGTGGCAGCAGTGGTGGTGGTGGGCGGGGCCGTACGGAGATCCGAGGCCTCGGCCGCCACCTGGTCCAGGCCCAACTCGCCGGCCTCCCGCACCACTTCGCCGAGCAGCCGACGGGCCCGCCCGGCGTCACCGGCACCGGCCTCGCCGGCCGCACCGGCGCGTGCGAGCAGGGAACGGGCCAGGCACAGCCGGGCTCGTACGGCCCAGGGGCGGGCGCCGAGGCGGTCCGAGGAGGCGGCGGCCTCGGTGAGCGCCGATATCGCCGCGTCCTGGTCGTCGCGCGCGGCGGCGAGCATCCCGAGCCAGAGGTCGACGGGGCCGCCGATGTCACATCCGTACAGCGAGACGATCCACTGGCCCGTGTAAGGGGTCAGCTCGTCCTCCGCGCGGGCGATGAGCCGTGGGTCGCCCGTCACCGCGGCCGTCTGGGCCAGCAGCCGGAACCACAGCGGCATGAACGCCCGCGGATAGGGGGCGGCGCGGTCCGCCTGCTCGGCGATCAGGCGCAGCGCGGGCGTTGCGTCGCCCTGCTCCACCGCCGTGACCGACTCCAGCAGCCCGGGGTAGGGATACCCGGCGGCCGGAAGCTTGCCGAGGATCTCCTCGGCCTCGGCGAAGTGCCCCTGGAGCAGATGCCGCGCCCAGTCCAGGTGGTGCCCCATGAAGCCGCAGGCCGCATGGTCGTTGCTCTCGAGGTCGAGTGAGTCGTCCTGCAGCGCGGTGGCCGCCTCGGCGAACCGGCCCTGCAGGGAGGCGATCAGGCTGGTGTCGACGGCGATGCCCAGGGCGAACCGGGGCAGCTCGGTCTGCTCGGCGAGCCGGACGAACGTACGGAACTGGTCGATGAAGGCCGGGTCGCCCAGCTCCAGCAGCGCCACCCAACGCATGGACGTCGCGTGCAGCTCCATGTCCTGTTGCTGGGTGCGTCGGCCGAAGGCGGTCATCTCGTCGGTCAGCCCGAGCCGCTCCACCGCCGAGCCGAGGCCCCACACGGAGTCGTGGCGCGCCCAGAGCGAGAAGGCGAGCGCCTCGTCGTCCGAGCCGCTCCGGGCCAGCGCCATGATGTGGATGGCCAGCTCCTGGGCGAGCCGGTCGCCGGAGAGGTTCTCCTGGCCCTCCTTGCCGGTGATCCGGCGGTGCGCCTCGGCGAGGAGACCCATCGGGGGTGCGTCGTGGCCGCCGAGAGAACCGTCGCGGTGGAGGGTGATCGCCACCCGGGCGAGCAGCTCCGGTTCGTCCAGCTCCCGGGCCAGGGCGACCGACCGGTCCAGCAGGCGCTGTGCCTCGGCCGTTTCCCCCGCGTGCCGGAGCTGTCCGGCGAGGTCCAGACCGATCAGCGCGGCACGCCGGAGGTCCGGGCCCTGGTCCGCCGCGCCCGTCCCGCCGGCCGGGGGTCCTCCCGACAACCCTCCGGGGGACGCCTCCGGATTCCCCGGATTCGCCGGATTCGCTGGATTCCCCGGATCCACCTGGCCCCCCGGCTCACCCGGCTCCCCCGTCTCGCCGGAGGCCACCGCGAGGGCACGGCGGTAGTGGCCGGCGGCCTCCTCCTCGGCCAGGCGTCCCGAGGCGTCCCGGGCCGCTGCCAGCAGCAGGTCGATCCGGCGGTCGCGCTCCAGGGCACCGCCGGCGAGGTGGGCGTGCCGGGCGAGGGCGCCGGGCCGTACCGTGTCGCCGAGGCCGCCGTGCGCGTCCAGGGCCCGGACGGCGGCGGCATGGCGTTCACGGGCCTCGGCGTCGTCCAGCGAGGCGTACAGCGTCTCGCGCAGCAGGTCGTGGGCGAAGGCGTACTGCCCGGACGGGTAGGGGACGACGACCCGGGCGACGACGGCCGACTCCAGGAGCCGGTCCACGTGGGGGACCGGCGAGCCGTGCACCACGGCCAGGATCTGCCGGCGGAATTCCCGGCCGAGAAGGGCGGCGCTGGTCAGCAGGGAGACGACCGGCTCGGGCAGCAGGGCGAGCCGCTGCCGGACCGCTTCCCGCACGCCGGGTGGAATGGTGGAGACCGGGCTTCCGCTGCGCCAGAGCCGGGCGGTCTGCTCCACGAAGAAGGGGTTGCCGCCGGTGCGCCGGTGGACCTCGGCGACCAGCTGCGGTGCGGGCTCGCGGCCCGTCGTCACCGTCATCAGCGCGCCCACCTCGTCCCGGCCGAGGCCGGTCAGGGTGAGGGTCGCGGTGGCGCGTGAGACCAGCGGCAGGATCAGCTGCTGGAGCGGGTGTCCGGGGGCCTCCACCTCGACGTCCCGGTAGGTGCCGATCAGCAGCAGCCGCTCGAACCAGGCGTGCTGGGCGACGAATTCGAGCAGTCGCAGCGAGGCCGGGTCGGAGCTGTGCAGATCGTCGAGGACGACCACCAGAGGCCGGCTCTGGGAGACCGTGACGAGGGCCGTGGTCACCGCGTCGAAGAGCCCGAAGGCCTCGGCGCCCTCCTGCGACCCGCCCTCCTGCGACCCGCTGCCCTGCGACCCGTCGACCGGCGGACTCGTGCCCGTCTCCTTGCCGGGCTCGCCGCCGTGTGCCCCGTCGGGCCCCGGGCTCCCGGCGGTTCCCGGGGCCGCCCCCGGAGCCGGAAGCGTGCTGGGCCCCGGACCGTCCGCTCCGCCCGTGGCGACTCCGACCGGGTCACCGAGGAGGACGGCGAGCCTGCCGTCCGACGCCTCCTGGGCCGCCGCCCATTCCGCCGCCGTGGTGGACCGGCGCAGGCCGCGCAGGACCTGCACCCAGGGCCAGTAGCCGGGGGTGTTGTCGGAGTCCCAGCAGGAACCGCCGACCACCAGCGCCCCGCGCCGCCGCGCCTCGTGCGCGGCGTCGGTGACCAGAGTGCTCTTGCCGATCCCGGCCTCGCCGGTGACCAGCACGAGACCGCCGTGGCTGTCCGTGGCCCGGGCGATCTCCGCGCGGAGAACGCCGACGGGATGGTCGCGCCCGAAGAGAGCAGGGGTCATGACCACACGATAGGAGCACCCACTGACAACGGCCCCTCGTTTCTCTGCGGGGCCTTTCTCTGCGGGCCTTCCTCAGCGGGGCCTTTCTCTGCGGGGCCTTCAGTCGCGCACGACCGTCACCGGGCACGGCGCGTGCTGGGTGACGTGGAGGCTGACCGAGCCGAGCAGGGTGGCCTTCAGGCCGGTGTGGCCGCGGGCCCCGACGACGAGCAGGTCGGCGCCCTGGGCGCGGTCCAGCAGGGCCTGGGCCGGATTGCCGATGACCACGATCTTGCTGACCGCGGCGGCCCCCTCTGCACCGAGAGCCTCCTCCAGCGCCTCGGTGAGGGAGACGGTGGCCAGGGCCTGCGGGTCGAAGTCCTCCGGCAGGCCGGGCATCATCGACGCCCAGCTGGTGGCGGGGTACTCCCAGCTGTTCACGGCTTCCACCGTGGAACCCGTCAGCTCGGCCTGGCGCACGGCCCAGTGCAGTGCCTTGATCGAGGGGTCGGAGCCATCGACGCCCACAACGATTCTGCCCATATCTGCCTCCAGCTTGGTACGGCCCGGTACAGCGTCCGGTCTCACTGTAATCAAATCGGACAAAGAGGGGGCGATGCGGCGGCGGTGGCCCGGCCCACCGCCACTCCGCTCCGACCCACCCGCCCTCGCTCGTCTCAGTCCAGCCGCAGGTCCGCGAGCTGCTGCTCGACGGGGACGACCGCGTCCTCCCCGTCGTCCAGGCCCGGGGCCCGCGAGGCCCCGGAGACCGTACGGCCGAGGACGGCGGAGGCCAGCTCGCCACCCGCGCGCCGGATCCGGGACGGCAGACCCTCGGTGTACGCGTCGCCCGAGGAGCCCCAGTCCTCCGACGCCGCGTAGACGGAGGTGGGCACGGTGACGGCCCGCAGGTAGGCGAAGAGCGGGCGCAGCGCGTGCTCCAGGACCAGCGAGTGCCGGGCCGTGCCGCCCGTCGCGGCGATCACGACGGGCTTGCCGGTCAGTGAGGTGTTGTCGATCAGGTCGAAGAACGACTTGAACAGCCCGCTGTACGAGGCGGTGAACACCGGCGTCACGGCGATCAGCCCGTCGGCCTCCGTCACCGCGTCGATCGCTTCCCGCAGCGCGGCCGAGGGGAAGCCGCTGAGCAGGTGGTGGGCGATGTCCACGGCGAGGTCGCGGACCTCGACGACCTGGACCTCGACGTTCCGGTCCTGCTCGGCCGCGAGGCGCTCGCGGGCGGCGGCGGCCAGCCGGTCGGCCAGCAGCCGGGTCGAGGACGGCTGACTGAGCCCGGCCGAGACGGCGACGATGCGCAGGGGCGTGGTGGCGAACATCGGGCTCAGGCCTCCTTTCCAGCGGCTCGGGCGGCGGCGACCGCCGGGTGGACGGGCGCGGATTCCGGCACGCCGGTCGGCCGCAGGCTGGCGAACTCCTTGCGCAGCACCGGCACGACCTCCTCGCCGAGGAGGTCGAGCTGCTCCAGGACCGTCTTCAGCGGGAGCCCCGCGTGGTCCATCAGGAACAGCTGGCGCTGGTAGTCGCCGACCTCGTCCCGGAACGTCAGCGTCCGCTCGATGACCTCCTGCGGGGAGCCCACGGTCAGCGGGGTCTCGCGGGTGAAGTCCTCCAGGGACGGGCCGTGGCCGTAGACCGGCGCGTTGTCGAAGTACGGGCGGAACTCCCGTACCGCGTCCTGCGAGTTCCTGCGCATGAACACCTGGCCGCCGAGCCCGACGATGGCCTGTTCGGCGGTGCCGTGCCCGTAGTGGGCGTAGCGGCGCCGGTAGAGGTCGACCATCTTCCTCGTGTGCTCCATGGGCCAGAAGATGTTGTTGTGGAAGAAGCCGTCGCCGTAGTACGCGGCCTGCTCGGCGATCTCGGGGGAGCGGATGGAGCCGTGCCAGACGAACGGCGGGACGCCGTCCAGCGGGCGCGGGGTGGCGGTGAAGGACTGGAGCGGCGTACGGAACTTGCCCTCCCAGTCCACGACGTCCTCGCGCCACAGCTTGTGCAGCAGGGCGTAGTTCTCGATGGCCATCGGGATGCCCTGGCGGATGTCCTTGCCGAACCAGGGGTAGACCGGTCCGGTGTTGCCCCGGCCCATCATCAGGTCGACGCGGCCGTCCGCGAGGTGCTGGAGGGTGGCGTAGTCCTCGGCGATCTTCACCGGGTCGTTGGTGGTGATCAGCGTGGTGGAGGTGGACAGGATCAGCTTCTCGGTGCGGGCGGCGAGGTAGCCGAGGGTCGTCGTCGGGGAGGACGGGACGAACGGCGGGTTGTGGTGCTCGCCGGTCGCGAAGACGTCCAGGCCGACTTCCTCGGCCTTCTGCGCGATGGCCAGGGTCGCCTTGATCCGCTCGTTCTCGGTGGGGGGCCGGCCGGTGGTCGGGTCGGTCGTGACGTCCCCGACGGTGAAGATCCCGAACTGCATGGCGTCCGCCTTCCTGCGTCCCGGCCGGAGGGCCGGAGATCCTGACCGATTTGGTTGAACGTTGAACTACACCCTACAACGGGACCCCCCTCCGTCCTATTCCACGCGGCCGCGCCCTCGCGGGTCGCGCGTATCCTGGGACGGTGGGCGAGCGGGAGAGCAACAGCGAGGAGTGGAAGGCGCGCGGGGTGTTCCTGCGCGTCTTCGTCTATGTCTTCGCGACGCACCTGCTCGCCGGGTTCATCTGGCTCCTCTTCTACGTGGGCGGGCACGCCCCGAAGTAGCGCGGACCGCCTCCGCGCCGGGCCCGTGGCCGGTATGCTGACGCCATGACCTCCGTCCCGTGCCGAAACTGGTGGCGCTCCTCATAGGAGCGGCCACAGCATCTGCACGGAACCAGGGCCGTTCGACATGGACGGCCCTTTTCGCTGCCCTCGTACGGCACCTCGTACGGCACGGACACGGAGACGAAGCGCAGCGGCGCTCACCGGCGGGGCCGTCCTCCACGCATCCACCCACGCGAGGAGAGACCAGACCCATGACCACCACCACACCCGCACCTACCCCCGCCGAGCGCCGCAGTGCCGAGCTGGAGCAGCAGCTGACCCGGGACCCCGCCCGCTTCCGGGTCCTCACCGGCGACCGCCCCACCGGCCGCCTGCACCTCGGGCACTACTTCGGCACCCTGCGCAACCGGGTCCGCCTCCAGGACCTCGGTGTGGACGTGTTCGTCCTGATCGCCGACTACCAGGTGCTCACCGACCGGGACACCGCAGAGCGGCTCCAGGAGTACACGGACGGGCTGCTGCTCGACTACCTGGCCCTCGGTATCGACCCGGCACGGAGCACCGTCTTCAACCACAGTGCCGTCCCCGCGCTCAACCAGCTCCTGCTGCCCTTCCTGAGCCTCGTCTCCGTCGCGGAGCTGGGCCGCAACCCCACGGTCAAGGACGAGATCGCGCACTCGCGGCAGTCCTCGGTCAGCGGGCTGATGTACACGTACCCGGCGCACCAGGCAGCCGACATCCTCTTCTGCAAGGGCGACGTGGTCCCCGTCGGCCAGGACCAGCTGCCGCACGTCGAACTCACCCGGACCATCGCCCGCCGCTTCAACGAGCGGTACGGGCAGGTCTTCCCGGAACCGGACGCACTGCTCTCCGCCGCACCCCTGCTGCTCGGCACCGACGGCGGCAAGATGAGCAAGAGCCGCGCCAACTCCGTCCCACTCTCCGCCACCGCCGACGAGACGGCCCGTCTGATCAAGGGCGCGACGACGGACGCCGACCGGCACATCAGCTACGACCCCGAGCGCCGGCCCGGCGTCTCCTCGCTCGTGCTGCTGGCCGCCCTCTGCCTGGACCGGGACCCGCACGAGGTCGCGGCGGAGACCGGCGACGGCGGTTCGGCCGCGCTCAAGCGGACGGTGACCGAGGCGGTCAACGCCCACCTCGCCCCCGTACGCGCCCGCCGGGCGGAGTACGCGGCGGACCTGACGTACGTACGGTCCGTGCTGCGGGAGGGCAACGAACGGGCGAACGCGGTCGCGGAGCGGACCCTGGAGGAGGTGCGCGAGGCGATGGGCACCTTCCGGTAGCCGCCCGCGCGGGCACCCCGGCCGGGGTGCCCGCATAGGCACTTGGCATGGGAACTCCGGCCAGGCACCTGGCACAGGCACCCCACATAGGCATCTGGCACAGGCATCTGGCACAGGTACCCCCGCCAGGCACGCCCCGGCCTGGCACTTGGTGCAGGCGCCCGGCCGGGCCCTACTGCCTCGGCACCACCGACCGCTGCCGCCGCAGCAGCTCCGCGAGCCCCCGGCGGGTGGCGGCGATCACCACCCGGTCCTGGCCGCGCAGGACATAGCCGGGGTGCAGATCCCAGACAAGGCCGGACGGCTGCGGCGTCGCGTCGCCCTCCGGGTCGAACGGCAGGGGGGCGGCGAGGTCGGGGGCGCGGTCGCCGGGCGGGGTGGCGTCGATGGCCAGGACCCGCCAGGCGCCCGCCCGGAACGCCTGCTCGACCGTGCGGCCCTCCAACTGCGGGTGCCCCGCGACCTCCAGGGCCGCGAAGAGCATGACCTTGCGCTCGACCGGGATCGCGCCGAGGATCTGGCGGCCCATCATGGCGCCCGCGAAGGACGGGGCGGCCAGATGGGAGACCGAGCGGGAGCGGGTCAGGGCTCCGGGATGCGCGGTGCGCAGGGTGCGGTAGACGGCGGTGGCGAACTCGTCGTCGTACAGCCGCAGCGCCACCCTCAGGTCCGGCTTCACCGAACGGGCGTACAGGGCCGCTTCCAGGTTCGTGGTGTCGATGCTGGTGAGGGCGAGGAGGGCGCGGGCGCGGCGGATCTTGGCCGCTTCGAGGACGCCTTCCTGGGTGACGTCGCCGATGACGGTCGGCACGTGCATGGAGCGGGCCAGCGGGATGCCGCGCGCGTCGGGGTCGTCCTCGACGACGACCACGGGGATGTCGAGTTCGCGGAGCCGTACGAGGACCCGCGTACCGATCTTGCCGAGCCCCAGCAGCACCACGTGCCCCGACAGACCGCGCGGCGGGCGGCGCAGCGAGGAGGCGGTGCGCAGGGTGCCGAACGCCTCCAGGACGGCGGCGAGCAGCAGCGGGAGCAGGAGCAGCCCGGCGATGCCGGAGAGGAGCTGGATGATCTGCCGGGCCGGCGGGGCGCCCTCCGCCGGGTCGTTCATGCCCAGCAGGTCGAGCAGGGTCAGGTAGGTGGAGTGGATCGCCGTGTCCTCGGTGGTCAGGAGCGAGGCGATCACCAGGGCGAGCGCGGCGACCGCGACGCCGAGGGCCGACCAGCGGAGCCTGCGGGAGAAGACCTGGGAGAGCGGGGCGCCCCTGCCGCCCATGCGGGTGGCCGGACGGTCCGGCTCGGCCCGGCTGACCGTTTCGAGGACCACCGTGCCCCGGCTGGTCGCGGCGGCTACGGCGCTCTCGTCGGGCAGCAGTTGCGGGGCCTCGTCGCCACTGCTTTCCGAACCCTCCGCGCCCGCCGGGTCGTTGGTGGTGGAGGAGAGCAGGGCCAGGGTGCACAGGCCGGGGTCGGCCGTCTCGCCGGGGCGGGGCGGGGGGCGTTCGGCGGCGCGCAGGAGCAGGCCCTCGGCCTGGATGATCTTGCTGCTGCCGGTCAGGGCGGTGGCGGCGAGGGCCGGGGCCGCGGTGTCGGCGTCGGACAGGACGGTGGTGGAGGCGTCCAGCAGCGCCGGGTCGATGCCGGGCATGGCGACGGCCGCCGCCTGGTCGAGCAGCTCCTCCAGGTGGAGCCCCAGCTTGCGGTTGTAGAGCCGGATCACCAGCCGCAGCCGGGGGTTGAGGCGGCGGGCGGTCAGGGCGGCGCGGATGTTGCGCTCGTCGTCGTCGTAGACGAGCGCGAGGGCGGCGGCCCGGTCGACGCCCGCCTCCTCCAGGACGTCGTCGGAGGGCTCGGGAGCCTCCATGATGCGGACGGCCTCGACCCCGGAGTTGGTGTCGCCGCTGCCGCCGGCCGACCCGTCGCCGGTGGCCCCGCCGCCGTTGCCCGCGCGGCTCATCGCCGCCGACATCCGGCCGAACAGGGCTGCTGCTCGCCCCCGTTGGGTCAGCGGCGTCTCGGGGCCGCTCGCGTCCCGGCCCGGGGGCAGGAGCAGGGTGACCCGTTCCCCGTAGACGAAGCGCAGCTCCACGGCGAGGCGGCGCGCCAGGGCGTCGTCACCGCAGACGATCATGTGGCCGGTGGACGGCGGGCGTCCCGGTTGCTGAGGAAGTGGAGGCACGAAACCCAGCATGCCGTGATCCTTCCGGCTCGGTCTTCCCGATCAGTGTGGAGTGCTGGTGATCTTCGCACGACGGTCGGGCGTGGCCTGGTGGTTCACCGCGCCGGGCGGGTTCACGGAGGCCCGGTCGTTCGCTGTGGCCGACGGGTTCGCCGAGGCAGGCGGCCCCGCCAGCAGGTGGCGGGGGTCCGCCGCCCGCTGGATCGCCGTCTCCACCGCCGCGATCCGGTCCGCGAGCAGTCCGAGCGCGGCCACCGCCCGGGTCATCGGGTCGCCGTCCGGCCCGCCGAGGGCCTGCGTGCGGACGTAGGAGGCGGTGATCGCCGCCCACCGCTCGGCCTGTTCGGCGGTGAGCGTGCCGCGCAGGGCGGCCAGCTTGAGGAGGTTCGCCTCGGCCCCCGTGGTGAGCGTCTGGGCCTCACCCGCGTAGTGGTCGTCGACGACGGCGGACAGCTCGTCGTCGTTCATGACGGGCACGATCCGCTCGGCGATCTTGTTCATGTTGCGGTAGGAGCCCTGGAGCCGGAACGGCGGTTCGGTGCGCGTGGCGTCCGTCTGCGCGGCCGAGGCGATGTACGCGGCGTTCACCGCGAGCACGGTGTCCCGGGCGGTGAGCAGATGGCGCAGCACGGCCAGGATCCGGTCCAGCTCGGCAGCGCTGTACGGGTGTTCCAGGTGCTCCGCGCGGGCCGCCGGGTCGGTGCCGCCGGCCAGCCGCACCAGCCGCACCAGCAGCGCCAGGTCGTCCCGGGAGCGGGCGGCCAGCGGGGCGAGGACCGGGTTGGCGGTCAGCGCGTTCTCCACGAAGCTCAGCGCGAAGACGTCGTCCCGGCCGCCGAGGACCTCGCCGAGGTTCCAGACGTCGGCCCGGTTGGCGAGCATGTCGGGGATCCGGAACTGCTCGCCGGACTCGGTGTACGGGTTGCCCGCCATGCACACCGCGAACCGCTTGCCCCGCAGGTCGTAGCTGCGCGGTTCGCCGTTCCGCACGCCCTCGATGCGGCGCGTGGCGTCGCACAGCGGGATGAACTTCTGGAGCAGTTCGGGCGAGGTGTGCTGGATGTCGTCGAGGTAGAGGAGCGTGTTGTTGCCCGCCTCCAGCGCGAAGTTGATCTTCTCGATCTCCTGCCGGGCGGTGGCGCTCGGGGCCCGGTCCGGGTCGAGGGAGGTCACGTCGTGGCCCAGGTTCGGCCCGCTGATCTTGACGAGGACCATGCCGAGCCGGTCCGCGACGTACTCCATGAGCGTCGTCTTGCCGTAGCCGGGCGGCGAGACGAGCAGCAGCATGCCCTGCGAGTCGGTGCGCCGGTCGGCGTCGGCGGTGCCGAGCTGCTTGGCCAGGCTGTCGCCGATCAGCGGCAGGTACACCTCGTCGAGCAGCCGGTTGCGGACGAACGCCGACATCACGCGCGGCCGGTGGTCGTCCAGCCGCAGCCGGCCCCGCTCGGCGGTCACCAGGGAGGTGCGCAGCCGCTGGTAGGCGCGGAAGCCGGGCACGGTCTCCGCGCGGAAACCGGCGGTCCGGGCGAGGAGTTCGTCGATCCGTACGGTGAGGGCCCCGCCGCCCGCGATGCGCGGGTGGTCGCCGAGGAGGCCCTCCAGGCGCTCGGTGAGCGGCGCGTCGCACGCGTACCGCTCCAGCTCCGGGCAGAGCTCGACCGCCACGGCCTCCGCCAGGTCGCCGTCGCCGAGGTCCGCCTCGGTGGACTCGGCGTACGGGGCGAGCCAGCCCTCCACGAGCTGCCGGCGGGCTGCCAGGTCGTCGCCGAGGGCCGCCAGGTCCTCCGTGTACGCGTCCGGCCCGGCGGCCCGGTGGAAGCCGTCGAGGAACGCCCGGGTCGCGGCGGACCGGACGAACCCGGCGGGTCCGCTCGTCAGCTCCTCGAACAGGTACGCGGCGACGGCCTCGGGCCGGGCGCCGCCGGACGCGGCCGGGGAGTCCACGACCGCCGCCGCCCACTCCTCCTGGAGCACCGCGATGGCCGGGGCCAGGCCGAAGGTGTCGCGGGCGCGGGCCAGCGACA
>NZ_NEUE01000009.1 GCF_002910905.1 Streptomyces sp. SM11 | reverse complement strand
CGGGCCCGGCTCACCAGCTTCGTCGGCCGCGACACCGACATCGCCGCCCTGCGCGAGGACCTCGGCCACGCCCGGCTCGTCACCCTGCTGGGCCCCGGCGGCGCCGGAAAGACCCGGCTGTCCCAGGAGGCCGCGGAGGCGGCCGCCGAGGCCTGGCCCGACGGCGTCTGGCTCGTCGAACTGGCCCCCGTCGACGACCCGGACATCGTGCCCGAAACCGTCCTGACCGCACTCGGCGCCCGGGAGACCGTGCTGCGCGGGGCCGGGGCCGAGGAGCTGCGGGCCGCCGACCGCACCGGCGCCTACCCCCTCGTACGCCTCACCGAGCACTGCGCCCCGCGCCGGATGATGCTCCTCCTGGACAACTGCGAGCACGTCGTCGGGGCGGCCGCCGCCCTCACCGACCATCTGCTGACCCACTGCCCCCAGCTCACCGTCCTCGCCACCAGCCGCGAACCCCTCGGCGTGCCGGGCGAGGTCGTGCGCCCCGTCGAACCGCTGCCCGACCCGATGGCGCTGCGCCTGCTCGCCGAGCGCGGGGCCGCCGCCCGCCCCGGCTTCCGTACCGACGCGGACGAGGCGACCGCCGCCGCCTGCGCCGAGATCTGCCGCCGCCTGGACGGGCTGCCGCTCGCCATCGAACTGGCCGCCGCCCGGCTGCGGATGCTCACCCCGCGCCAGATCGCCGACCGGCTCGATGACCGCTTCCGTCTCCTCACCAGCGGCAGCCGGACCGTGCTGCCCCGCCAGCAGACCCTGCGCGCCGTCGTCGACTGGTCCTGGGACCTCCTCGACGCCGCCGAACGCGCCGTACTGCGCCGCCTGTCCGTCTTCGCCGGAGACTGCTCCCTCGCCGCCGCCGAGGAGGTCTGCGCACTGGCCGCCCCGGCCGGCGGTGTCACCGTGGACTCCCTGGACGTCGCCTCCCTGCTCGGCTCCCTCGTCGACAAGTCACTCGTCGTCGCCGAGCCCGGTGACGACGAGGAGATGCGCTACCGGCTGCTGGAGACGGTGGGCGAATACGCCGCCGAACGTCTGAAGGAGGCGGACGAGCGGGACACCGCCGAGCGCCGCCACCTGGTCCACTACCGGGAACTGGCCCGTATCACCGGGCCGAAGCTGCGTGGCGCCGGGCAGCGGGAGGCCATCGCGCTCTTCCAGCGCGAGTACGAGAACCTGCGCACCGCGCTCCGCCACGCCGTCGCCGCCCGGGACGAGCAGGAGGCGCTGTGCATGGTGCTGTCGATGTCCTGGTACTGGATGATGCGCGATCTGCGTCCGGACGCCCGCCAATGGGCCCGGGCCGCGTCGTCGCTCGGCCCCGATCCGTTCGCCCCGCCCGGCGTACCGGCCCCCTCCCTGCTGGAACGGACCACCGACCGGCCGCCGCCGTGGGTACCCGAACAGGTGGCGGAGGCGCGGCGCGGGGTGGGGCTGGTCCAACTGGCCAGCACGGACCACACGATGGAGGCGTGGACCACCGAGGAGGGCCAGGCCCGACTGCGGAGCATCGCCCGCACCTACCGGGCGGGTCAGCCGCAGACCTGCCGTGCGCCCGGTTCGCTCTGGGCGTACGCGGTCCTGCTCTCCGGCGAGACCGACGACCTGCGCGAGCTGACGGACGAGACGGTCCGCGCCGCCCGGGAGTACGGCTACGAGTGGGAGCTGGGCGCCGCGCTCCAGATGCGGTCCAAGGTCCTGGCCAACCGTCCCGAATCGGCGGACGAAGCACTGGCCGACGCCGACGAGAGCCTGGAGATCTTCGTCCGGCTCCAGGACGACTGGGGCGCCGCGGAATCGCTGGCGTCCCGGGGCGAGGCGCACGAACAGCGGGGCCGGTTCGCCGAGGCCGCCGAGGACTACCGGGCCGCGGTGGGCCACGCGCGGGCGCTCGGCGCTCAGGTGCAGGCGGCGGTGCTGCGGGCTCGGTACGCCGGGGTCCTCGCCGATCTGGACCGCTCCGACGAGGCGGAGGCCATTCTGCGGGAGATCATCGGCGACGGGCGGCTCGCGGGCCACGAAGCGGTGCCGACCGCCCGACTGCACCTGGGGTTCCTGCTCGGGCGCCAGGGCCACATCGGCGAGGCGCGGGAACAGCTGACGCTGCTGCGCGAGGATTTCAGCTCCCACATGGTCGCGGCCTTCGACGGTTTCGTGCTCGGGGTGCTGGCCTGGCTGGACAACCTCGACGGCGCGTACGCCCGCGCTCTGGACAGGGGGCTGACCGCGCTGAGCCGCTCCCAGGACCGGCTGTCGACGATGATGGCCCCGCACCTGGCGTCCATGCAGCTGCTGGTCATCGCCCGTGCCCTCGCCGGACTCGACGGTGCCGGGGCTCCGGAGGCCGCCGCCCGACTGCTCGGCCTGCAGGTGGCGCTGCTGCCCGGGGGGCACATGCCGACCGTGATGGAGTACCGCTTCCGCGAGGACGCCGAACGGGCGGCCCGGACCCGGATCAGTGATGACGCGTACACGGCGGCGTACGAGGAGGGCGGTGGCCTCACCCTCGATGAGGCCACCGCCCTGGCGGAGACGTACCGGCCGGGCCGGCCGGAGTGACGGGCTCGCGGGTGGTGCTCCCCTCGCTCAGGCCTTCTTGCGGAACCTGGCGACCGCCAGCGGAGCCGCCACCACCGTGATCCCGGCGGCCCAGGCGAGCGTCCACCAGACCGATTCCGCGACCGGGTCGCCCTGCATGAGCCCGCGCGCCGCGTCCGCGAGGTTGGACAGCGGGTTGTGGTCGGTGAACGCCTGGAGCCAGCCCGGCATGGTCTGCGGCGGCGCGAAGATCGAGGAACCGAACTGCAGCGGCATCAGCACGAGCATCGCCGTCCCCTGAACAGCCTGGGCCGTCTTCATGGCCAGCCCGAGCAGAATGAAGATCCACATCATGGCGGCGCCGAACGTCGCGGCCAGTGCGACCGCTCCGAGGAGCCCGAACACCGAGCCGTTCAGCTCCATGCCGAGGGCGAACCCCATGGCGAGCAGGATCAGCGTGGCGACCAGCAGCCGGCCCAGCTCGACCGCGATCTTGGCGACGAGCACCGAGGAGCGGGCGATCGGCATCGTCCGGAACCGGTCCATGACCCCCTTGCGGAAGTCGTCGTTGACACCGGTGCCGACGGCCATGGCGATGTTCATGCCCATCATCGCCATCAACCCGGGTACCAGGTAGTTCACATAGGACTGCCGGTCACCGCCGAGGCTGGCGCCGACCGAGCCGCCGAAGACGTACACGAAGAGCACGATGAAGACGACCGGCATCAGAAGGACGTCGAACATCGACTCGGGGTCCTTCTTGATCTGGAGCAGATTGCGCCGGACCAGCGCCCCGATGTGCCGCAGGTTGGCCCGCAGCCCTATCCGGCCCTCCTCGGCCACCCCGTCCTTCGACGGGCCGGTGTCCGCGGACCCGACGGGGGCGGGGGGCAGTGTCGTGGTGCTCATGCGGCGACCTCCTGGGGAGCCTGGTCGGAGAGGGGAGTGGCCTTGTCGCCGGTGATCGCGAGGAACACCTCGTCGAGACTGGGCAGGGCCGTCGCGACATGGGCGAGGGAGAACCCCCGGACGCCCAGCAGCCCGATGACGGCGGTGAGCTGCTCGTCGCTGAGGATCGGCACGTACAGCAGCTCCTCGTCCGGCACGGCCTGCGCCCCGGCGACGCCGTCGAGCCCGGCCTCCCGGATCGCCCGCGCCATCGCGGCCAGCTCCGCCGGGTCCGAGGGCCGGATCTGCAGGGTGCGTCCGCCCACCCTGGCCTTCAGCTCGTCGACCCCGTCCCGAGCGATGATCTTCCCCCTGTCGATGACGGTCAGCTCCTTGGCGAGCTGCTCCGCCTCCTCCATGTACTGGGTGGTCAGCAGTACGGTCGCGCCCTCGGCGACCATCCGCCGCACCTCGTCCCAGACCTCGTTGCGGGTCCGGGGGTCGAGCCCCGTCGTCGGCTCGTCCAGGTAGAGCACGGCGGGGCTGCCGATCATCGAGGCGGCCAGGTCGAGCCGGCGGCGCATCCCGCCGGAGTACTCCATGCTGGCCCGCCTGGCGGCCTCGGTGAGCGAGAACCGCTCCAGCAGCTCGTCGGCGCGGGCCCGCGCCTGTTTGCGGGGCAGATCGAGCAGCCGCCCGATCATGTAGAGGTTCTCCCAGCCGGAGAGCTTCTCGTCGACCGAGGCGTACTGCCCGGTCAGGCCGATGGTGCGGCGGAGCTGCCGGGGCTGCTTCACCACGTCGTAGCCCGCGACGACCGCGTGGCCGGCGTCGGGGGTGACCAGGGTGGACAGGCAGCGTACGAGGGTGGTCTTGCCCGCGCCGTTGGGGCCGAGCACACCGAGGACGGTGCCTTCGCGGACGTCGAGGTCCACGCCGTCCAGTGCTTTGGTCTCGCCGTAGTGCTTGACCAGCCCCCGCACCTCGACGGCGTTCCGGCCGCTGCTGGGGTTCTTGTCGATTCGTTCCATGCCCACCAGCAGACCGGCGTCCACCGACAGCTCGCCGACAGACCGCCGACACAGCCCGGCACCGGCCGTCGCGCAGGCGACAGCCCACCGATGGGGGATGTCGGCGGGCTGTCGGTGGTGCGGGAAAGGGTCGGTGGACCAGCAGGTCAGCCGGTTCCCGTCGTTCGGATCATGCCGGGCTCGCAGGGTCCGGCCTGATCCGAACGACTGGCCCTGGGGCCGCCGGTCAGTGGAAGGTGTGCTCCGGCGCCGGGAACGTGCCGCCGACGACCTCGTCCGCGAACTCCTTCGCCGCATCGCCGAGGACCTGCCGCAGGTTCGCGTACTGCTTGGTGAAGCGCGGCACCTTGCCGCCGGTCAGCCCGACCATGTCCGTGTAGACCAGCACCTGCGCGTCGGTCGCGGAACCGGCGCCGATGCCGACGGTCGGGATGTGCAGCGTACGGGTGACCTCGGCGGCCAGCTCGGCGGGCACCAGCTCCAGGACGACGGCGAACGCGCCGGCGTCCTGGACGGCCTTGGCGTCGCGCAGCAGCTGCTGGGCGGACTCCTCGCCGCGCCCCTGGACCCGGTAGCCCATCGCGTTGACGGACTGCGGGGTCAGACCGATGTGGCCCATGACCGGGATGCCGGCCTCGACCAGCAGCCGGATCTGCTCGTGGGACCGCTCGCCGCCCTCCAGCTTGACCGCGCCGACACCCGACTCCTTGATCAGCCGGGTGGCGTTGCGCAGTGCCTGGACGGGGCCTTCCTGGTACGAGCCGAAGGGCAGGTCGGCGACGATCAGGGCGCGCTTGGTGCCCCGTACGACGGCGGCGGACAGCATGGCGATCTCGTCCATCGTGACGGGCACGGTGGTCTCGTAGCCGAGATGGACATTGCCCATCGAGTCCCCGACGAGCATGACCGGGATCCCGGCCTCGTCGAAGACGGACGCGGTCATCGCGTCGTACGCGGTGAGCATGGGCCACTTCTCGCCACGCTCCGTGGCGGCGGCGATGTCGTGGACGGTGATGCGCCGGGTGGACTTCCCTCCGTACAGCGCTTTGCCGCTGTCGGCGGACGGGCCCGCGGGGGAAGCGGACGCATCCGCGGGGGAGGACTGATTCTGCGCAGCCTGAAGCGACATGGCCAACGGCTCCTTCGTCATCTCGAGGCGCCCTGACGGCGTCCCCGGATCCCTTCCATGGTGGCATCCCGCCCCGCCACTCGGGAAGTGGGTGCGCACTCCGGTGCCGGGGGATGCGCACCCGGGGCCTCACCTCCGGACGCATGTGATCTTTCTGTCACAAAGCCCCTGGGCCGGCCCCGGACCGGAACCCGTCGTCCTGCCTCCGTCGTCCTGCTCTGCGTACGGGTTCTCCGTACGGTCGTCGGGCCCCGGGCAGGCCGGTAGGCCGACGACGGGAAAGACGCCGCTCATCACCTAGGGTCGGGAGCGCGGCGATGTGCAGGGCAAGGCAGTGAGGACAGCGCGATGGTGCAGGCGTACGGAGCGGACACGGGCAACGGCAGCGCGGAGCAGCCGGGGGCCGGCGGATCTCGCTTCCGGAGTCTGCGGGACAGACTGACGTCCGACCGGGGCATCTGGCGGCGCGGGATCGTGCTGGCCCTCTGCTCGGTGCTGCTGACGCTGCTGATGGTCGTCCACGCGCAGATCCCCAACCGGCTCGGCAACCTCGGCAGCCTCATCGAGACGTTCCTGCCGTGGGTCGCGCTGTTCATCCCGGTCCTGCTGGTCCTGGGACTGGTGCGGCGCTCCGCGACCGCCCTGATCGCGCTGCTGCTGCCCGCGGTGGTCTGGCTCAACGTGTTCGGCGGCCTGCTCACCGACAAGTCCGGCGGCGGCGGCGACCTCACCGTCGCCACCCACAACGTCAACGCCGACAACCCCGACCCCGACGGCACCGCCCAGCAGGTCGCCGGTTCCGGGGCGGACGTCGTGGCCCTCCAGGAACTTCCGGGCCGGCAGGTCTCCACGTACGAGAAGTCGCTGGCCGGCCGCTACCCGTACCACTCGGTCCAGGGCACCGTCGGGCTGTGGAGCAAGTACCCGCTCAGCGACACCAAGCCGGTCGACATCAAGATGGGCTGGACCCGGGCGATGCGTTCCACGGTCGAGACCCCGCAGGGCGAGGTCGCGGTGTACGTGGCCCACCTGCCGTCCGTCCGCGTGAAACTGCACGCCGGGTTCACCGCCAACCAGCGCGACAACAGCGCCGACGCGCTCGGCGAGGCCATCGCCGACGAACCGGTGAAGCGCGTCGTCCTGCTCGGCGACCTGAACGGCACGATGAACGACCGCTCGCTGAACGCGGTCACCTCCCAGATGCGCTCCACCCAGGGCGCGGCGGGCGACGGCTTCGGATTCAGCTGGCCCGCCTCGTTCCCGATGGCCCGGATCGACCAGATCATGGTCAAGGACGTCGAGCCGCTGTCCTCCTGGACGCTCGCGGCGACCGACAGCGACCACCTCCCGATCGCGGCCCGGGTGGAACTGTGACGCATCCGGCGGTACCGGCGGGACCTGCGCAATGAGCTGTTCACCTGCCGGCAGGCGTCCCGGCACAAGCATCTGCGAGAATTTGTTCCGGTAACTTACATATGGCGTGAGCCGTTGTCCGGCACCTGCGTGCCGAGGCAGCGGCTCCCTGCTGTGCACCACCGCGAAAGGTTTCCTCCCCATGCCCCTGGCTCTCCTCGCCCTGGCCGTGAGCGCCTTCGGCATAGGCACGACGGAATTCGTCATGATGGGGCTGCTGCCCAACGTGGCGGACGACCTCGGGACGTCCGTGCCCACCGCCGGATACCTCGTGTCGGCGTACGCGATCGGCGTCGTCCTCGGCGCACCGCTCCTCACCGGACTCGGCTCGCGGGTCCCCCGCAAGCGGATGCTCCTGCTCCTGATGGCGCTGTTCACCGTCGGCAACCTGGCCTCCGCGCTCGCCCCGGACTTCGGCTGGCTGATCGCGGGCCGCTTCCTCGCCGGTCTGCCGCACGGCGCGTTCTTCGGCGTCGGCGCGGTCGTGGCCGCCCGCCTGGTCCCCGAGGGCCGCCGGGCGCGGGCGGTGGCGACGATGTTCCTCGGCCTGACGGTGGCCAACATCGTCGGCGTCCCCGCGGCGACCCTGCTCGGCCAGCACCTCGGCTGGCGGGCCACCTTCCTCGTGGTCGCGGCGATCGGCCTCGCCGCGATGGCGGCCCTGGCCCGCCTGGTGCCCGGCATACCGGTCGAGGCGCACCAGGACGTACGCCGCGAACTCCGCGCCCTCGGCAACCGCCAGGTGCTCCTTGGCCTGCTCACCGCGGTCTTCGGCTTCGCCGGGGTCTTCGCGGTGTACTCGTACCTCTCGGCGATGACCACGAAGGCGATGGGCTTCGGCGAGTCCTCCGTCACCCTGGTCCTGGCCCTCTTCGGCATCGGGATGACCCTGGGAGCCCTGGCCGCGGGACCTCTCACGGACCGCGCGCTGCGCCCGACCCTGTACGGATCGCTCGGCGCGCTCGCGGTGGTCCTGGTGGTCTTCCCGTTCGTGGCGCACGTGCAGTGGGCGGCGCTGGTGATGGTGGTGCTGCTGGGCGGGGTCGGCTTCATGACGACGACCCCGCTCCAGATGCTGGTGATGAACAAGGCGAAGGACGCCCCGACCCTGGCCTCGGCCTCCAACCACTCCGCGTTCAACCTGGCCAACGCGGGCGGCGCCTGGCTGGGCGGCGTGGCCATCGCGGCGGGCTGGGGCTGGACGTCCCCGGCCCTGGTCGGCGCGGTGCTGGCGGTGATCGGCCTGGCGGTGGCAGCGGCGGCGGGCTACCTGGACCGCGACCCGGCGAAGGCGTCCCGGGTGGTCATGGGTGCGTCCACCACCCCGCACGGGGCGAACCGGGCGACCGTTTCCGGCTCGTCCGGCGATTGAGGACGGAACCGCTGCGCCGGGCGGACCCGCGGCCACGCCGACCCCGGGCCCGTCGGGCCGTTCCGGCCCGTCCGGAGCTTGAGGGCAAGGCGGCCACCGGACGCCCCCGGTGACACCCCCTACGACTCGCGCCACCGGTTCGTGATCGGCAACCGCCGGTCCTTCCCGAACCCCTTGGGCGAGATCTTCGTCCCCGGCGGATACTGCCGCCGCTTGTACTCCGCCGTATCCACCATCCGCAGCGTCTTCGCCACCAGCTCCGCGTCGTACCCGGCCGCCACGATGGCATCAAGACCCTGGTCCCGGTCCACGTACATCTCCAGGATCGCGTCCAGGACGTCGTAGTCCGGCAGCGAGTCCGTGTCGACCTGCCCCGGCCGCAGCTCCGCGCTCGGCGGCTTGGTGATGGAGGCCTCCGGGATCGGCGGCGTCTGCCCCCGCTCCTCGGCGGCCCGGTTGCGCCACTTCGCCAGCCGGAAGACCGACGACTTGTAGACGTCCTTGATCGGCCCGTACGCGCCGACCGCATCGCCGTACAGCGTGGAGTAGCCGACCGCCAGCTCGGACTTGTTGCCCGGCGCCAGCACGATCTGCCCCTCCTGGTTGGACAGGGCCATCAGCATCGTGCCGCGCAGCCGGGCCTGGAGATTCTCCTCGGCCAGGCCGGTGAGCTGGAGCGACCCCATGTACGCGTCGAACATCGGCTCGATCGGTACGGTGCGGAAGTTCAGCCCGGTCCGCCGCGCCAGCTCGGCCGCGTCGCCCTTGGAGTGGTCCGAGGAGTACTTCGACGGCATCGAGACGCCGTACACGTTCTTCGCGCCGAGCGCGTCGCAGGCGATGGCCGCGCAGATCGCCGAGTCGATCCCGCCGGAGAGCCCGATCAGCACACTGCTGAAACCGTTCTTCGCGGCGTACGCGCGCAGCCCGACGACCAGCGCGGAGTAGATCTCCTCGTCGTCCTCCAGCCGCTCCGCGTACCCGCCCGCGAGCTCCGGCTCGTACGCGTCCACGGGACGGTCGGACAGCACCACACGGTCGATGCGCAGCCCGTCGTCCACCACACCCGACGGTGCCACGGCCTCGGCGGCGGGCAGCTCCAGATCGAGGATCACGCTGCCCTCGGAGAACTGCGGGGCGCGGGCGATGACCTCGCCCTCCTTGTCGACGACGATCGAGTCGCCGTCGAAGACCAGCTCGTCCTGTCCGCCGATCATCGCCAGGTAGGCCGTCGTGCAGCCGGCCTCCTGGGCCCGCTTGCGGACCAGTTCCAGCCGGGTGTCGTCCTTGTCCCGTTCGTACGGCGAGGCGTTGATCGACAGCAGCAGCCCGGCCCCGGCGGACCGGGCGGCCGGGACGCGCCCGCCGTCCTGCCACAGGTCCTCGCAGATCGCGAGGGCCACGTCGATGCCGTGGATGCGGACGACGGGCATCGAGTCGCCCGGCACGAAGTACCGGAACTCGTCGAACACCCCGTAGTTCGGCAGGTGGTGCTTGGCGAAGTTGAGCGCGATCCCGCCGCGGTGCAGCACGGCGGCGGCGTTGCGCGGGGAGCCGGCCGGCTGCCCGTAGCGCGCCGCGGCGTGCTCGGAGCGGTCCAGATAGCCGACGACGACCGGCAGTTCGCCGAAGCCCTCCGCGTCGAGCCGGGCGGCCAGCGCGCTCAGCGCCTGTCGCGAGGCCTCGACGAAGGACGACCGCAGGGCCAGGTCCTCGACGGGGTATCCGGTCAGCACCATCTCGGGGAACGCCACCAGGTGGGCGCCCTGCTCGGCGGCGTGCCGGGTCCAGTGGACGATCGCCTCGGAGTTGCCGGCGAGGTCGCCGACGGTCGAGTCGATCTGATTCAGTGCGAGGCGTAGTTGAGGCACGTCCGCCAGTGTAATCGTCTTTCTGACGCGATGTCCCGGCGGGCCGGGCAAAATCTGCCCGGATCCGCCGAAACCGCAGGTCGAGGCCGCACATCCGGCCCCGACCCGCAGTGCGCCGCGAGAGTCAGGCCCGGTACCCGAGGACCGTCATCATCCCCGCCTCCGCGTGGTAGACGTTGTGGCAGTGGACCATCCACAGCCCCGGGTTGTCGGCGTCGAACTCCACGGTCAGCGACCGGTGAGGCAGCACGATCGCGGTGTCCTTACGAGCCCCGGCGGCGTTCCCCGCCAGCGCGAACGTGTGCCCGTGCAGATGGAGGGGATGCCACATGGCCGTCCCGTTGTCGAAGACGACCCGCACCCGCTTGCCCGCCTCGACCGGCCGTCGCTGCTTCGCGCTGTACGGCTGTCCGTCGAAGGCCCAGTCGTACTTCTCCATCCCGCCGGTGAGCCGCATCCGGATCGTCCGGTCCGGCGCACGGGCGGGCAGCGCCACCGACGGGTCCGGCACCAGCCGCCCCGCCTCCACCAGCTTCCCGTCCAGCTCCTCGGGCCGTACCGAGGCGCCGGGCGCCGCACGCTCCCGGTCCGCAGCACGGCCAGCGCCGACGCCTTCTTCCCCTCGGCCAGCGCGGTCAGCGGGAAGACCCCGTCGCCGGCGGTGACGAGGACGTCGTACCGCTCGCCCATTCCCAGCAGCAGCGCGTCCCCCGTGGTGTGCCGGACCGGGAACCCGTCGTTGCCGCCGCCGTCGGAACAGGCGGCGAGGGCTCCCGTGCCGGCGACGGCGAGGGCGGCGCCGAGCACGGCGCGTCGAGTGGGTTGTGTGGGCATGCCGAATACACCTCTGAAGAACTGAAGGGCTGTTGTTGCCGGGAAGGAGGGCGGAGGTGAAATGCCCACTCCTATATACGCAGCACCGAAACGCTGGCGAGCACCGATATCCGGGGCGGCGGGATCGGCCGCAGGACCCGCGGCAGCGCCGCACCCACCGGCGTACCGAGGGGCCGCCCGTCGCCGCGCAGCCCGAGCAGCCAGGAACCGACGAGGGCGAGGCCCCAGACACCGAGGACGGCGAGACAGACGGAGAGCGGATCCATACCGCTCAGGGGGGCGCCGGGGCCGGGGGAGTCGTGCGGCGGTGCGTGCGACGGTACGTCGGCGACGCCCCGGGCCGGAGCCGGGGCGTGAACCGGGCCCGGGGCCTGGGCCGCGTGCTCGGTCACGGCGGGGGGCGACGACGAGCCGCCGTGCTCCGCCGGATGCCCGACCGTATGCATGGTGACGATGCCGAACAGCAGAGCGGCGAACAGCATCAGCCGTCCGGACATCCCGCTGCCGCTCCACGCCGTGCCCGCCATGCGGGCCACCATACCCATGACGGGTATACGGGCGAACGGTGGCCCGGGTACCCCCCCCACCGGAGCGGGCCGTGGGTGCCGGGCCACCGTTCGCCCGGGTACCGAGCCTCTTGGCCACCGAGCCTCTCAGCTGCGGGAGTAGACCTTCTCGGCCCAGCCCGCGATCTGCTCCTCGGTGAGGTGCTGCGCGAGGTCGGCCTCGCTGATCATGCCGACGAGCTTCTTGTTCTCGACGACGGGCAGCCGGCGGATGCGGTGGGTCTGCATCTCCTCCAGGACCGCGTTCACATCGGCCTCCGCCTCGATCCAGCGGGGCGTGCCCTGCGCGAGATCGCCCGCCGTGACCCTCGCCGGGTCGTGCCCCTTGGCCACACAGCCGACGACGATGTCGCGGTCGGTGATGATGCCGACCATCCGATCGGAGTCACCGTCGGCGGAGACGGGCAGCGCGCCCACGTTGTGCTCGCGCATCAGCTGCGCCGCACGGTCGAGCGTCTCGTGGGCCGGGATCCAGCGGGCCCCGCTGTGCATGATGTCCTTGGCGGTTGTCATGGGGGATTTCCTCCTGCGTGCCGATGGCACTGCCGTACGGCCCCGAGCGCAACCCATCGTCATCGGCCCGCCGGGGCCGCGCGACCGCAACCACCCGTTCGGGTGCGCCGGCGGAAGGACGAAAGCTGACGCACCCGCTCTGTCCGAGCCCGGCCCGGCCCGGACAGAGGCGCGGCTCAGGACAGAGACGTGGCTCAGGGCCGAGGCACGGCTTCCCGCTCGGCCAGCATGTCCCGCATCAGCCCCAGCTCGGACTGCTGACCCTCGACCATGCCCCGGGCGAGCCGCTGCTCGACCGGAACCGAGCACAGCGACGCACAGGCCTCGGCCATGGCGACGCCGCCCTTGTGGTGGTCCGTCATCAACTGGAGGAAGAACACCTCGGCCTGCTCGCCGTCGAGCCGTCCGAGCCGCTTCAGTTCGGAGCGGCTCGCCATGCCCGCCATGAGCACCCCATCCGTACCGGAAGCCCCCTCGGCACCGCCCGAGCCGTGCCCACCGTGCTCGTGCCCACCCGTGCCGGCCATCCACGCCATGGGCCCCTCCCCGCCCGGGGCGACCTTCGGCAACTCCCACAGGTCGAGCCGGCCGAGGAGCATGCCGCGCTGGTTGGCCTGGGTGTTGGCGATGTCGTAGGCGAGACGGCGTACGTCCTCGTCGTCCGTGCGGTCGCGGACGATGAACGACATCTCGACGGCCTGCTGATGGTGTACGGCCATGCCCCGGGCGAACCCGGCGTCGGCGGACGAGGCCCCCGGAACACGGGCGCCCCCCTCTCCCACCTCGTGCCCGTCGCCCCGTGCGGAGGCGATGGCGGCCGTCCCCGCGAAGAGCAGGGCGAGGGCGACGGCGGACGCGCCGGCCCGTCGCACGCGCCGGGTCTTCCGTCGTTCCACGAGGGAGCGCGCGGCCTCGCCCTCGTCCTCCGGTGTCCGCTGCCCCGCCGTCACTGCGGCACCGTAACCAGCCCGTCGGTGCAGGGTGCGCCGGGCTCGGGGGTCTGTGCGCCCTGGACGTACTGGGCGAAGAACTGGTCCACCCGCTTGTCGTCGGCGGAGTCCACGGTGACCTGCTTGCCCCAGGCGCTGAGCATGATCGCGCCCTCCTGGCCAGCGTACGGGCTCATCAGCGTGAACGGGGTCTTCTCGACGCGCCCGGCCAGCTCGGCGACATCGGCGTCGGCGGCCTTGCCGTTGTACGTGACCCAGACCGCGCCGTGCTCCAGGGAGTGCACGGCGTTGACGTCCGGGAGGGCCTTTTCGTATACGTCGCCGTCGCAGTTCATCCAGGACTGGTTGTGGTCGCCGCCGACCGGAGGCTTCATCGGATAGTCCACCGAGCCCGCCACGTGGTTGCGGCCGAGCTTCGTCGCGTCCCAGGACTTCAGCCCCTCGATGGCCCCGCCCTCGGTCCCGCCCTCGGCGTCGTCGTGCCCGCCTGGATGCTTGCCGTCCTGGGCCGCCGAGGAGCTGTCGGACTTCTCGTTCGCCTCGGAGTTCTCCAGCAGCAAGTACGAGCCGAAGGCGACGAGACCGGCCACGACGGCGGCACTCAGCCCTATGGCGACGGCCCGGTTGCGGGTGGAGCGAGCGCTGGGTCCAGGTGCCTGCGGCTGGGGGTACCGGGGGGCGAAGCTCATGTCGTCGAGTCCTGCTGCGAAGGGGCCGGGAGGCGGAAGAGCGATCCGTGGACCGATGCGCGCGGACGGGCGGGAACGGCCGGTCATCGCTCGGTCACCGCCCCGCGCGCCACGGTCGCCGACCGTAGTGGGTGGCCGAGTGCTCCCTCTCACACCGAGTGCGTAATGTGGGTGAAATCCCGGGTCGTGATACTGGCAGTGTCCCCCTACCCCCGGGCGGTGGTGCACGGACCGTCTGAACTGCAAGGATGTGGCAATGGACAAGCAGCAGGAATTCGTCCTCAGGACCCTTGAGGAGCGCGACATCCGCTTCGTGCGGCTGTGGTTCACCGACGTCCTCGGGTTCCTCAAGTCCGTCGCCGTCGCTCCGGCCGAGCTGGAGCAGGCCTTCGACGAGGGCATCGGCTTCGACGGCTCGGCGATCGAGGGCTTCGCGCGGGTCTACGAGTCGGACATGATCGCCAAGCCGGACCCGGGCACCTTCCAGATCCTGCCCTGGCGCGCGGAAGCCCCGGGCACCGCGCGGATGTTCTGCGACATCCTGATGCCGGACGGCTCACCCTCCTTCGCCGACCCGCGCTACGTACTGAAGCGGATCCTCGCGAAGACGTCGGACCTCGGCTTCACCTTCTACACCCACCCCGAGATCGAGTTCTTCCTGCTGAAGAACAAGCCGGTCGACGGCACCCGCCCGACCCCGGCGGACAGCTCGGGCTACTTCGACCACACGCCGCAGAACGTCGGTATGGACTTCCGCCGCCAGGCGATCACCATGCTCGAATCGATGGGCATCTCGGTCGAGTTCAGCCACCACGAGGGCGCCCCCGGCCAGCAGGAGATCGACCTGCGGTACGCGGACGCGCTCTCCACGGCGGACAACATCATGACGTTCCGTCTGGTGATGAAGCAGGTGGCGCTGGAGCAGGGCGTGCAGGCCACGTTCATGCCGAAGCCGTTCTCGGAGTACCCGGGTTCGGGCATGCACACCCACCTCTCCCTCTTCGAGGGCGACCGCAACGCCTTCTACGAGTCGGGCGCGGAGTACCAGCTCTCCAAGGTCGGCCGCTCCTTCATCGCGGGCCTGCTGAAGCACGCCGCCGAGATCTCGGCCGTCACCAACCAGTGGGTCAACTCCTACAAGCGCATCTGGGGCGGCTCCTCCCGCGCGGCCGGCGCGGGAGGCGAGGCCCCCTCGTACATCTGCTGGGGCCACAACAACCGCTCCGCCCTCATCCGGGTCCCGATGTACAAGCCCGGCAAGACCGGCTCGGCCCGCGTCGAGGTCCGCTCCATCGACTCCGGCGCCAACCCGTACCTCACCTACGCGGTCCTGCTCGCAGCGGGCCTCAAGGGCATCGAGGAGGGCTACGAACTCCCGGCCGGTGCCGACGACGACGTCTGGGCCCTCTCGGACGCGGAGCGCCGCGCGATGGGCATCGAGCCGCTCCCGCAGAACCTGGGCGAGGCGATCTCGCTGATGGAGAAGAGCGAACTGGTCGCCGAGACGCTGGGCGAGCACGTCTTCGACTTCTTCCTGCGCAACAAGAAGCAGGAGTGGGAGGAGTACCGCAGCGAGGTCACCGCCTTCGAGCTGAAGAACCTGCTGCCGGTGCTCTAGAACCCTGACACAGGACTGCGGGCCGACGGTGTCGCACCGTCGGCCCGCAGTCGTACATGCCCCGCCCGGCCTGCGGCGTGCAGGGGCCGGAGACCGGCCAGGGTGCTACACCGGCGGCGTCCCCGGCGGTGACGGCGCGGGGGGCGGGTTGGGCAGCGGAGGGCCCGGGTCCGGCGGGGACTTCGGGGGGCCGCTGCCGTGCTTGCCGTCGTTCAGGACCTTGCGGGCCGTCAGGCCGTAGACGCCGAACGGCGGGAAGAGGTCGACGCGGCGCGGGTAGTCGCCCTCCGCGCACTCCTCGCAGATCAGGTCACGGCCGGCGGGGGTCTGCCGGGCGGCGGTGACCGGGGCGTTCCAGCATGCCTCGCAGGTACGGGCGTCCGTGGGGGAGAGCGCGATCATCCGGGCCTCCCGGGCGGTGGTGTCGGTAAGGACCGGCAGGTAGTACGCATCAGGTACCTCCGTCGCTGGTGGAGCTGGTGGATGGGTGGCTGCCCGGCCCGGTCCGGGGGCGCGCGCACCTCATCGGCGGGTCTCCCGCCAGACGCGGACGAGCTTCGTCGCGTCGGGGCAGTTCGCGCCGGTCCGGCAGGCGGTGCATGCCGTCGTGTGGCCGAGCAGGGCGCGGTACGCCGTGTCGGGGGAGTCGGTCGTGGTCACGTTCGCCTCTCTGCTGATCTCGGCCCAGACGTATTCGGCGGTGCGGTTGAGCGTGTGGCCGTAGCGGTCCGCCGTGGCCAGGGCGGCGAGGACGGCTGCGTGGGCGGTGGCACTCAACTCGGAGGGGAGACCGGCCTCGACCCGGAAGGCGTCCAGCGCGGTGGTCACACGCGGTTCGGTGCCTGTGGCGGCGGCGAGCATGCCGGTCAGCGCCGCAACCCGCGCTTGTGCAGAGCGCACACTTCTCCCCTGGTGGACCGAATGTCACTCCATGTGATGCTGACTATTCAGCTTCAACCTGATGGGTTAGCTTTGTCAACAGCGACGCCCATATCGACGCCGAACACACGGAGCTGCTCAAATGCCACGTGATACGCCGTACTTGCAGGTGGCGGATTCTCTGCGGGCTCGCGTGCGGGCCGGTGAATGGGCCGTGGGGGACAAGCTGCCGTCCCGGGCGCGGTTCGCCGAGGAGTACGGCGTCGGCCAGTCCGTGGCGCAGCGGGCCATGGAGCGTCTGATCATCGAGGGCATCCTGGAAGGCCGCGCCGGTTCCGGCACGTACGTCCGCCGGGCCCGCGAGCGCCGGCGCATGGTCCGCTCACGCCACCGCGAGCAGCGCAGCAACAGCCCCTTCGCCTCGGACATGAGCGAGCTCGACCACGAGGGCGACTGGGAGTGCACCAGCACGGCGCGGGTCCCCGCACCGGAGGACATCGCCGAACGGCTGGCGGTCGAGCCCGGCGACCTCTGTGTCGTGACCGACTACGAGTTCCTCGCCGACGGGCTGCCCGTCCAGCTCTCCAAGAGCTGGGAACCGATGGCCATCACCGACGGCACCCCGGTCCTGCTTCCGGAGATGGGTCCGCTCGGCAAGCTCGGCGTCGTGGAGCGCATGCGGTCCATCGGCGTGTACATCGCCACCGGCCTCGAACTGGTGCGCCCGGCCCGCGCGACGCGGGAGCAGGCGAACCTGCTCGGGATCTCCATCGGCGACCTGGTCATCGAGGTGGAGCGGACGTACTTCGACCGCGAGGGCCGGCCCGTGGAGACGGCGAACATCATCGTGCCGGACATCCGCTGGGAGATCGCCTACGAGATCCGCGTCGACCAGCCGGATTCCTGAGCCGGGGCAGGTGCTGGTTCCGGGCTCCCGTCGAGCCCGGTGTCCGGTATTCCGCTTCGGGCGGATCAGGTCGTGATGACCGACGGGCCGGTGAACTCCGATGCCAGCGCGTCCATCAGGAGTTCATCGCAGACCGCGCCGAGCCAGAAGCCTGCCTCCCGGAGGGTTCCCGCGACTCGAAAGCCGGCCTTCTCATAGGCACGCCTCCCTGCCTTGTTGGGAGCGAGCACCTTCAGCCAGACCATCCGCAGGTTGGTGATGTGGAACGCGTAGTCGAGGACCAGCCGGGTGGCGATCGTGCCCAGTCCGCGTCCGCGTGCCTCGGGGGCGAGCATCACGACGTACTCCGCCGTGCGTACGGACGGGTCGGGCAGCAGGGTGGCCACCCCCGCCGGGACCGGACTGCCGGTGGCGAGGTCGTACACCGTGAAGCGGATGTTGTCCCCGCGTAGTTGATGGGCGATGCCCTCTGTGCGGGCTTCGAGGGATACCGGCTGCTGGCGTCCGTAGCCGACCAGGAGCGCCGGGTCCTGTTCCCAACGCCAGTACGTCTCCACCAGATCCGCCCGGTAGGGGCCGAGCGCGCAGGTGTCGGTACCGATCCAGAGGATGGGTTCAGAGGCGGTGCTGATGGCGGGCTCCGATGGTCAGCGCTGGTGTGTACGCGAGAGTCGAGGGCGGCTCGGCGACCAAACCGCCGTCCACAGTCTGCACCCAGGCGTGCAGCCGGACAGGGTCCGCGGCGATTCCGTGGCACCAGACCACGGAAAGCCGTCGGGTCGCGAGCAGGAATGTGGCAGCGGCTGATTCTTCCAGGCAGGCAGTTCGTACGGGCGCGTGCCACGCGGAACGGCGAACGGCGAGGACAGCCTGCGATGCCTCTGCGGGAGAAGCCGGTCGACAGGTCGCGGAGGAGGATGCCCGGAGAGCCACGATGAGCCGGTTCATCGCCCACTTCCTACCGCCTGCGCGCTCGATGCTCCACGTCGTAGCGAGAGCAGCTGCCGCTGTCGCGCTGAAGGGGCCGGTCTCCCGCGCGAGCCCGGCAGGATGCTCGGCCCCGCCCCAACTTGCCGCAGGAGCTGGTGCCGAGAGCGGCACGTCCCATGGTGCAGGCCTCCGCGTGGGGGACAGAGCTCCTGTGCGGAGTAGTTGGGCTGCCAGAAGCGGCGGCATCGCGGTCAGCCGACCGGATCGGGCCGCCTCCTGCCAGTGAACCGCACTCTTCGGCAGCAGACATTGCACGTGGCCGGTCCGGTAGTCGATGAGGACCAGGACGTGAGGGAAGGCGACCGCGCGGACGTGTCGGGGGAGTGAGCGAACGGCGGGACGTCAGTCATGACCCGGTCCCGCAGGTGTGGAGGTCCACGTGGGCTCAGGCTCTCTCGCGTGCGCTGCCAGCCAGGCCTCGGATCCGAGAGCCTGCTCAAGAGTGGCCAGAGACATGGGCACGCCGGCAGCAGCTTGCCCCAGGGACCGAACCATACGGGCGGCATCGATCAGCCCCATCTCTGCCAGGCGCCCGTGTGCCAGCTCAAGCAGTTCCGGAATGTTCGCCCGGAGGCCTGCGTAGTGGTCGGTGTCGAAGCCGCCTTTGGTCTGCCGGTTCGCGACGGCATGAGGCAATAGACCGGCCATCGCCCTGCTTAGGAGCGGCTTGTACGAGTGGAGAGGCGGACGCAGGTCGATGGGCGTCCGGAGCACGGCGTCCACGACCAACGGGTCGAGGAAAGGATTGTTGAGATCGATTCCCGAGGCCGCAGCCAGTTCGGCGTCCGCGACAGCGGTGCGCGCGACCTCGCGGACATCGTCGACCAGAGTGCGTACCGAGGCGTCGAGGCCAGGCATCCGGTCCGGGGACGAGGCGGCTCGGAGTGCACTGGCGCTCAGCAGGGGTGCCGCAGCGGCACCGGCCCACGATGGGTAGGGCAGCAGGGGGAACCAGCAGACCCTTCCATGGTCGCTGTGCCGTCTTCCACCGATGGAATCGACGAGCTTGGTGAGGGCGCGGGTGCGGGTAGTCCGTGATACGAGGATCGCGTCGTGCAGGAGAGGTACGGGAGATGTCCGCCGCAGTCTGGCCCAGCCGAATCCCTCGGTCACGGCACGCCGCATGCGGCCGTGGCGAACGAGGTCGGCCAGATGGACCGGTGGCTGGAAGAGTAAGCTGTCGCCGCCGTCGCCGGTCATATGGGTGCGGGCCCCGAGCTCCTTCCGCAACCAGCGGAACTGCCCCATGAGCCGGGCTTGCGTGATCGTGGAGGGAGCCGGTTCATCGGTCGCCGGAACGGCAGACATCGCCGTGTACGGCAGGTGCTTTGCCGACATGGCCAGTAGACGGTGGTTGATCCGCCCGGAGTATGCATCGGCTGCCTGGTGCGCGTAGTGCAGGTCCGCGCCCGCAATATCGCCCTCGGGATGGATGGTGATGGCGTTGAGTCGAATGCCGTACGGCAGAGCGACAGCGGCGAGAGCTGCGACAGAGGTGGAGTCCAGTCCGCCCGAGAGGTCGCAGGAGACCTCGGGATCTGACACGACTCTTGCGGTGACGGATTCGAAGAGCGCCGTGCGCAAACGCTCTGCGGGTGGCCGAGACTCGTCCGGGTCTGGTCTCCACACCGTCGCTGTGTGAGGGTCGCTTCCGTCGTTCGGCAGAACGATCCGGCACCCGGGTGGGAGTTGCTCTACGCCCGCGAAGAATGTACGTCCCTCGGAGAGCGTGGGAATCGACGGCAGGAAGATCGAGCAGGCGAGGCGTTCGGCGTCCACCGTGGCACGAGTGAGCGAGGCCAGAGCCCGGGCTGAGCTGGACCATACCCATCCGTCGTCGTGGCCGACGAGATAGATGGGGCGAGCCGAGGCCGGGTCGGTATGGATCACGACAGCCTCTTCGGACTCCTCGATGACCGTATAGGCGCCGGGCCACCTCCAGGCGATGTCCTCGGGCAGCGTCGAGCTCAGACGGTGCGGGTCGGAGTCCTCCGCTCCGCACCGTCCGAGAATGAGCACCTGTCGCCGACCGCCCGGGCAAGCCACTGAACGGACCGGAACGGCGCCGAGCGCCCATGTATGAAGCCGTGAAGAGAGATGGCGTGATCCCGCGGGCCGGAATCCCGGCCGAGAAGGGGAACCGCTACCGCCGAAGATCATGATCAGAAACTCCAGAGTTGAAGTCACACCTGTGGGTGCGGACGGCAGGGCCCGCACCCACAGGGAAGGAATCAGCTGTTGTAGGCGCGGCGCTTGTCCTCGCTCTGGCCGCCGCCCTGGCCCTCGGTGAGCACGGTCGCTTCACCGATCTCGACGGGGAGCAGATCGTTCTCGTCGGTGTTTTCCGCGATCTGAAGTGGGTTCATGATGTGTCTCCTCCTGGTTGGGTGATGAGTGACTTGATGCCGGACCCGAACGTGCCCGGTCGGGCCTGAGGAAGGCGATCTGTCAGCGGTCGCAGACTGCTGACAGATCCCCGGCCCCCGTACGGAAGAGGGGCCGGAGGACGTTGAGGAACCGCTGGACGATGGCTTGCGACGCGCCACGAATATCGAAGGATCGCCGCTTGGCCGACGAGTCCGGTGGCAAGGCCAGCTCTGCCCAGACCCGCTTGCCCCGCATGGTGTTCTCGGCTCCGCAGGCGATCGACAGATGCTCGACGAGCACCATGCCCCGGCCGCTTTCGGAGTCAAGGCTCGGGCGGCTGAGCCGGGGCAGGGCCGGGGAGTTGTCGTGGACTTCGAGCAAGAGCCTGCCCCGGCCGATGTCTGCGCGAACGGTCACCCTGAGCATGTCGCCGGCTCCGTGAGAGACGGCATTGGTGACCAGCTCCGAGACCACGGTGGTCATTGCCATGTGGCTGTCCTCGTCCTTGGGCAAGCGCCAAGCACTGGCGAGGTCGATCAGCCGCCGACGGCTGATCGCCGCCGAAGTGGGGGCGCGTACCAAGAAGAAGCTCTGGCTGCTCACATGCCTCACGGGAAAACCCTTCGTCGGAACACACGACCTGGACTCGAATGGGATGCCCACCCTCGGGAAAGGCTTGTTCCATCCGGCCGTTACGCCTGCTGGTGTTTACTCAACTCCGTTACTGGCTGACGGTCGTGGGCCATCCGGTGGTGCAAATTTCTGCTGGGGGGCCGCTTTGGGGGGCCAGAATCCGACAGTGAATTTTCAGGAGCTTGGGGGACGGGCATGATGGAACCGGAAGGCATCGGGGCACTGCTGAGGGGAAGCCGGGAATCGGCTGGTCTGACGCGTGAAGAACAGGCGTCGGTGTTACAGGCGGCTCAGGGCGGAAAGTGGTTCGACCCGGAGAACCTGAAGCGCTGGGAGACCGAGCGGCGCCTGCCCACGCCGATGTGGCATGCACTGCTCGCCGAGTGCTATGGCAGGTCCCCGGAAGAAATCGTTCGTGCCGTTGTGGCCAGCAGACGTCATCGAAGGATTCACCGGCTGATTGATCAAGAAGAGCGGGAGGAGGGCTCGGCAGTGGACCGACGGAAGTTTCTCGGTGTAGCAGCGGCGGCTACCGGAATGGCGGGGCTGCCGGACATCTCGGAGGCGCGGCATGGCATCAATGCCGGCCTGTCCACCTCGGACGGCAGTGACCTCGCCTACCTGAACGGGGCGTTCGAACGCCATCGCGGCGGGTACCGAGGGTGTCCGCCCAACGAAGTGCTGGGGCAGATGAAAGCCGACCTCGAACTGTTGCGAGAGCTGCTCGGGCGTCCTCACCCGGCTTCGGTGAGAAGGGATTTGGCGCGCACAGCCGCAGGAATCACCGGGTTGGTCGCCGTGATCCAGCATGACCGAGGCGAGCAACGGGACGCGGTCGGCTGGTTTGCCACGGCCGAACAGGCAGCACACGAATCCGGCGACCGGCACATGCTTGCCTGGGTGCTGAGCCGACACGCGATGGTGCCCCTCAACTACGGGGCTCCGAACGCTGCCGCAGCAATGGCCATCCGCGCTCGGGCCGAAGCAGGCCGGACTCCGAGTGCTGCCGCTGCCCTGGCCGCAGCTGTGACCGCGCGATCACTCGCCTCCATCGGTGACCGAGAGGGGGCATTGCGAGCGGTCATCGATGCCCGCGGCATTGCCGCGCAACTCGACTCTGCGCAGGAAGCCGATACCTGGTTCGGCTATCCGCCGCAGAAGCACCATGTTCACCTTTCCCAGGCTTTCACGCTCATGGGGCGGACCCGCGATGCGTATGCCGAGCAGGAATCCGCGATCGTGCTCACCAAGGCCCCGTCCGTCATGACGCGCGCGCTGATCGCGGTCGACCGTGCAGTCTGTGTCCGGGCGGACGGCGATCCGGCCGTCGCGGCTGACCTCGCCGTCAACGTATGGCGTCAGCTTCCCTCGCCCTACCGTGACGGCTTGGTCCGTACGAGAGTCGAGTCGTTGTGCCAGTCCCTCCCCGGGCGACCGGGTGACACCCTGCGCGAGGTGCTGGCGAGCCGCTGAGTCGTGGGGAGGGCCGGAGGCCCACCCTCACACGAACCCCCCTGCCCCATCTCGTCCAGAACCTCGTCGATCACCGCCGCCGGCTCCCGGGCCAGGTCCTCCTCGATCCACATGCGCATCGCGATCTGGAGCGAGGCGAGGAAGTCCGCCGCCAGCACGATCGGGCGGACGGGGGCGGATTACGGGCCGGGGCGGGTGGCGACCGCTTCGGCCAGGTCGCGTTCCAGGGTGGCGTGGTTGGCCAACTGGCGGGCCAGCAGCGAGGGGTGGCGCGTCGCCAGCCGGGTGCGTACCGCCCACTCGCGCTCCGGCGCCATGCGTCGAAGACCGGCAAGGCCAAGCCGTTCATCGTCGCGGGTGTGGTCGTGCTCGCCCCCGGCTTCCTCGACCTGTCCTTCATCGACCACCGGACCTCGCTCGTCCTCCAGAACACTGTTCCGCTCAGCGAGATCGGCGCGGCCAGCGGGCTTCTGTTCCCTCGGCGGCACCATGGGCGTCTCGGTGCTCGGCGCGGTCCTCGCCCACCAGGTCTCCACCAAGATCACCGACGGGCTGACGAGGCTCGGCATCGACCCGGCCGCGTACGGGGAGGCCACCGGCCACATCTTCCTCACCTCGGCCGGCATCGCCGTGGTCGGTGTCATCGCTTCCCTGTTCCTGACGCCCACCAAGCTGCGGGGCAGCGTCGACCTGTAACGCGACCTGTGGCGCGAGCGGACCCGAGGACGGAACCAGCTCGCCCTCGCACCCCGCACAGCTGCGAGAGAGGGCTGTTGTACTGTTGCGACTCCCCGTACATCACGGGGAACGACGGAACGACCGAGGAGGTGAGACCCATTACCGCTGGATCAGGCTGGGTGCTCACCCCGCGCGATCACGTCGAACGACCGGCAGCGACAGCAGCAGCCGACCGGACGGCATAGCCGATCGCGGAGCGCCCATCGGTTTTCCCGAAAGGCTTCGCTCGTATGTCGGTTCACCTCTCTGTCTCCCTCTCCTCCACCGTCGTCGCGCTCCGCCGCGCCGGCTGCGTCTTCGCCGAGGACGAGGCCCGCCTCCTTCACGAGGCCGCTGCTTCCCCGGACGAACTGTCCGCCCTCGTCGGGCGCCGCGCCGCCGGGCTGCCGCTCGAACACGTCCTGGGCTGGGCGGACTTCCGCGGTCGCCGCTTCGCCGTGGACACCGGTGTCTTCGTTCCCCGACGCCGTACGGAGTTCCTGGTGGCGCAGGCCGCCGCCCTCGCACCCCGCCGGGCCGTCGTCGTCGACCTCTGCTGCGGTTCCGGCGCGCTCGGCGTCGCCCTCGCCGCCGCGGCGGACGCGGCCGAACTGCACGCCTGCGACGTCGAGCCCGCCGCCGTGCGCTGCGCCCGGCGCAACGTCGGCGACCTGGGGCAGGTCTACGAGGGCGACCTGTTCGCCCCGCTGCCCGCCGCCCTGCGCGGCCGGGTCGACGTGCTGCTGGCCAACGTCCCCTATGTCCCCACCGACGACGTCGAGCTGCTGCCCGCGGAGGCCCGCGTCCACGAACCTCGTGTCGCCCTGGACGGGGGCGGTGACGGGCTCGACGTCATGCGCCGGGTCGCCGCCGAGGCGCCCGAGTGGCTCGCGCCCGGCGGCAGTCTGTTCGTGGAGTCGAGCGAGCGGCAGCGGGACACGGCGGTCGAGGTCCTGCGCACCGCCGGGCTGAGCACCCGGGTCCTGGTCTCCGAGGAGCTGTACGCCACCGTCCTCGTCGGGACGGGCCCGGCGGATCACATGAAGCGGTAGCGCGTCTGGCTGTACGGTTCCCCCTTGCCGAAGCCGAAGGCCGTACGGGGGCGGACCGCGAACACGTGGGCGTGGCCCGCCTCCGCCTGGACGAAGCTGCCGTCCTCGACGTCGAAGTGCCAGTCGGCGCCGTACTTCGCCTCCCACTCCCGGGCCAGAGCGGTCAGCCGGCCGTGGTCCGTCACCCGGTCCGCCCGGCCCTCCACCACCATGTCGAAGCCGGAGTCCAGGGTGTTCGCGCCGGTCGTCAGGACCACCTCGGGGTTGGCCGTGAGATTGCGCGCCTTGCGTTCCGCCGGGCCCGTACAGAAGTGGAGGGCTCCGTCGGACCAGACGCCGATCAGCGGGGTGGCGTGGGGGCGGCCGTCCGGGCGGACCGTGGACAGCCAGTACAGCGGGGCATGGGCGAGTACGGCGGCCGCCTCCGGCCAGGGGCGGGCGCTCGCGCCCTCGCTGCTGTAGCGGGCGTCCAGCTCGGTCGCCGGGGGACGGGCGGTTGCATGGGCCGGGGGACTGGCCGGGAAACGGTCGGGAAGGGGGTGATTGGTCGTGGACATGGTTCCTCCGTGGGGCGTCGAGGAGTGCTGTCAGGTGCTTTCCCCGTGGGTGGACCGCTCCGCCGCACCGAATTCATCGGCACGGGACTAGGCTCGGAGAGCTGTGACGCGGCAAGGAAGCAGCCGAGCGGCTACGCAGATCGGTTCGGGCGGCAGGAGAGCACGGAATGACGACGGTGCCGGGGCGCAGAAGCAGTACGTTCACCAGGCTGCTGCGGCACGGATTCACCGACCCGTCCGCCGCGGAGCAGCTCCTGGGCCTGGACGCGCTGGCCTCCGTACGGTCGGATCCGGTCCTCCTGGAGGCGCTCGGGGCCACCGCCGACCCGGATCTGGCCCTGCGCGGGCTGGTCCGGATCGTGGAGGCCGAGGCGGCGGACGAGCGGCAGGTGCTGCTCGACACCCTCGTCACCGCCAAACCCCTGCGCGACCGGCTCCTCGGGGTCCTCGGCGCCTCGGAGGCGCTCGGGGACCATCTGGCCCGGCACCCGCGTGACTGGCAGACGCTCGTCACGTACGAGGCGATCGACCTGCACCCCGGTGTCGCCGAGTTCGAGCGCGGGCTCGCCGACGCCGTCGGCCCGGACTCGCTGCGGGTCGCCTACCGCCGGTGCCTGCTCACCCTCGCCGCCCGGGACGTGTGCGGGACGACCGACCTCGCCCAGACCGCCGCCGAACTGGCCGACCTCGCCACCGCCACCCTGCGCGCCGCACTCGCCATCGCCCGGACGGCCGCGCCCGAGGACGCCGCGCAGTGCCGGCTCGCCGTCGTCGCGATGGGCAAGTGCGGCGGGCGGGAACTGAACTACGTCTCCGACGTCGACGTGATCTTCGTCGGAGAGGCGCGCGACGGGGTCGACGAGACCAAGGCCATGCAGGCGGCCACCCGGCTGGCCGCCCACCTGATGCGGATCTGCTCCGAGACCACCTCCGAGGGCACCATCTGGGAGGTCGACGCCAACCTCCGCCCCGAGGGCCGCAACGGGCCGCTGGTGCGGACGCTGAGCTCCCACCTCGCCTACTACCAGCGCTGGGCCAAGACCTGGGAGTTCCAGGCCCTGCTGAAGGCCCGCGCGGTGGCCGGCGACCCCGAGCTGGGCGCGGAGTACGTCGAAGCGGTGGCGCCGCTCGTGTGGGGGGCCGCCGACCGGGAGAACTTCGTCCCCGACGTACAGAAGATGCGCCGCCGGGTCGTCGACAACATCCCCGCCCACCGGATCGAGCGGGAGCTGAAACTCGGCCCCGGCGGCCTGCGGGATGTCGAGTTCGCCGTCCAGCTCCTCCAGCTGGTGCACGGACGCAGCGACGCCTCCCTGCACAGCGGCTCCACCCTGGAGGCGCTGCGGGCGCTCGCCGAGGGCGGGTACGTGGGACGCGCGGACGCCGCCCAGCTCGACGAGGCGTACCGCTTCCTGCGCTCCATGGAGCACCGCATCCAGCTCCACCGGCTGCGCCGCACCCACCTGGTCCCCGAGGACGAGGCGGACCTGCGGCGGCTCGGCCGGTCGCTGGGGATGCGCACCGACCCGGTGGCCGAGCTGAACAAGGCCTGGAAGCGGCATGCCTCCGTCGTACGGCGACTGCACGAGAAGATCTTCTACCGGCCGCTGCTGGACGCCGTCGCCCAGCTGGCCCCCGCCGAGTCCCGGCTCAGTGCGAAGGCCGCCGCGATCCGCCTGGAGGCCCTCGGGTACGCCGACCCTGCGGCCGCCCTGCGGCACCTGGAGGCCCTCTCCTCCGGGGTCTCCCGCAAGGCCGCCATCCAGCGCACCCTGCTGCCGGTGCTGCTCGGCTGGTTCGCGGACTCCGCCGACCCGGACGCCGGGCTCCTCGGCTTCCGCAAGGTGTCCGACGCGCTGGGCAAGACCCCGTGGTACCTGCGGCTCCTGCGTGACGAGGGGGCCGCAGCGGAGAATCTCGCCCGGGTCCTCTCCGCCGGCCGCCTCGCCCCCGATCTGCTCATGCGGGCCCCGGAGGCGGTGGCGATCCTCGGCGATCCGGAGGGGCTCACGCCCCGCACCCGGGGCCATCTGGAGCAGGAGGTACTGGCCGCGGTGGGGCGTGCCGGGGACGCGGAGTCGGCCGTCGCGGTGGTGCGCGCGGTGCGCCGCCGCGAGCTGTTCCGTACGACGGCCGCCGACCTCATCGGCTCGTACGGCACCGAGGACAACCCCGCCGAGCAGGACCACGGGGCGCTCGTCGACCGTGTCGGCTCGGCCGTCACCGACCTCAACGCCGCCACCATCGCGGGCGCGCTGCGGGCCGCCGTTCGCGCGCAGTGGGGCGACACGCTGCCGACCCGGTTCGCCGTCATCGGCATGGGCCGCTTCGGCGGGCACGAGCTGAGTTACGGCTCCGACGCCGACGTCCTCTTCGTCCACCGGCCGCGTGAGGGCGTCAGCGACGAGGAGGCGGCCCGGGCCGCCAACACGGTCGTCGGTGAGATGCGGCGGCTCCTTCAGCTGCCCACCGCCGATCCGCCGCTGTTGATCGACGCCGACCTGCGGCCCGAGGGCAAGACCGGGCCGCTGGTGCGGACGCTGAAGTCGTACGAGGCCTACTACCGGCGCTGGTCGATGGTCTGGGAGAGCCAGGCGCTGCTGCGGGCCGAAACGGTGGCGGGCGACGAGGAGCTGGGGCGCGACTTCATCGAGCTCGTCGATCCGCTGCGGTATCCGATGGAAGGGCTCGGCGAGGACGCCGTACGCGAGATCCGCCGGCTCAAGGCGCGGATGGAGTCCGAGCGGATGCCGCGCGGCGCGGACCCCACGCTCCACGCGAAGCTGGGGCGGGGCGGGCTGAGCGACGTCGAGTGGACCGTGCAGCTGATGCAGATGCAGCACGCGTGGGCGGAGCCGGGGCTGCGTACGACGCGTACGCGCGAGGCGCTGGCCGCCGCGTGTGCGGCGGGGCTGATTCCGACGGAGGACGCGCAGACACTGGACGAGGCGTGGGTGCTGGCCACCCGGGTGCGCAACGCGGTGATGCTGGTGCGGGGGCGGCCGGGCGACACGTTTCCGTCCGAGGCGCGGGAGATGACGGCGGTGGGGCGGTACCTGGGGTACGAGCCGGGGCATGTCGGGGACATGTTGGACGACTACCGGCGGACTACGCGGAGAGCCCGGGCGGTGGTGGAGGAGCGGTTCTACGGGGCGGCGTCCTAGGCGCGTCCTCCCGAGGGCCCCGGGGCCCTCGGGGCTCTGCCCCGGACCCCGCTCCTCAAACGCCGGACGGGCTGGGTCCTCGGGCCTCCGCAGGTGCCGGGTGCGGTGGGCGGAAAAGATGTCCTCAAGCGCCCGACGGGCTGGATTCGGGCTGCCGCTCCGGCTCCGGTCCCTGGGCCGGGCGTGACAGCCGGGCGGAGCGCAGTCCGGTCAGCCGCCCGTTCCTGTTTCCGGCGGGCACCCACTTCGGCAGCCGGTGCGGCAGCGAGCCGTACCAGACGCGGGAGACCGAGTAACCGAACGCGAGGCAGACCATGCCGCCGACCGCGTCCAGCCAGAAGTGGTTGGCGGTGGCCACGATGACGACCAGGGTGAGCGTCGGGTAGAGCAGGCCCAGAATGCGGGCCCAGGGCGCCGAGGCCAGGGCGAAGATCGTCAGACCGCACCAGAGCGACCAGCCGATGTGCATCGACGGCATCGCTGCGTACTGGTTCGACATGTTCTTGAAGTTGCCCGAGGCCATCGAGCCCCACGTCTCGTGCAGGAGCACGGTGTCGATGAAGTTCGCGCCGTTCATCAGACGGGGCGGCGCCAGTGGGTAGAGGTAGTAGCCGAGCAGGGCCACGGCCGTCGTAGCGAAGAGGACCAGCCGGGTCGCCGCGTACCGGCCCGGGTGGCGGCGGAACAGCCAGACGAGGACGCCGATGGTCACGACGAAGTGCAGTGTCGCGTAGTAGTAGTTCATCGACACGATCAGCCATGTCACGGAATTGACCGCGTGATTGACCGTTTCCTCAAAGGCGAGGCCCAGGGACTTCTCCGCCGACCAGATCCAGTCCGCGTTGCTCAGAGCCGCCGCCTTCTGCTCCGGGACGGCGTTGCGCACGAGCGAATACAGCCAGTAACTGACCGCGATGAGCAGAATCTCGAACCGGAGCCGGGGGCGGCGGGGGATCCGCAGCGAGCGGAACCGGGCCGCCCAGCCGGTCTTCCGCGTTCTGTCGACCGTGATGGGTGCAGGACCGGCCGTCGACCGGCCTTCCCGTGCTGCCAACTGAGTTTCACCCATGGGCAGAGAGTCTTCCATAGTGATCCCCCTGCCCCCGATCATCCTCCGGTCGGGTTCTGGTCGCACGTTCTGCACCTCAAGGACGAGGAGGGGAGCCTGGGCCGCCCGCGGGTCCGGAGGCCGTCGAGCCGCGAACCACCAGCTCAGGCATGAAGACGAACTCGCTGTGCGGAGCCGGGGTTCCGCCGATCTCCTCAAGGAGCGTGCGCACGGCGGCCTGGCCCATCGCCGTCACCGGCTGCCGGACGGTCGTCAGCGGCGGATCCGTGAACGCTATGAGTGGTGAGTCGTCGTAGCCCACCACCGACAGATCCCGCGGCACGTCCTTCGACAGCCGACGGGCCGCCCGGATCGCCCCGAGCGCCATCATGTCGCTCGCGCACACGACCGCCGTGCAGCCGCGCTCCATCAGGGCGGAGGTGGCGGCCTGACCGCCCTCCAGGGTGTACAGAGAGTGCTGGATCAACTCCTCCACCTCGTCCGGGACGAGGCCCAGCTGCTCCCGCATCGTCGCGTGGAAGCCCTCGATCTTGCGGAGCACCGGCACGAAACGCTTGGGGCCGACCGCGAGGCCGATACGGGTGTGCCCCAGGGACACCAGGTGCGTCACCGCGAGCCGCATCGCCGCCCGGTCGTCGGGGGAGATGAAGGGGGCCTGCACCTTGGCGGAGAAGCCGTTCACCAGGACGAAGGGGACGCCCTGGCCGCGCAGTTGCTCGTAGCGCTGCATATCGGCCGAGGTGTCCGCGTGCAGCCCGGAAACGAAGATGATGCCGGAAACGCCCCGGTCCACCAGCATTTCGGTGAGTTCGTCCTCGGTGGAGCCGCCGGGGGTCTGGGTCGCCAGTACCGGGGTGTAGCCCTGCCGGGTCAGCGCCTGGCCGATGACCTGCGCCAGTGCCGGGAAGATCGGGTTCTCCAGCTCCGGGGTGATCAGGCCGACCAGTCCCGCGCTGCGCCTGCGCAGCCGGACCGGGCGTTCGTACCCCAGGACGTCGAGCGCCGCGAGGACGGATTCGCGGGTGGTCGCCGCTACTCCGGGCTTGCCGTTCAGGACCCGGCTGACCGTTGCTTCGCTGACCCCCGCCTGAGTTGCGATATCGGCAAGCCGTGCGGTCATGGGATGGGACTGTACCGGGCCCGTGTCGGATTGCCCACCGTGCGTGGGGCCTTCCAGGGGGTGCCCGGGGAAGGTCGTCGACGGGCTTTCCGGCAATGTCTTGCAAGGACTTGCGGCCTCGGGTCGCGGACTGCGGCCGGATCGTCGCACTGCGGATACGTGGTTCCCCACCTGCTCCTGTCTGGGGTGAACGGTGCCCGTCAAGGGGCTTGACGGCAACCTTGAGGACACGTGAATGTAACGATCGCCAAGGCTTGCAGAAATCTTCCGCAAGGTCTTTCGGTCGTCTTTCATCCTTGTTACGTTCACGTCGACCCGGCGCCGCGACGGAGCGGTACGGCAGTTGAAGGAGTTCAGATGCGACGTGGCATAACGGCCACCGCCCTGGTCGCGGCCCTGGCGCTCGCGGCGACCGCCTGCGGCAGCGACGACGAGTCCGGCGGCACGAGCTCGGGCGAGCTCTCCGGCACGGTGACCTGGTGGGACACCTCCAGCGTCGGCAGCGAGGACAAGGTCTTCAAGAAGCTGGCCGAAGGCTTCGAGAAGCAGCACCCGAAGGTCGACGTCAAGTACGTCAACGTGCCCTTCGGCGAGGCGCAGAACAAGTTCAAGAACGCCGCCCAGGCTGGCGACGGTGCCCCCGACGTGATCCGCTCCGAGGTCGCCTGGACGCCGGACTTCGCCAGCCTCAGCTACCTGGCCCCGCTGGACGGCACCCCCGCCCTCAAGAACCAGGACGACTTCCTCAAGCAGGCCGTCGCGTCCACCAAGTACGAGGGCAAGACCTACGCCGTCCCGCAGGTCATCGACTCCATGGGCATCTTCTACAACCAGAAGCTGCTCAAGGAGGCCGGCGTCGAGGCGCCCGCCAACCTGGACGACCTCAAGACCGCCGCGAAGAAGATCAAGGAAAAGACCGGCAAGACCGGCCTCTACCTCCGCGGCGACGACCCGTACTACTTCCTCTCCTTCCTGTACGGCGAGGGCGGCGACCTCGTCGACGCCGGCACCAAGACCGTCACCGTGGACAAGCCCGAGGGCGTCAAGGCGTTCAAGGCGGTCAAGGACCTGGTAGACGACGGCACCGCGAAGACGGACGCCTCGGACGGCTGGGAGAACATGATGCAGTCGTTCAAGAACGGCGACGTCGCGATGATGATCAACGGCCCCTGGGCCGTCGCCGACACCCTGACCGGCAAGGAGTTCACCGACAAGGACAACCTGGGCATCGCCCCGGTCCCGGCCGGCTCCGCCGCCCAGGGCGCCCCGCAGGGCGGCCACAACCTCGCCGTCTACGCGGGCTCCAAGAACCTCGACGCCTCCTACGCCTTCGTCGAGTACATGACCTCCGTGGACAGCCAGGCCACCGCCGCCGGCGAGCTGAACCTGCTGCCCACCCGCACCTCCGCGTACGCCAAGAAGGAGGCCGTGAACAGCGAGATCGTCGGCTTCTTCAAGCCGGTCGTCGAGACCGCCGTCGAGCGCCCCTGGATCCCCGAGGGCGGCAGCCTCTTCGAGCCGCTGCGCGTCGAGTACACCAAGGTCCTCACCGGCCAGACCACGCCGGAGAAGGCCGCCAAGTCGACCGGCGACTCCTACCGCAAGCTCCTCGAGGGCTGGAAGTAACAGGAAGGTTGGCCGACTGATGGCTGTCCACACCAGCCAGTCGGTGGTGAAGGCCGCGGGCGAGAATGTCGCCCGCGGCCGGAGCCGCGGTACTGGCACCCCACCACCGAGGCCCGGCCGTCTCCGGCGGGCCCTGTCGGTCCACTGGTACGCCTGGGCCATGGTCGCCCCGGTCGTCGTCGTGATCGGCGTGATCATCGGCTATCCGCTGGTCCGCGGCATCTTCCTCTCGATGACCGACGCCGACGAGCGCAACGTCGCACGCTCCATCGGCGTCAACGAGATCCCCGCCACCTACGAGTTCGTCGGCGCCGACAACTACATCGACGCGCTGACCGGCTCGCAGTTCGTCGGGACGCTCGGCTGGACGCTGGTGTGGACCGTCTCCTGCGTGAGCGTCACGTTCGTCCTCGGCATGGCCCTGGCGAACATCCTCAACCGCCGCATCGCCGGGCGCTCCGCCTACCGCATGGCCCTCATCCTGCCCTGGGCCATCCCCGGCTTCGTCTCCGTCTTCGCCTGGCGTTTCCTCTACAACGAGGAGCGCGGACTGCTCAACAAGGTTCTCGGCGGGGCCGGCATCGACGCCGTCCCGTGGCTGAACGACCCGACCTGGGCCAAGTTCGCGGTCATCGCCGTCAACGTCTGGCTCGGCATCCCGTTCATGATGGTCGCCCTCCTCGGCGGACTCCAGTCCATCCCCTCCGAGCAGTACGAGGCGGCCGAGATGGACGGTGCGACCGCCTGGCAGCGATTCCGCCACATCACGCTGCCCGGACTGCGCCCGGTCTCCACCACGGTGGTCCTGCTCTCCACCATCTGGACCTTCAACATGTTCCCGGTGATCTTCCTGCTGACCCGCGGCGGACCCGGCGAGGCCACCCAGATCCTGGTGACCCAGGCGTACAAGTTCTCCTTCGAGATCAGCCCGCGCGACTACGCGCAGTCCTCCACATGGGGCGTGCTGATCCTCGTACTCCTGATGCTCTTCGCCGTGGTCTACCGGCGAGTCCTGCGCTCCCAGGGAGACAACTGGTGACCACCGTGACCGACACCTCCGCCCGGCACGCGGTGCCCAAGGTCCGGCTGCGCGGCGAACGCTCCCCGCTCGCCTCCTTCGCCCTGCACCTCACCCTGGTCGTCGCCTCGGTGATCGCGGTCTTCCCGGTGCTGTGGGTCCTGCTGACGTCGCTCAAGCCCGCCAAGTACGCGACCACCATGGACTTCTTCCGCGAGACGACGTTCGTCAACTACACGAACCTCATCCGTGACACCGAGTTCCTCAACTGGTTCGCCAACTCCGTGATCATCGCCGGGCTCTCCACTGTGATCGGCGTCTTCGTCGCCGCCACCACCGGTTACGCGGTGAGCCGCTTCCGCTTCCCCGGCAAGCGCGGGCTGATGTGGACACTGCTGATCACCCAGATGTTCCCGGTCGCCGTCCTCATCGTGCCGATCTACAACATCATGTCGACCCTGGGACTGCTCAACCAGCCCGCCGGACTCGTCATCACCTACCTCACCATCTCGGTGCCGTTCTGCGCCTGGATGATGAAGGGCTTCTTCGACACCATCCCGCGCGAGATCGACGAGTCGGGCGAGGTCGACGGCCTCACCCCGTTCGGCACCTTCTTCCGGCTCATCCTGCCGCTGGCCAAGCCGGGCCTCGCGGTCACCGCGTTCTACTCCTTCATCACCGCCTGGGGCGAGGTGGCGTACGCCTCCGCCTTCCTGGTCGGCGACGAGAACCTCACGCTGGCCGGCGGACTCCAGAAGTTCGTCAACCAGTACGGGGCCCAGTGGGGCCCCATGACCGCGGCCTCCGTCCTCATCGCCATCCCGGCCGCCCTGGTGTTCCTGTTCGCCCAGAAGCACCTGGTCACCGGCATGTCCGCCGGAGCCGTCAAGGGCTGAGCCCTCGGAGCCTTCCAGGGCCGACAGCAGCGCCCGCCCGCACCACCGCACCCGTCACGGCGGCGCCGGAAACCCCGACCCGGTCACCGGCGCCGCTCCCCACCCAGACACCCCAGGGACGACATGACCCAGCACCTCGCTGCCCCCTCCACCGGCACGTCCGACGACGCCCCGGGCCACCGCACCGGCTGGTGGCAGGACGCGGTGATCTACCAGGTCTATCCACGGAGCTTCGCCGACGGCAACGGCGACGGCATGGGCGACCTCGCCGGCGTCACCGCCCGCCTGCCCCACCTGAGGGACCTGGGCGTCGACGCGGTCTGGCTCAGCCCCTTCTACGCCTCCCCGCAGGCCGACGCGGGCTACGACGTCTCCGACTACCGGGCCATCGACCCGATGTTCGGCAACCTGCTGGACGCCGACGCGCTGATCCGCGAGGCGCACGGCCTGGGCCTGCGCGTCATCGTCGACCTGGTCCCCAACCACTCCTCCGACCAGCACGAGTGGTTCAAGCGCGCCCTGGCCGAGGGCCCCGGCTCCGCCCTGCGCGAGCGCTACCACTTCCGCCCCGGAAAGGGCGCGAACGGCGAACTCCCGCCCAACGACTGGGAGTCCATCTTCGGCGGCCCCGCCTGGACCCGTACGGTGAACCCGGACGGCACCCCCGGCGACTGGTACCTCCACCTCTTCGCCCCCGAGCAGCCCGACTTCAACTGGGAACACCCGGCCGTCGCCGACGAGTTCCGCTCCATCCTGCGCTTCTGGCTCGACATGGGCGTCGACGGCTTCCGCGTCGACGTCGCCCACGGCCTCGTCAAGGCCGAAGGGCTGCCCGACCTCGGCTCCCACGAACAGCTCAAGCTGCTCGGCAACGACGTCATGCCCTTCTTCGACCAGGACGGCGTCCACGCGATCTACCGCAGCTGGCGCACCATTCTCGACGAGTACCCCGGCGAGAGGATCGCCGTCGCCGAGGCCTGGACGCCCACCGTCGAGCGCACCGCCAACTACGTGCGCCCCGACGAGATGCACCAGGCGTTCAACTTCCAGTATCTGGCCACCGCCTGGGACGCCGCCGAACTGCGCGAGGTCATCGACTCCTCGCTCGCCGCGATGCGCCCGGTCGGCGCCCCCGCCACCTGGGTGCTCTCCAACCACGACGTCACCCGGCACGCCACCCGCTTCGCCAACCCGGCGGGCCTCGGCACCCAGATCCGTACCCCCGGCGACCGTGAGACGGGACTGCGCCGGGCCCGCGCCGCCACCCTCCTGATGCTCGCCCTGCCCGGCTCCGCCTACGTCTACCAGGGCGAGGAGCTCGGCCTGCCCGACGTCACCGACCTGCCCGACGAGGCCCGCCAGGACCCCTCGTTCTTCCGCGCCGAGGGCCAGGACGGCTTCCGCGACGGCTGTCGCGTCCCGATCCCGTGGACCCGCGAGGGCAGTTCGTACGGCTTCGGCGACGGCGGCAGCTGGCTCCCGCAGCCCGCCGGCTGGGGCGAGCTGTCCGTCGAGGCGCAGACCGGCGTGGCGGGCTCCACCCTGGAGCTGTACCGGGCCGCGATCGCCGCGCGCCGGGAGCACCCGGGCCTCGGCGCGGGCACGGAGGTCGAGTGGCTGGACGGCCCCGAAGGCGTCCTCGTCTTCTCCCGCCCCGGATTCGTCTGCACCGTCAACACCACCGGTGCCCCGGTCCGGATCGCCGCCCCCGGCCGGGTGCTGCTCGCCAGCTCCCCGGTCACCGCGGACGGCGCCGAGGCCGAGCTGCCCGCCGACACCACGGTGTGGTGGACGGTGTGACACTGCCCGCGCCCAGGACCACGGCCGCGCCCCGCCTCTCCGACATCGCCGGACAGGCGGCGGTCAGCGAGGCGACGGTCAGCCGGGTCCTGAACGGGAAGCAGGGCGTCGCGGACGCCACGCGTCAGCGGGTGCTCGCGGCGCTCGACGTCCTGGGCTACGAGCGGCCCGTGCGGCTGCGGCAGCGCAGCGCCGGACTGATCGGCCTGGTGACGCCCGAACTCACCAACCCGATCTTCCCGGCGTTCGCGCAGTCCGTCGAACAGGTGCTGGCCGGGCACGGCTACACCCCCGTGCTCTGCACCCAACTGCCCGGCGGAGCCACCGAGGACGAGCTCGTCGAGCAGCTCGTGGAGCGGGGCGTCGGCGGCATCGTCTTCCTCTCCGGGCTGCACGCGGACACCTCCGCCGACCCGGGGCGCTACGCCGCGCTCACCGAGCGCGGCGTGCCGTTCGTCCTGATCAACGGCTACAACGAACGCATCAGCGCCCCGTTCGTCTCGCCCGACGACAACGCTGCCGTACGGATGGCGCTGGGGCATCTCGCCGACCTCGGCCACCGCCGGATCGGCCTGGCCATCGGCCCGCAGCGCTACGTCCCCTCCCGCCGCAAGCGCGACGGGTTCGTGGAGGCGGCCGTCTCGGTGCTCGGCATGGACCGGTCGGAAGCCGAACTGCTGGTCTGCTCCACGCTGTTCAGCGTCGAGGGCGGCCAGGTGGCGGCCGGCGCCCTGCTGGACGCGGGCTGCACGGGCATGGTCTGCGGCAGCGACCTGATGGCCCTCGGCGTGGTCCGTGCCGCCCGGGGGAGGGGCCTGGAGGTGCCCCGTGACGTCTCGGTCGTCGGCTTCGACGACTCGCAGCTCGTCGCGTTCACCGACCCGCCGCTGACGACCGTGCGCCAGCCCGTGCAGGCGATGGCTGCGGCCGCCGTGGGCGCGCTGCTGGAGGAGATCGGCGGGAGCCCGGTACAGCGCACCGAGTACGTCTTCCAGCCGGAGCTGGTCGTCCGGGGTTCGACGGCGGCGGTACGGGGCGTCTGAACCGGTGCGGAGACGGGGCCGGGTCCGGAAGGGGGACCCGGCCCCGGGGCTGTGGGCGCTCCGGGACGGCTCAGGTCCGCGGTGTGCGTCAGGCCAGCAGCGCGGCGGCGTGCTCACGCGCTTCGCGCAGCCAGGACGCCCGGGCCTCGTCGGTGGAGTCGGTGACCGTCCGGAAGACGACCCGGCGGACGTCGGCAACTCCCACGTACGGCAGGACACATGCCGACCAGATCCTGTTCAGCGGATCCCCGAACTCGCTCTCCTCGCGGTCCGCGGGAGTGTCGGAGGTGTTCAGGACGAGAGCCCGGCCGGCTTTCAGCAGCCCCTCCGGCTCCCCCTCGGAGGCGCCCAGTTTGTAGGCGACGCCGGGCACCATGACGCGCTGCACCCACCCGGTCAGGACGGCGGGCGGCATTCCCCACCAGTTGGGGTGGACGAACACCATGGCGTCGAGAGTGGCCACCTCCGCCCGGTGCAGCGCCAGTTGGGTGTCGGTGGTGTCCGTGGCCGACAGGACCGTCCCGGTCTCGTCGGCGGTCAGCCCGGGTGCGAACCCCTCCGCGTAGAGGTCGTGCGCGACGACGTCGCTCCCCCGGTTGCGCAACTCGCCCACCATGGCGTCGAACAGTGCGTGGTTGAAGCTTCCGGGCCGTGGATGTGCGAGGTAGACCCCGGTACGTGGCATGCCGTCTCCCTGAGAACGTCTTACGTGGTCGTCAGCCGTGGGCGCATGGGGCAGCCCTCGATCGCCGACCATCATGTCCGGTGGGCAGGGTCGTTGGGCAGGGTCCGCCACGCACAGGAGAGGCACCAGGAGTCGGCCCAGGGAGGCCGGCGGGGAGTTGGCGACTCCGGGTGCCTCTCTTGTCGTGACCGGCCCGGCCGGCCGGGCGCGTGGGTCCGGAACCGCGTGGGCGGTGCCGGAACCTCGGCCGACCGGACCGGAGTCGGGATGAAACGTAACAGGTCCGCAATATCTTGCGAAAGGTCTTGCAGCGAGAAATCGACAGAAGGATCCCGCTGTTTCGTGGATGTGAGCGGGAGGTGTCCAAAGGGTTGACCGGCAGGGGGAGGGCTCGTACGGTCTGCTCCGCGGCAAGGTTTGCATTCTTGCAGCAAGAACCTTCAGGAGCCTTGAGGGCATGGCGCGTTGCCGGCTGAGGCTGCACCGTCACCCGCGTTTCCCCCACCCGCAGGAGGAAAGACATGGCACGCAGACCCCTGTCTGCCGCGCTCGCCCTCGTGGCCGGCGCCGCCGCCCTCGTCATCCCCACCGGATTCGGCGCCGCGTCCCCCGCGCAGGCCGCCGCTCCGGGCGACAAGGACGTCACCGCTGTGATGTTCGAGTGGAAGTTCGACTCCATAGCCAAGGCCTGCACGGACACTCTCGGTCCGGCGGGCTACGGCTACGTCCAGGTCTCGCCGCCCCAGGAGCACATCCAGGGCGGCCAGTGGTGGACGTCCTACCAGCCCGTCAGCTACAGGATCGCCGGCCGCCTCGGCGACCGCGCCGCCTTCGGCGCCATGGTGAACACGTGTCACTCGGCCGGGGTCAAGGTCGTCGCCGACGCCGTCATCAACCACATGTCGGCGGGTAACGGCACCGGCACCGGCGGCTCCTCGTACACCAAGTACGACTATCCGGGCGTCTACTCGGTGCCGGACCTCGACAACTGCACTTCGCAGATCAACAACTACCAGGACCGCGCCAACGTCCAGAACTGCGAACTTGTCGGCCTCGCCGACCTGGACACCGGCGAGGACTACGTACGCGGCAGGATCGCCGCCTACCTCGACGACCTGATCTCGCTCGGCGTCGACGGCTTCCGGATCGACGCCGCCAAGCACATGCCCGCCGGCGACCTCGCCGACATCAAGTCCCGGCTGAGCGATCCGAACGTCTACTGGAAGCACGAGGCGATCCACGGAGCGGGTGAGGCCGTCTCGCCGTCCGAGTACCTCGGCACCGGAGACGTCCAGGAGTTCCGTTACGGGCGGAGCCTCAAGCAGGTCTTCCTCGACGAGAAGCTCGCCAACCTCAAGAACTTCGGTGAGGGCTGGGGCTTCATGGAGTCCGGCAAGTCCGCCGTCTTCGTCGACAACCACGACACCGAGCGCGGCGGCGACACTCTCAACTACAGGTACGGCTCCGCCTACACCCTGGCCAACGTGTTCATGCTGGCCTGGCCCTACGGTTCCCCGGACGTCCACTCCGGCTACGAGTTCAGCGACCACGACGCCGGACCGCCGAACGGTGGCCGGGTCAGCGCCTGCTACAGCGACGGCTGGAAGTGCCAGCACGACTGGCGTGAGATCTCCTCCATGGTCGGCCTCCGCAACGCCGCACGCGGCCAGGCCGTCACGAACTGGTGGGACGACGGCGGCGACCGGATCGCCTTCGGCCGGGGCGACACGGCGTACGTGGCCATCAACCACGAGGGCTCCTCGCTCACCCGCACCTTCCAGACCTCGCTGCCCGCCGGCGACTACTGCGACGTGCAGTCCGGCAACGGCGTGAGCGTCAACGGCTCCGGCCAGTTCACCGCCACCGTCCCGGCCGGTACCGCCATGGCCCTGCACACCGACGCCCGTACCTGCGGAGGCGGCGGCCCCAACCCCGACCCGGGCCCCGGTGACGGCTCCTCCGGCGCCTCCTTCGGCGTCGACGCCACCACCCGGCCCGGCCAGAACATCCACGTCACCGGCGACCAGGCAGCCCTCGGCAACTGGAACCCGGCGACCGCGCCGAAGCTCGACCCGGCGGCGTACCCCGTGTGGAAGCTGGACGTGAGCCTCCCCGCCGGGACCACGTTCGCGTACAAGTACGTCCGCAAGGACGCCGACGGCAACGTCACCTGGGAGAGCGGCGCCAACCGCACCGCCACCGTCCCGGCCTCCGGAAAGGTCACGCTGACCGCCGACGTCTGGCGGAGCTGATCCCTACCCCCTCGGCGG